>NZ_JBANBJ010000005.1:0-231466 GCF_059803515.1 Bradyrhizobium sp. UFLA05-125 | reverse complement strand
GTGGGATGGGTGTACGAGATTTCGTCGGGTCTGGACCGGCTGGGGATGGCGCGTCGTCCCGGTGAACGTCTGCTGGTGAGATGCCGTGTTGTCGGCGGTGGCGCCAGAGGGCTCACCGCCGATCCGCGGGTTTTCAACCACGCCGGTCTGCGTGGCGTTTAGACGCTGCCGCGCAGCGCGGCATTGTGGATTGCGGGAGCACGTTAATCTTTTCTTAACCATGCGCGTCCAGCCTCGTCCACGGTGGGGATCGGTCATCCTTTTGGGCGGGGGCTCGATGGAGGAGACGAGATGCGCGGGCAAGAGATACAGCCCGAGGCCAACCTGCTATCGGCTTTTGCGCTGATGATCGTCGGCGCCTTGGCTATGGGCCTGCCGATGGCTCTGGTCATCATTTGGCTCTGTTCCTGACAAGGAACCAACGACTGTGATGTCGGCCTTGACAGGCTTCCCGCATTCACCGTTCGGCCAGATCGGATAAAAAAGCCCCCGGAGCTGGAATTCTCCGGGGGCGTTTCGGATGTGTGAGGTTGGGTACGTCCGCCAGCCCTCACCACGATCCTAGACTTGACCATGACCGCACTTGATCTTGTGCAGGATGCGGCAGCGATGCGTCATTGTTGTGAAGTCGGTTGCGATGAATCCGCGCCGACACAGCCGCCTGGCGACCGTCACGTCCTTTGTCTCCCCCGAAAGGCTTTCAATTTTCGCCCGTCAGATGTTTCAGCATCGCGTCGCAGGCCGCCATCGCCTGATCGAATGTCTTGAACGGCGAGCCGAAGACCCTGATCGCGCCACGGCTCGGGGCAACCGGCCGCCATGACGCGACATAGCCGGCGCTTCCGTGAAAACCGGTCCCGGTGGGACTTTCGAAACTGATCACGAACGAAAAGCCGTCGCTGCTCGCGCTCCATATCTCCATGTGCTCGACGGCACGGTGGAACTGCAGGGACATGGCAGTGCAGCCAATCAGTCCTCGTCTGCAGTTCCGCGCCGCAGCCGCAGCCCGGACGAACTGACCCAGCGCTCGACGTTCAATCGCAAGTCGTCACGCTCTTTGGCCAACGGCAGCTTCTCCGCGGCCGCAAACAACTTCGCGATCTCGGGAGGCAAATCCTGTGGTTTCTCCACCATCACTCAGCCTTGCCGGTGTTGAGTGCTCATTTCAAAACACAACCCCCACGTGCGGCAAGTGTACTTTGTGCCATCGGCCCTTGGTACGGACGATAACAAAGGCGATGATCGCGTTGCTCAACGTGTGGCGGATGGCCGGGGATCAGGATCGCAGCCCCGATACATCCCATGCAGCTGTTTGCCTTCGAGGAAAACTGTACGGGGAGTCAGACCTCCGCGACTATCGAGCCACTGCTGAATTGGCGAGGGATACATCGAATACAGCATCCGGGTCGCTCCGCGATCCGTAAAGGTGCGCCCATTCCTGCCGAAGTCCCATGCAGCATGAAAGGCAAGTCTCGCTCTGGAAGTCACGCAGATGTTGTCCGGAGCAATCGTTGCAAGGACGATTGTGCAGGCGGAGGCGCAAAGGCCGTCGATGACGACCGATTGACGCGAGGCGCGTAATTTCTCGTATCTTTCGATGTAGTGGCCAATCTGTCCGCCTCGATCATTCGTAATGCGAACCACGGCATGGCTCGGTCCCGTGCCAGTGAGTAAGAGCATTCCCGCGACGACCCCTGCCGGAACTCTCATGCTGCTCGCTCGACGAATGTGATGCCGATCCGCTGGCAAGATGATGGTGCGACAATTTGGGATGCTTTCGGTTCTGAGAATGTTGACCTAAGTCAACGAACCTGCACGGCGGCAACCCAGGGTTCCCACCCTGATTTGAGCAGCCATACGCGTAGGCTGGGTTGGCCCAAGGCATAACCCACCTCGTCTTCCGTGCGCTAAACAAAACGATGGGTTACGCTTCGCTAACCCCACCCCACGGCGCCTCGCTCGCAGCACGCCACGAATGGACCTTGTCGCGTCAGCAGTTCGATCCCAAGTCGTTACTGCACGAAATCAACGCGACACGGGTGACACATGGCCGACAAGATATCGCTCGCCGAAAAGCTCGCGACCTTCGGGGATTTCTGGTCGCCGCGCACCGTCGCCACCTTCAACGACTGCGACGTGATGGTGGTGAAGGTGAAGGGAGAATTCACCTGGCACAAGCACGATGACACCGATGATTTCTTTCTCGTCCTGAAGGGCAGCCTCGACATCGAATTGCGTGATCGCACGGTCACGCTCAAGCCGGGTGAGCTCTACATCGTCCCCCAGGGGGTCGAACATCGGCCCATGGCGCGTGAAGAGGTTCATCTTCTGTTGATTGAGCCGACCGGCACGCCGAACACCGGTGACAAGGCGACTGCGGCTCCACGCAAGCTCGCCTGAACGGCAGATTGCTCCATCTGACGCTAATCCCGAAAGGTCGCCAGCTTGCTGAAGCCGCCAAGTAGCCTTGCTTTGGCCTGCGCAACATAGTCCCGCGCCGCACGGCTCAAGGCGCGGACGACCCGCCAAGCCTCGGTTGCTTGCAACCACGCCCTCACCTCGGCGAACTTCCCATAGGCCCAGGCAAAAGCCGGAATCCTCATCAGCTTGTCACGCGTGAGATGGAACAGGCGCTCGACCAGAACGAGCTTGAGCAGTTCGCCGATGATGAACGCCACCGCGCCGCTGACAAACTGCCCCGTTGCGGCGAGGTAGGCTGCGATGGGCTTGATCGGCTCGAGGATGATCACAGGCACGGAAAACAGGGCGAGCGACGGATAAGGCGGCAGCGATCTGATCCAGGCCCGCAACCGCTTGAATTCCAGGTGCCGCCCAAGCCAGCGCGATATGGGCCTCGCCACGGCCATGAAAACCGCGTCCACCAGGAAGTAGACGGCAGCAAGGATGTAAGTGACGGGTTCCAGGATACGCTTCACAGTCATTCTCCCGCCAAGTGAAAGTCGGAACTTGGACCTAAGTTTCACCCCGGCGTGGACATCTCGCGGATTCCTGATGGAACTTTCAGGGCGGCGAAGCCTTTCTCCGCGTCTCCGCTCTTCTTATTCCACCAACTCCGGCCACGGCACGATGGTCGATTTCACCGTTTTCATCGCCATCGCGTCCGCCACAGCCTGCGCGACGCCCTGTTCCGTGAACGGATAGATCGTCTGCATCTTCAGCCATGGATATTTGCCCGCCGTGCGGTAGAGCATGTCGACGCCGAGCGGCAGATCGTTGCCGGTAAAGCCCCAGGAGCCCAGCACGTTGAGGTCCTTGGTGCAGATGCGATGCCAGGAGGTCTCGATCGATCCGGCATCCGTGAACTGGCCCATCTCGACATAGGTTCCGCCATCGCGCAGCATTTCGACGCCTTCGGGGCCGGCCGAGGGGTGGCCAGAACAGTCCATCACGAGATCGGCACCGAAACCGCCGACGATGTCGCGCACGGCCTTGATGCGATCTTGCGGCGTCTTCAGCTCCTCGATGTTCACCGTCGTCTCCGCGCCGAACTCGCGCGCCAGCTTGAGCCGCGGCTCTTCCGGCGCGCCGACGCAGACTACGCGTCCCGCTCCCATCTCCCGCGCAGCCGCGACCGCCAGAATGCCGATAGGACCCGACCCCTGGATCACGACCGTGTCGCCCCAGGTGAAGCCACCGGCGCGACTCGCGCGGTTGAAGGCGCGGATGCAGGACGTCAGCGGCTCGGACAGCGCGCCGAGCCGCAGCGACATGTCGTCGGGCAGCTTGTAGATCTTGGTGCCCGGCAGCATGTCGAGATCGACATAGACATATTCGGCCCAGCCGCCCCACAGATGCGGCGCCTTGTCGAAGCCGAGATAGCGGCCGTAATAGACCGGCGTCAGGCACTTGTTGGCCGTCGCCGGATAATGGATGCAGTAGTAGCAATGGCCGCAGGGCATCAGCGGCGGGATCATCACTTTCGATCCGACGCGGAGCGGCTTGCTCATGAAATCTTCGGTGAACTCCTCGCCGCATTCGACGATGACGCCGCCGAGCTCATGTCCGAGCGTGAACGGCCAGGGCAATGGTTTGGGCCAATGCCCCTTGAGAATGTGCAGGTCGGTGCCGCAGACGCCGCAGGCGCCGACCTTGATCAGCGCCGCTTTCCTCCCGACCTTCGGCCACGGCACGGTGCGGATGACAGGTTCACTGCCCGGCCCGGCGTGTGTGCATACGCGGATTGACTCCATGGCTATTTCCTCACTGCCCGTCTTGTGTTGAATGTCGCAGGCTGCGATGGAGCCTATGTGAGGTTCAACGCGATGCCAACCGCGGCGCCAGCGGAGCTGGCGCATGGAGCGGAATGCGGGGCCGCCTGCTCCCGGATTTCGCTCCGCTCCATCCGGGCTGCAAGGCCGCTCGACGAAGGTGTCAGACTGTAATCCCCGCCAAATTCTTACCCAGGTCATCGATTGAATATTCACAACCCCACGAAACCGGCGGCTGCACCGAGTTCGTTCGCAGCAATGCAGTCGCGCCCCTATCGGGCGCAGTTCGTGGCTTACGTGCTGGCCATGATGGCCGACAACATCGAGCACGTGATCAGTTATTGGGTGGTGTTCCAGAAATTTCACTCCCCGGCGCTGGCTGGCTTTGCGGTGCTGTCGCACTGGTTGCCGTTCCTGCTGTTCTCCGTCGCGACCGGCAGCCTCGCCGACCGCTTCGATCCGCGCCGCATCATCCAGTGCGGGATGCTGCTGTTCATCGTTGCCTCCACCGGATGGGGCATCTTCTTCATCACCGATACGATCCAGATGTGGCACGCGATGCTGCTGCTGGTCATCCATGGCTGCGCGGGCGTCCTGTGGCAGACGCCGAACCAGCTCCTGCTCTACGACCTCGTTGGACCTGCCGATCTGCCGAGCGCGGTGCGGCTGAATGCGATGGCGCGCTATCTCGGCATCCTGGTCGGCCCTGCCGTGGGCGCCGTCATCATGCTGACGCTGGGCGCCTCGCACGGCATCATCTTCAATACGTTGTTCTACCTGCCCATGCTGCTCTGGCTGTTCTGGGCGCCCGCGCGGGACAAAAGCGTCGCAGCGGGGCGCTTCGCCGTCCGCGGCTTGGCCGACATCGTGCTGACGATCCGCTCCATCGGCACGCAGCCGGTGCTGACTGCGATGACATGGCTGGCCGGGCTCACATCCTTCATGATCGGCAACGCCTACCACGCGCAGATGCCGGGCTTTGCCGGCGATCTCGGCCATGGCGATCCCGGCGTGTCCTACAGCGTGCTTCTGGCGGCCGACGCCGCTGGCGCGCTGCTCGCCGGCATCGCGCTGGAATCGTGGGGACGGCTCAAGGGCACGCCGCGGACCGCGATCTCGTTGGCTATGCTGTGGAGCATCTCGCTGCTCGCCTTCGCGTCCGTGCGGATCTATCCGCTGGCGATCGTGCTGCTGTTTGCCGCGGGCTTCTTCGAGCTGTCGTTCAACACCATGGCGCAGGCGCTGGTGCAGCTCAACGCGCCGGCCGATATCCGCGGACGCGTCGTCGGCCTGTTCAATATGGCCGGGCTCGGAATGCGGGCCTTCAGCGGCATCACCGTCGGCCTGTTCGGCGCGGCGATCGGCATTCACTGGTCGCTCGCCCTGTCGGCCGCCGTCCTGCTGGCGCTGCTGCTCGTCCTTTATTGGCGCGCGACGCAGAAGGGATAGACCGTCCCAGCTCGAGGGACCTCCTGTCCGTTGACACGCCTCTCTCGCCGGCCCACGCTGACTGCAAAAGTCTCAACGGGGTGAGACGTTGCGCAATCGCTGGGGCATTCTTGCAATCCTGTTCACGGTGCGCCTCACCATGGCGTTCCAGTTCCAGAGCGTGGCTGCGGTCGCACCGCTCCTGGAACAGACCTTTGGCATCGGAATTGCCGACATCGGCCTCCTGATCGGTCTCTACTTCACACCGGGCATCGTGCTGGCGCTGCCCGGCGGCGCGGTCGGCGCACGGTTCGGCGACAAGAGCACCGCGCTCGTGGCCCTTGCCTTGATGATGACCGGCAGCTTCGCGATGGCGCTCGCGGGCGACTGGAGTTCGCAGATCGCAGGCCGGCTGATCGCCGGTGTCGGCGGCGTGCTGCTGAGCGTGCAGCTCACCAAGATGACCACGGACTGGTTCGCGGGCAAGGAGATCGCAACCGCCATGGGCATTGTCATCAATTCCTGGCCAACGGGAATCGCACTCTCGCTCCTGACATTGCCCGCGATTGGCACGGCGGGCGGCACCGGCGCGGTGTTCATGACCGTCTGCGCCGTGCTCGCCATAGGTATCGTCCTGATGCTGCTCTACCGGCCCCCGCCCGAGAGCGGGACGGCAGCGACGACATCGGCACATCTCGATCGGCCGACGGTGACCGCGGTGATGATCGCCGGCGCGATCTGGGGCCTGTTCAATGTCGGCTTTGCCATGATCCTGTCGTTTGGCCCGTCGCTGCTGGTCGAGCGAGGGTGGACCGTGGCGGCGGCAGGCTCTGTGATCAGCCTCGCTTTGTGGATCTCGGCCGTCTCCGTCCCGCTCGGAGGTGTTCTGGCCGACCGGACCGGGCGGCCGCTCATCCTGCTCGTCGGCGGCAGCCTCGCCCTTGCGCTGCTGCTGGTGCTTTTGACCCGATCCGGTGCCGTGATCGCGACCGTTATCGCGATTGGTCTCGCCTCTGGCCAGCCGGCCGGACCGATCATGAGCCTGCCGGCGCGCGTGCTCGCACCGCGGACGCGCGCGATCGGGATGGGACTCTTCCTCACCGTGTTCTATTCCGCAATGATGCTCGGACCAGTGGTCGCCGGACGGCTCGCCGGCTGGGCCGGAAGCGCGGCGGCGGCCCTCGATCTTGGCGCCGTCGCGTTGCTCGCCTGCCCACCTCTATTATGGCTTTTCGAGCGCGTCGCCGCCCAGCGCGCGCAGCCCACCTGACCTATTCTGAACGTCTCGCCCATCCCGCTAACGGCGCGTTAACCCTGTGCGCCTTAGGGTCGTTGGGACTCCGCCCGGGGGTCGGGTAGTGAAAATGGCGTTGGCGAACAAAAAATTTCTTCCTGCCGCCGAAGAGCGTCGGCGTTTCCAGCGGGTGAAAGTACATCTGCTCGGCCGCTATATGCTGCCGGACCGCCGTGAATTCCCCTGCCAGGTGATCAACATGTCACCGGGCGGCCTCGCTTTGCTCGCCCCAGGCATCGGCAATGTCGGCGACCGTGTGGTCGCCTATCTCGACCATATCGGCCGCGTCGAGGGCAAGATCACCCGGATCATCGACAACGGCTTCGCCATGACGATCGGGGCAACGCCCCGCAAGCGCGACAAGCTCGCGGCCCAGCTTACCTGGCTTGCCAACCGCGACATCCTCAATCTGCCGGAGGATCGCCGCCACGACCGTATCGTACCTCGCAACCCGATCGCGGTGCTCACGCTCGAGGACGGCACCAAGATGACCTGCCGTATCATCGACCTGTCGCTGTCCGGCGCCGCCATTGCCGCAGAGAACCGGCCTCCGCTGAAATCGCAGGTCATGCTCGGCCGCGTCCAGGGCCGCGTGGTCAGAAATCTCGAGGATGGCTTCGCGCTGGAGTTCGTTCACGAGCAGCCGGTCGAGACTCTCGAAGAGAGCGTTACCGCGCGGTAAAGCGCAATCGCCTGAAAAATCCAGCAATCGAACCGAAAAGGCGGCCTCCGCAACGCGGACGCCGCCTTTTTTACATCTCGCGCGCGAGCGCGTGCCGGTTAATGCGGGCGACAGCGCAGCGCAAAAACGCTGAGTTCTCCGGACCTAGCGCGTTAACGTCTACAATTTTATTCAATTCCAGTATTCTCAAATTTTAGTCAAATTCTGCTCAAGTCTAAATCGAATTCAGCGCTCGTTTTACTTGCATTCGTCTCGAATTGACTTGGCCCATTTAGCGGCAACGCAAAAGCTTCGTGCGAATTGTGGTCCCAACAAGAAACGGGGGCCACGATGTTCGACTTCAGGGGACAGGGGAAAGAGCTGGCGGTTGCCGCCATGCTCTTCGGGATCAGCGCAACGGCGCAGGCCGGCGAAGGCCGCCTGCTCTATGCGAGCCTCGGCGACAATACGCGTGCGCCGATCGGCTGGGTCGAGTTCTGTGCCGACAATGCTGCCCAATGCCAGGGCGGTCCGTCGCAGCCGCGCGACATCGTGATGTCGCAGACGGCATGGCGCGATCTGCTGAAGGTCAATCGCTGGGTCAACGAGACCGTGAAGCCTTTGACCGACATGGAGCACTGGGGCGTGATCGAGAAGTGGTCGTTGCCGACCGACGGTTACGGCGACTGCGAGGACTATGTGCTGTTGAAGCGCAAGATGCTGATCGATGCCGGATGGCCGCGCGAGGCCCTGCTGATCACCGTGGTGCGCGACAAGAAGGGTGAAGGACACGCGGTGCTGACGGTCAAGACCGACAAGGGCGAGTTCATTCTCGACAATCAGAACGAGAATGTCGTCGCCTGGACCGAGACCGGCTACCGCTTCGTCAAGCGCCAGTCGCAGAGCGATCCCAACGTCTGGGTTTCGCTCGGCGATACCAAGCCGGCGGTTTCTACCGCCAGCGCCAAGGATCAATAGTTAGCAAGGAACGAGTTACGCGACCCGGTCACATCCCCACCCCTCCCCGTCCCAGACCGGTTCGCGCGCGGCCAGCCATCCCCCAATGGCTGGCCGCAATCTTTTTGGGCCAGCGATAACTGCTTCCCGCAACTCCATCCCTCGTAGAGACAGCTTGGCATTCGATTCGAATGGCCACAAACTGGCTTTGCCGATCAGCCGCATTTGTGAACTTTCGATGGTCCAGACAGAAGCGCCCGGTGCGCAGCGCACCCGAAAAATGGGAGCGCGCCAGATCTACGAAGCGCTCAGGGAGCAGATCCTGGCACGCGTGTACGGCGCCGATGGGCTGCTGCCCTCGTCCCGCGCGCTTGCCGGAGAGCTCGGCGTATCGCGCTCGACCGTGACGGTTGCCTACGAGCAACTCGCGGCGGAGGGCTTCATCGACGTCCGGCATGGCGCAAGGCCGCGCGTTGCGAGAGCTGTTGCCGAAACCCGGACCGTGGACGCCAGGTCGCCGTCGTCGCGAAAGGCGCGACTGTCGAGCTACGGCGAGCGATTGAGACAATTCACGCCGCGCCCCAGGGACCAAGCTCGCAAGCTCATCGCGAACTTTCGCTACGGTGATCTCTCACCGACGGACTTTCCGGTGCTGGCGTGGAAGAGAGCCATGGCCGCAGCGATCACGCAGCGGCCGGAAAAACTGACCTACGACGATCCTTGCGGCTCGCGGCGGCTGCGGACGGCACTGCAAGGCTATCTCTGGCGGTCGCGGGCGGTGCGATGCGAGGTTGATCAGATCATCGTCGTGAACGGCTCGCAGCAGGGGCTAGATCTGTGCGCGCGGCTTCTGCTCGATGGCGGCGACCGGTTCATCATGGAAGATCCCGGCTACCTGATGGCACGTCATGTCTTCTCGGTCACCGGGGCGCTCGCAGTCTCAATTCCGGTGGACGCGGACGGGCTGGATACCGAGCAGCTTGCGAAGATCGAAGCACGGCTGGCTTACGTGACGCCGTCGCATCAGTTTCCGCTTGGCGGCGTCATGCCAATCGGGCGCCGGCACCAATTGCTCGCCTGGGCAAGAAAGTTCGACGCCTACGTGATCGAGGACGACTACGACAGCGAGTACCGCTACGACACCAAACCTGTCCCCCCGCTGCACGCTCTCGAAGGCAGCGAGAACGTCATCTATCTCGGGACGGTCTCCAAGACGCTCTCCCCCACGCTGCGGATCGGCTATCTCGTCGTGCCGCAAGGACTCCAGTCCGTTTTCGTCGCAGCCAAGCAGCTCATGGACAGGCACACACCGCTGGCCGAGCAGGACGCACTCGCGACGATGCTCGATACCGGCGCATATGACCGCCATGTCAGGCGCGTCCGGCGACGCAATGGCGAGCGCCGGCACATTCTCCTCGATGCCCTGCGTCGCAGATTTGGCGAGCGAATCCAGATCGACGGCGCCGCGGCCGGCTTGCACGTCGTGGTCTGGTTTCGCGATCTCCCCCGCACGTCCGAAGCGGCGCTGATTGAAGCCGCTCTCGCCAAAGGGATCGGCATCTACCCCGTTTCGCCGCTATTCGATCAACGGCAGCAGGCGCGCCGGCCTGGACCGAATGTCGTCGGGCTCGTCATGGGCTACGCCGCGCTGGAGGCCCGCCAGATCGAGCGCGGCTGCCAGCTCCTGGCTGTCGTGGTGGATCAACTGCGCTCGACGCGTCGCTAAGCGCAGGTCGCGACAACTGGATCACCAAAATCTTCGATAACTGGTAGTTTCCAGCCTACCAGCTCGAGGGGTATCTCCGGGCCGAGAACGGAGAACCGCCATGTATGTGCCCCCTGCCTTCAGGGATGACGATATCGAGAGCATCCGCGCAACTATCCGCTCCGCCCGCCTCGCCAATCTGATCACGGCGACTGCTGAAGGGCCGGTCGCGACACCCCTACCGCTCTTCCTGGATGAGACCGAAGGCGAGCGCGGCGTGCTGTACGGACACCTGGCGAAGGCCAATCCGCAATGGCGTGCCGCGCCAACCGGTGAGGCTCTCGCGATCTTCATGGGTCCGGAAGCCTATGTGACGCCTTCCTGGTACGTCACCAAGCAGGAAACCGGAAAGGTGGTGCCGACATGGAATTATATCGCAGTCCACGCCTATGGCCCGGTTGAGTTCTTCGAGGAGAGCGAACGTCTGCTCGAGGTGGTCACGCGGCTGACCAACCTGCATGAGGCGTCGCGCCCCAAGCCCTGGGCTGTCGGCGAAGCACCTGCCGATTTCATCGCCGCGCAGCTGCGCGGGATCGTCGGTGTGCGCATCCCCGTGAGCCGGTTCGAAGGCAAACGCAAGATGAGCCAGAACCGTCCCGCCGCCGACCGCACCGGCGTTGCTGCCGGCCTCGCGACAAGCGAGAATCTGCGGGATCGGGAAGTGTCCTCCCTTATTCCGGTCGAGACCTAGGGCGCGCGTGGCGGCGAAAGCCGCCACCCTTTCGGGTACGTGACGCCGCCTGGGAACCGAAACCTTTTTAACATAGGTGAATTGAGAATGGGGGCTCGCGAGCGGTGTGAGGCGAGCCATGCAGTTCCTGTCGCCGGGTGACGTGTTTCTGATGTCGGTGATCACCGGCCTCGTTTTCCTCGTCGAGGTCGGATTTTTCATTCTATTCGGCATCATTTGACGTCAGCGCGAAAACTGTTCCGAAGAACGGAACAGCCGACCTCCGAGATCGTTCAATTGCGGCTGGAGGATCTCCACCATGCGCGTAATCGATCGCGTGTCGCTTCGCAGTCCGACTGAGCTTCGCAGCCGCATCGTAGACGAGCACATCGCCCAATCGTTTGCGCAGTTACGCATCTCGTTGGACCTCCTGAAGCACAAAGTGCCGAGGACATGGGGATGGATCGACTATCGTGCCTATGTAATGCAGCCTGGCGGACATATTGCCGGCCGCATTGATCTTACATGCGCCGACGACGCAACCGCGAAATTGAAAGCGGAGATGCTGGCAGGTCACGAGGTGATAGAGCTATGGCAGGGTTTTCGTCGCGTCGCTCGCTTTGAGCCGACGCATTTTGCGCCCGAGCTTGAAGAGACATGAAAAATCCCTCGCCCGGAATGCGCAGGGCCCTGCGTCAGGCTCAGCTCTACGGGCATCTCATTGTCCGAAACGACAGGCTGTATCACCCAGGAGGCAATCATCCGATTTGCTCCGTTCAGACCGCGCGGGAGATGGTCAGGTCCGGGTGGATGAGGAAGCGAAACGGCGAATACGAGATCACACAAGACGGACAGCTCGCCGTCGATAGTGAAAGCTTGCATTGACGCCGGTCCTCGGGCCTGGGCCCACCGACCGCCGGAGGCTCGCGATCCGCGCTTCAGGCGCCAAGCACGTCGGAAAGCCGCGGTTCGTCAGCGGCCGGCTCTTTCAGAAACAGCTCGGCCTCGATCTCCGTGAGATGTGACAGCATCAGTTCGCGCGCCTGCGACTTGTCCTGCCTGCGGATCGCGGAGACGATCTCGGCATGATGGCTGGTGCCGCAGGCGGGCGTGTCGTGGCGGCGATAGAGCAGGATGATCAGCGAGGAGCGCGCGATCAGCTCCTTGAGAAAGCCGGCATAGATGCTGTGACCGGACATCTCGGCGACCAGCCGGTGAAACTCGCCGGACAGCCGGATCGAGGCCCTGGCGTCGCCGCGGGTTTCCGCCGCATGCTCTTCGGCGAGATGTTGTTGCAGGCGCTCAAGCCAATCCGGCGATACCGCGTCGATGGCGTGATCGACGATCGATGGCTCGATCAGCCGCCGCGCCTGGAACACCTCGCGCGCATCGGCCGGCGTCGGCCGCGCAACGAATGCGCCGCGATTCCGCTCGATGCTGACGATCCCCTCATGCGCGAGCCGGTGCAGCGCGGTGCGGACCAGGGTGCGACTCGCGCCGTAGATCTCACCGATTTCGTCTTCGCCGAGCTTGGTGCCCGGCAGCAGCCGATGCTCGAGGATCGCTGTCGTGACACCCTCCCGGATACGGCTGACGCGGTCGCTGCCATTGTCTGCTGCGAGCGATGTGTCAGACTTCGGTTGAGCTTTGGCGGCCATAGACTTTGGCTTGTTGTATGTGGGCTCGTTGATTTGGGGCTCGATCGTCAAATCAGGCTGCAAAGGTTAGTCGACCAGCCGTATCCAATGACAGGCGAAACTTTATACAATCCCTGACCATTTTGTGTGCACGATGCACCGTAGCGGCCACCGCCGCACCGCTCGGATTTGCGGTCTCCGGGCTAACGATCTGACATTGCTAGGCAGTTCCAAAAAAATGCCGCGGACTTCCGCTTGGCACGGGCCTTGCCGAGGGAAGCAGTAAATCGCCCTATCCCTGGGAGCCCCATGGCCCTTCCCGCCGCCCTCGAACTGGTCTCGGTCACCAAGCGCTATGACACGACGCTGGCGGTCGACAGCGTCAACCTCAAGATTCCGGCCGGCACCTATTGCTGCCTGCTCGGTCCCTCCGGCTGCGGCAAGACCTCGACGCTGCGCATGATCGCCGGCCACGAGGCGGTCAGCGAGGGTGACATCATCCTCGGCCCCCACAACGTCACCGACCTGCCGCCGGCCAAGCGCGGCACGGCGATGATGTTCCAGTCCTATGCGCTATTTCCGCATCTCACCGTGCTCGACAACGTTGCCTTCGCGCTGAAGATGCGCGGCATCGATCGCGCGACGCGTCACAAGCGCGCCGGCGAGCTGCTCGAACTGGTGGCAATGACGCCCTATGCCGCGCGCCTGCCGGCGCAGCTCTCGGGCGGCCAGCAGCAGCGCGTGGCGCTTGCCCGCGCCCTGATCACCGAGCCTCAGATCCTGCTGCTCGACGAGCCGCTCTCTGCGCTCGATCCGTTCCTGCGCGTCAGGATGCGCGGCGAGTTGAAGCGGCTTCAGCGCGAGCTGGGCATCAGCTTCATCCAGGTCACGCACGGCCAGGAAGAGGCGATGGCGCTCGCCGACCACATTGTGGTCATGAACCAGGGACGCATCGAGCAGCAGGGCAGCGCCCGCGACATCTTCCACCATCCGCGCACCGAGTTCGTCGCGCGCTTCATCGGCGGACACAACGTGCTCTCGGATGCCGGCCAGATGATCGCGGTTCGCGCCGATCAGCTCGGCATCAAGCCGATCGCGGACGGCGCCTTCGGCGCGCCAGCGCTTTTGACCGAGACCGAGTACCAGGGCTCCTATGTCGCCGTCTCGCTCACGCTCGACGACGGCACCGCCCTGTTCTCCCATGTTCCCGAGGCCACCTTCGACGCCCACCCCTTCCGTCCAGGCGATCGCGTGCTGGCCACCTGGGATCCCGCCAAGGCGCAGCGTCTGCAATAGCGCCATCCAGTCCAGAAAATGCGCAACACAGAGGAGTGACCGACATGACAGAGACGACGAGGAAGACCGGCGTCAGCCGCCGCACATTGTTGAAGGGGACCGCGGGCCTCGCAGGTTTCGCCGCCGGCTCCGGCGCCATCACCGGCTTCCCCTACGTGATGTCGGCCGAGCCGAAAGTGCTGCGCTATCTCGGCACCGCCGTGAACGAGGGCGATGACATCTCCAAGCAGTGCCTGAAGGACACCGGCATCAAGATCGAATACATCACCGCGACGACCGATGACGTCACCAAGCGCGTGATGACCCAGCCGAACTCCTTCGACGTGCTCGACACCGAATATTTCTCGCTGAAGAAGCTCGTGCCCTCCGGCAACATCCTTGCCCTCGACGCCAAGAAGATCAAGGAATTCGACAACATCACTCCCGTCTTCACCAAGGGCGAGACGCCCGGCGGCAAGAAGATCGGCAATCAGGGCACCGCGCCATGGAAGGTGCTCTATCTCGAAGGCAAGGACTCCAAGACCTTCGCCAAGTCGGCGACCGAATTCGTGACGCTGATCCCGACCGTCTACAACGCCGACACGCTCGGCATCCGTCCCGATCTCATCAAGCGCCCGATCAGCTCGTGGGCCGAGCTGCTCAATCCCGAGTTCAAGGGCAAGGCCTCGATCCTCAACATCCCCTCGATTGGCATCATGGATGCGGCGATGGTCGTGGAAGCCACCGGCAAGTACAAATATGCCGACAAAGGCAACATGACCAAGGAAGAGATCGATCTCACCATGAAGGTGATGACCGAAGCCAAGAAGGCCGGTCAGTTCCGCGCCTTCTGGAAGGACTTCAACGAGAGCGTCAACCTGATGGCGTCGGGTGAGACCGTCATCCAGTCGATGTGGTCGCCGGCCGTGACCAAGGTCCGCTCCATGGGCATCGCCTGCACCTTCCAGCCGCTGAAGGAAGGCTACCGCTCGTGGGCCTCGGGCTTCTGCGTCTCCAAGGGCGTGTCGGGCGCGAAGCTCGACTGGGCCTACGAGTTCGTCAACTGGTTCCTGTCCGGCTACGCCGGCGCGTACCTCAACCGCCAAGGCTACTACTCCGCGGTGCTCTCGACCGCGAAGGCGCACATGGAGCCCTACGAGTGGGCCTACTGGATGGAAGGCAAGCCCGCCGAGAGGGACATCAAGGCGCCCGACGGCTCGCTGCTCGAGAAGGCCGGTGCCGTGCGCGACGGCGGTTCGTACGAGGACCGTATGGGCGGCGTCGCCTGCTGGAACGCGGTCATGGATGAGAACGACTACATGGTCCGCAAGTGGAACGAGTTCATCGCAGCGTGATGGACACGTCCGACGAGCTCTTGCAACAGGCATCCCCGGGCCTCGCCCGGGGATCGGGACAGGCGCGCCAGAAAGCGGCGCGTCTGTCGCCTTCCTTCATCTCCTGGCTGCAGGCCGGGCCGATGATGCTCGTCTTCCTCGCCTTCTTCCTGATCCCGCTGGTGTTCGTCGTCATCGTCTCCTTCTGGGACTACAACGAGTACCAGTTGCTGCCCGCCTTCTCCGGCCGCGGCTACACCGACACGTTCGAAGGCTGCATCGGGCAGCTCCCCGATCTCTGCACGATCGGCAAGACCTATGTGAAGACTTTGAAGCTGTGCTTCATGGTCTGGGCGATCACACTGTTCGTCGGCTTCTGGGTCGCCTACTTCCTCGCCTTCCATATCAAGTCCAAAACCTGGCAGATGGGCCTGTCGCTGCTCTGCACGATCCCGTTCTGGACCTCGAACGTGATCCGCATGATCGCCTGGATTCCGCTGCTCGGCCGCAACGGCCTCGTCAATTCCGGGTTGCTCAAGATCGGCGTGATCGACCAGCCGGTCGAATGGCTGCTCTATTCCGAATTCTCCGTGGTGCTCGCGCTCGTGCACCTCTTCACCTTCTTCATGGTGGTGCCGATCTTCAACTCGATGGTGCGCATCGACAAGTCACTGATCGAGGCCGCCTATGACGCCGGCGCCACCGGCTTCCAGACCCTCGTCAACGTCATCATCCCCCTTGCAAAACCCGGCATCGTGATCGGCTCGATCTTCGTCATCACCATCGTGATGGGCGACTTCATCACCATCGGCGTGATGGGCGGCCAGCAGATCGCCGCCGCCGGCAAGATCATCGAGACCCGGCTCAACGCGCTGCAATTCCCCGCGGCTGCTGCAAACGCCGTGATCCTGCTCGCGATCACCTTCCTGATCATCACCATGATGTCGCGCATCGTCGACATCCGGAAGGAGCTGTGATGAAGGAAGGACGCCCGCGCTCCTTCTACGTGCTCGCGATCTTCTTCGCGGCCTATGTGTTGTTTCTCTATGGCCCGATGATCGCGATCTACGTACTATCGTTCCAGGGCCCGCAGGGCGGCCTCACCTTCCCGATGAACGGGGTATCCACCTTCTGGCTGGCAAAGCTGTTCGAGGGTACCGGCATCGTCGATCTCGGGGCCGCCTTCCGCCGCTCGCTCCTGCTCGGGCTGGTCGTGATGGCGGTCACCGTCGTGCTGTCGGTCGCCGCGGGCATGGCGTTCCGCCGCAGGTTCAAGGCGCAGAGCATCCTGTTCTATTCGGCGATCGCGAGCCTCATCGTTCCCTCCATCATCACCTCGCTCGGCATCTCCCTGGAATTCCGCATCATCGACGATCTCATCAAGGCGCATTGGAACGAGAATTTCGAGACCTCGATGGGCCTGCTCACCTCGGGCCTAGGTGCGCATCTGACCTGGACGCTGCCGTTCGGCCTGCTCATCATGTTCGCGATCTTCAACCGTTTCGACCCCAGGCTCGAGGAAGCCGCGCGCGATCTCGGCGCGACGCCCTGGCAGACCTTCCGCCACGTCGTGCTGCCGATCATCCTGCCCTCGGTGATCGGCATCGGGCTGTTCGGCTTCACATTGTCCTGGGACGAGCTCGCCCGCTCCAGCCAGGCGATCGGATCGGTGAACACGCTGCCGCTGGATCTCCAGGGCCTCACCACCACGGTGACGAAGCCCGACATCTATGCGCTCGGCACCATCATCTCCGCGGTCTCCTTTGCGGTGATCACGCTCGCGCTCGGCACCATCCACATGCTGAACAAGCGGCAGGCCGCAAAGGGATCGGATGCCGGCAAGGGACTGGTCTGACCTGATGCGGCTCCACGTCGTCAATCCCAACACCACGGCCGCGATGACGGCAAAGATCGCCACAGCCGCCCGCGCTGTCGCCTTGCCGGACACATTGATCGATGCCCGTCAGCCCGCGATGGGCCCGGTCTCGATCGAGGGCTTCTACGACGAGGCCTTCGCCGTGCCCGGCATGCTCGGCTGCATCCGCGAGGCCGACCGCGATGGCGCGGACGCCCACATCATCGCGTGTTTCGACGACACCGGCCTCGATGCGGCGCGTGCGATCGCCAAGGCACCGGTGATCGGCATCGGTGAAGCCGCGTTCCACATGGCGAGCCTGATCGCGGCGCGCTTCTCGGTGGTGACGACGCTCGGTGTCTCCATCGTGCCGATCGAGCATAATTTGCGTAAATACGGCCTCGCCGAGCGCTGCGCCCGCGTCCGTGCCGCCGAGGTCCCCGTGCTCGCGCTCGAGGAGCGCAATGCCGATGCGCTCGGCAAGATCTCCGGCGAGATCACGGCCGCGATCCGCGAGGACCGCACGGAGGCCTTCGTGCTCGGCTGCGCCGGCATGGCCGACCTCGCCGGCGAGCTAGCGACCAAGCATGGCCTCCCGGTCGTCGACGGCGTCGCCGCAGCCGTCCCACTCGCCGAGGCGCTGGTGCGGCTGGGACTGAAAACGTCGCGGCTGGGGCCCTATGCGTCGCCGCGGGCGAAGACGTATTCGGGACCGCTGAGCGGCTTTCAACCCTGAATCCCGCGGCCCTTGCGGCCATATTCGGCCGCAACGGCCTTTTTTTGCCCCCGCAGCCTCTTTTTGGTCCTATTTCCTGCCGAAATGTAATGTTTTCGGGACGCCCCGGCGGCCGTTGCCGCTGGTCTTCGCCACTTCAGTTCATTTTTTGGGCTTTGTCAGCGATGATTGATCTCGCACCGCGCGACGCGCGAACCAGCGCCTTGACCCGTCTCGGCAGCCAGCCGATCGCGCTCACGGCTGCGACCTTGCTCCTGCTCGTCACCGGGGTCACCTCGATCGCGATCTGGCGCGTCTATAGCGGCACCGCCCCGGAGTCCCACCGGGTGGTCACCGCCCGGCTGCTGCAGGCCCGCACGGCGCAGGCTTCCGAGCAGCTCGTCGAGAAGACCCGGGGACTGGAAGCCACCCAGCAGGAATCCATCGACCAGCTCCAAGTGGTGCAGGACCAGCTTCTGACGGTCAAACGCCTGCTCGCCTCGCAGCAGGCCGACACCAAGCGCCTGTCGGAGCAGGTCGCGACCCTGACCGAATCCGTCGACGGGCTCAAACAGTCCTACGCCAGCGCGCAGGCCACGGAGACCGAAACGCCGGCAGTTGGCCGCCGGAAAGCGGCGCGGCGCCATGCCAGCCTGCGCAAGCGGGGCAGATCGCGAAGCTGATTTGGCCGGCGGCGATTTGTTCCGGCCTGGTGCGCCAAAATTTTGCGTCATGTGAACTAGATCACATTCCCCCGTATGATTCCGCGTCATGCTGCGGGCTACCGGATGGCGTGAGCCAATTTCAATATCCGGGGCTGGCAAGGTCGTTGGCGGTATATTGCGTCAACGGCCTTGTTTTTTACGGCTGCTTTTCAAGCACTTAAGGGATTGGCCCATCCCTGCCGGCTCAGCAGCCGCGGCAGATGCTTTTCACCGTCTTGTCGATCTTCTTGTTCTCGGCATTGACCACCGAGTCGACTGACTTGTCTCCACTACCGGATCCCATGCCGACGGTCCCGCCGGAGGACTGTGCGGTGCCGAGGCTGTTCGTGCCGGGCGGCGGAGCAACCCCACTCGTCGCCCCGGTACCGCCCGGACCGTTGGCGGACGTCGCGCTGCTGCTTCCGCCCGTACCTCCGCTGCTTTGTGCGAACGAGGTCGTCGGCATTGCAAGGACCGCGAGACCAAGCATCGATACGAACATCGCTGCCGAAACTGTTGCAGGCAATCTCATCATCGGAAACTCTCCCTTTCGGGCACCAACGAAGGGCGCTCGGGCGCGTTCCGGAACATTTCCGTCACGCACGATTCGAAAAAGGAGGCGGCGACGATCATGCGCAAGCTGATCGCATTCGACGAGGACACGTTCGGCAAGCTCAAGCAGCTTGCGCGCGACCGCATGGAGACGCTTCAGGATCTGGCGGACGAGGCCTTCGCAGACCTCCTGGAAAAGCACGGCATACCGGCCGACCTGAAGGACGCGCTGCGCAAGAGTGCCAAGCTCGATCAGGCAAATGCCAAGCGAACCGCGCGTCCAAGATCCGGAAAGGCAAAGTCATGACGGCTGATCGCGATCCCTTCGCCGAAGGCGAGCGCGCCGCGCGCGAGAACATCCCGCGCGAGGCCAATCCCTATCAGGATGGCAGCGACGAACATGCGCTGTGGGCCGCTGGCCATGAAAAGATCGCCGGATCCCGCGAGGCCCGGGAGTCCGAAGGGAGCTGACGCGTGACGTCAGCCGATCCGCTTCAAGCCTTTCTTAAAGCGCGGGCCGTTGGCGACGTAGAACTTCGCGGCGCTGCCCATCCTCGCGACTTGCGCGTCGTCGAGCGCGCGGATCACGCGCGCCGGCGAGCCGATGATCAGCGAGCGTTCGGGAAATTCCTTGCCTTCGGTGATGACGGAGCCGGCGCCGACGATGCTGTTGCGGCCGATCTTCGCGCCGTTCATCACGATCGCGCCCATGCCGACCAGCGCGCCGTCCTCGACGGTGCAGCCGTGCAGGATCACGTTGTGGCCGACGGTGCAGTTTTTGCCAATATGGAGCGGAAAACCGAGATCGGTGTGGCAGGTCGAGCCGTCCTGCACGTTGGAGCCCTCGCCGATCTCGATCCACTCATTGTCGCCGCGCAGCACCGCGCCGAACCAGACGCTGGCGCCTGGCTTGAGGCGCACCCGGCCGATCACGGTTGCGGTATCGGCGATGAAGTAGTTGCCATCGGCGGGAAGGTCGGGCGCCTGCCCGTCAAGCTCGTAGATCGCCATGAAGGTCTCCTGTCAGGAAACCTTGGCATAGCGGAGCTGCGACGTTCAAGCAAAGGGCCGCGAGGCGTGCGCTCAGGCCAGCACGCCGGCGGCGCGCAGCGTCATCAGGAAGAACGTGCCGCTCATCATGCTCCAGAAGCCCGCGATGACGGTTGCCATCATCACGAATTCCATGCGGCGGCTTTCCAGCCGCGCCCCGCGCAGCGTGTTGCGCATGATGATGAAGGGCGCCGCGAACACCAGGAACGGCACGGCCGCAAAGGTCTTCGGCGCCACACCCTCCTGCAACAGCCCGAAGCCGGCAGGCCGCTGCGAAAGGGCCTGGTATCCGTTCACGAGCGCGCCCGCGAGCGCGAACCCGATGCAGATGGCGAAGAAGGAATTCAAGGTCTCAGGAGTCATCGGAAGTTCCGCCCATACGCAACGCTGGCCCCTTCCTGTGACAAAAAGTGCCGCTTAACGCTACATTAGTCTTAAGGAAAGGTTAACGGAGTGCCCCGCCGGCGTCATCCCCCCAATGGGGTCGGCAGGCTGCGCGGAACCGTCGCCGCGTGGCATATTCGCCCTTGATTCGTCGGCCACCGGCCGACTTTTGCGGCGATCTCATTGATGAGCGTGTTCTCGGCAACTTCCTCTCGCGGCCGTCAGGGCCGGACCATGGCGCACCTCGCCCCGCTCGTGCTCGGCGGCATGTTCGCGGCAGGCGCGGTGGCCGTGGTGGCCTATCTCCTGTGGCCAACCTGGGGCCCGGTGATCGGCGCGAGTGCGCCGGACAGGCTGCCGGTCAGCGTCGGCGGCACGCTGTTCAACGTGCCGACGGCTGCGATCCGGATGAAGATCCAGCGGCATTCCGGGCCACAGGAGCGCATCGACATCGATTTCCTCTACCCCTCGCTCGAAGTGCCGGGCGCGCCAAGGCATGTCACCGCCGATGCTGCGGAGACGACGATGCAGCCGATCGACCGCATCTTCCTGTCGATCGCGGCGCATCACGATGCGCTCGCGCCGGAGCTGCTGGTCAGCACCATCTATCCGCGTTATCTCGATCAAGCTGCGACCTCGCCGGACGACGGGCTGACGATGCGGATGTTCCGCACTGACACCCCCTATGGCAGCGAGGATCTCTACTCCGCCGCAAGCCCCGCATTGACCGCGCGCTGCACGCGCGATGCGGCGACCCCTGGCATGTGCCTCTCGGAGCGCCGCGTCGACGGCGCCGACCTCACCTTCCGATTTCCGCGAAGCTGGCTCTCGCAGTGGCGCGACGTGGCCGAGGCGATGGACAAGTTGACGGCGCAGTTGCGCGGACCGAAGGGCTGAGCGCGGCCGCCCTGCCCTGCCGTGAGGCCAGCTTGCAGGACGGGACGGAGCCCCCGTCAAAAATGTCGAAAACAACCCCATGCAAAGTAGCCACGCAGACATAACGAATTTCGTATTTTGCGAATAACACTTGACGCGTCGGGCAAATCAGGAGCATGATGGCATCCTGAGCGAACATCAAGCCGGCCGCGCCGATCGTGTCACGTCTGCCCCCGCTAGAGCAGATCGAATGCCATCACGGTGCGTATCTTGCCGAGATATTCGAGTTCCTCGACTGGCTTCCAGCCGAGGGCAACCTAGTACGAACGCGTGGTCGTGAGCAGGCAGTCATCGGATGGCACTGACGCCATCTGCTTCGGTTCGTCGCGTAGCTCTCACCATCAGACAAACCGGGACACCGTTGATCGCAGCATGCTCGAACGTCTCCCAGCCAAGACGAGCATAGAGAGCTTCGTTCTTCGGTGTGAAAAGATAGATCTTGTCGAACCCGAGCCGATCGGCCTCCGAGATCGCGGCCAATGCGAGCTTTGAGGCGATGCCTCTGCCGCGTTGCGCCGGCGGTACAAACACCGACGATAGCCAGGGCGTGAGATGCTTGTGGATTAACGTTGTCGCCACGATGTTGGCCGAGCCAACGAGATCGCCCGCGTTTGAGATCGCCACCAGGGAGATTGGCAGGCGCGCTTTGTCGCTGGCGCTTCTCAGCCGTTCGGCACGTTGCTCCTCGGTACCGTTGGGGCTCAGATAGCCAAACTCCGCCTGCTGCCATGCCGCAACGGTCGGAATGTGATGGTTGTGGTCGAGCAAATGACGGATCTCGATGCTCATCTCGTGACCACTCCCCCTCGGTTCGATCGTACTGGCAGCACTATTCGGCATGCTCGCTGAACGACGCGATCGCTTGCCGGCTTCGGTTGACCACCAAGCGCGTCACGTCCGGCCGGGAATAGTGGCCTGCCTGATCGAAGTTTTGCCGCTCGCGTCGCACCAACCGCTGATCCAGTGTTGCAACAATGACCTCCTCGACGTCTGTCACAGGCCTGACGATCCACTCACCGTCTGGTCCGGCGATGCAGGACCCACCGTTCGCCAGCACATCCGGGCACTTTTCAAGCATTGCTCTTGCAGGACTGTCCGTCGGCACGTCACTTTTCCGCATCAAGCCGGAGACCGCTAACACATAGCTCCTGCCTTCACGGGCAAGAAAGCGTGTGGTGCCTTCCGTGTTACGCAAGTTACCGGGCCAGAGAGCCACATGCAGATCTTCACCCTGAGCATAAAGTGCCGCGCGCGAGAGAGGCATCCAGTTTTCGTAACAGTTGAGGCTGCCGACATTGAAAGGGCCTACGCGATGGACTTGCAGCCCGTTGCCATCGCCGGGCGCCCAGCTCAAGCGCTCTTCGTATGTCGGCATCAACTTGCGATGTATTGATGCGATCTTCCCATCGCTCCCGATGTGAACGCGTGAGCAGTACACGCTGTGGCCGCCACGATCGGCCGGACGCTCGATAATCCCGAGTGTCACCGCGAGGCCAAGTTCTTCGGCAGCCTTGGTCACGGGCTCGAGGTGACCGGACTCAATCTGAACGGCTTGATCGAGGTAGTGCGCGTGAATTTCCTTCTGAAGGTCCGATTCAAACCGTGCGCCGTCGGTGTGCTCAATCCAGAAGGGATAACCGGGCGCAAGCGCCTCACCAAACGCAACGAAGCTGCATCCTCGCTTCGCTGCTTTCACACAATACTCGACGACTTTTTCAAGGGTTGGCGCGCGTTCGAGCCAGATTGGTGCAATCTGGGCCAAGCCAACAGTCAAATGATCGCGGTCAAGGGCGGACATCGTAGAACTCAGTTTTGCCTTTTTGCTTTCCGCTTGGTAGTCGACGCTATATCATTAATCCAATTAATCCTACTTATTGGATAGAATCTTGTTTCCTAATATCACCGTCGTCCAGGCCCGCTGCTTCTGCAGTGTCGCGGAGAAAGGCAATTTCACTGTTGCGGCCGATCACCTTTGCCTGTCGCAGTCAGCGGTTAGCCAAGCGGTGGCCGCACTGGAGAGGACCCTGGGTGCGCAGCTTCTCGTACGACGACGGGATGGAGTTACCCTCACGGGCGCGGGAGTCGCGGCGTTGGCCGAGGCTCGGGCGGTCCTGGCCGCGGTCGAGCGCCTTGCAGGCAGCGCCCGCCACTCGGCCGCACTGAGCGGCAGCTTGCGCATCGGCGTCGTCCAGAGTGCTGCGATACGCCTATTGCCACGCTGGCTTCGTCAGCTTCGTGACGCCCATCCCGATATTTCGGTGACGCTCTACGAAGGCACCGATCCTGAAGTTACCGCATGGATCCAAGCGGGGATCGTTGAAATCGGCTTCACCAGCCGCACGCACGCGGAGCTGGCAGCGATGCCCGTCTTCAGGGATGACTATGTCGTGGTGGTGCGTCAGGGGCATGCCTTCGCAGCAAAGAGATCAATTGCCCTCAAAGATTTGGATGGGCAACGCATGCTGCTATCCGGAGGCGGATGCGAGACGCTTGTTCAGGAACTCTTGGCGGCCGCCTCAAGCAATCCGGAGATTGTCTGCCTCGTGCGCGACAATGCAACGTTGACCAGCATGGTCAGCGAGGGGCTGGGGCTCACCATCATGCCCGAACTGGCGTTGCCCTTGGACCGGCACGACTTCGTCACAATCAAATTGCGCCCGAGCATGCAACGTACACTTCATGCCGTCACAAGGAAGCCCGACGAGCTCGGACCTGTACCTTTGGCATTTCTGAACCTGATTAAGAACGCGGAAGATCAGAAACGAACACCCAAAAGCACGTAGCATGGGTGCCGCGCCGCTTTGGATCAGAGCGCGGCGATCGTGACTTTAGGAACAGCCCGTAGGATGGGTGGAGCGCAGCGATACCCATGAAGCACGCTGCGCTAACCTCGTCAGACTTGGAGTCTATCCCGAAGACCGGCGCCGGCGAATTCTTCGGTCACGACGATGCATTCGATGAACGTTCCGCCGGATGTCGAGATGATGGGTATCGCTTCGCGCCACCCATCCTACGAACTGCAGCGCAGCGGCCCCACTTTGCTGGGGGAGCTAGGTAGGGCCGCCAGTTCTCCCGTGACTAAGGCTGGAGGGCATCAGACCGGGAGACAAGGAAGCTTTACGCCTTCTAGTCGCGACAAACATTAACACTTGATGTGTCCTAGGCCGCGTACTCATATACCGTCGGCGATGTCCGCTTTCCTCCGATAGCGACCGCCCTTGTGCAACCGCAGCAAATGACGCGATGGGCCATTTGCAGACTTCCGCACTTCGCATCGCCATGTCGGGTATGAGCTCGATATCCGAGTTGTTCCAACACGTTCGAACGGAATACTTCGTTGGTCTGGAATTGCCCTGGCGCGCCTTAACGAGGCCAGGCTACATCAGGTTAACTGGCGCTGGGCACCCCTCGCCAGAGGCAGCGCCGACCCGGTTGCTGTTCAAGCCCGCGATGTCGCTCCAGGACAGCCCGACATCATGCAAGTCGCGGTCGGTCCATCGCGCTAATTCGCGGCGCTGCCGAACCCGGTCGCGCCAAGTGTGCAGGGTGTCGCTGACTTGCTTCACGAGATCCCAACCATGATGATTTGTCATCGTTTCGCGCATGAGAGCGGACATTTTTGGCTCTGAATTTTGCAGCGTGCTATTTCGCAGAGCACAGCACTCGGAAAATCCAACTCGGACGAGCTGACAATTGCGCTCTTCGTCGCGTAAGAAAGCGACGAACCGTCCGACACCCTGGTCTTCTGCCTCCGGGTACCACACGAGCTCGGTCTGCACATCTCCTCTTCATCGTCCCTTCTTTGATCGGCCAAGCCAGATCACGACCGCACCTGCGAGCAACACGGCAGCCGATATCACCAGCGAGGCATGTGCGCCTGCAATGAACCCATTGTCCCCTCCGACCAGCGAGCCGAACAGGGCAACACCAAGCACGCTGCCTGTTTGTCGCGTCGCATTCAGCACGCCTGCGGCGATGCCGGATCGCGACTTCTCGACACTGCCGAGCAGTGTCGAGGTCAAAGGCGGCACGAGCAGGCCGAGGCCGCCGCCGAGGACGACGAGTTGCACGCCGATCGCCCAGTAGCTCGTGCCTGAGGTCATGGGCAGAAGCGCAATGCAGCCCGCGGCGGTGATCACCGAAGCCAGCGCGATGGTTTGCGGCGCGCCCAGGCGCTCGCTGACCGACGCGGCGACGAGGTTGGCGGGCAGCACCATGCCCATCATGGGCACAAAGGCGAGGCCCGTTGCGAACGGCGACCAGCCACTGACCTTCTGGAAATAGAGGCTCAGCACGAAGATCAGGCCGTAGAAGGCGACGTTGAAGAGAAGCCCGACCAGCGCGGTCAGTGCGAACATGCGATGGCCAAACAGCGAAAGCGGCAACATCGGTTGTGCCGCGCGTGCCTCGCGCCATACGAACAGGAGTCCGATCACGGCCGCCGCCGCGAAGCCCATGATGACGAGCGGATCGCTCCAGCCGAGCACGCCGCCCTCGATCAGAGCGCCGGCCAGCATGCCGAGCGCTGCGATCGCCGCGATCTGGCCCGGCAGATCGATCTCGCGCTGCGCGAGTCGCGGCGTCTCCTCCGCATAACGCCATGCGAGCCAGAGGCCGGCGGCGCCAATTGGCAAGTTGACCAAGAAGATCGAGCGCCAGCCGACCAGCGCGATCAGCGCGCCGCCGACGAACGGCCCTGCAGTCAGTGCGACGCTCGCACCTGCAGCCCAGAAGCCGACCGCGCGGCCGCGCGCCTTCGGATCGGCATAGGCGTGAGTGAGCAGCGTCAGCGAGTTCGGCACCAGGATCGCCGCCGCCAGGCCCTGCACGGAGCGCGCGGCGATCAGGAACACCGCCGACGAGGCCAGTGCGCAGGCGAGCGAAGCCAACGTGAAGATTGCAAAGCCCCCTATGAATATCCGTTTGGCGCCAACGCGGTCACCGAGCGCGCCGGCGGTCAAAATGAAGGCAGCGAACGCGATGGTATAGGCGGTCACCACCCATTGCAGCTCGGCGACGCTGCCGCCGAGCGAGGTCCCGATGCTGCTCAGCGCGGTGTTGACGATGGTGATGTCGAGCTGCACAACGCCAAGGCCGAGGCTCATGGCCGCAAGCGCCAGCGGCTTCGCGAGATGCGAATGCAATGACGTGTTGTCGGAGCGGGCTTGTTCCCGATGCCTTGTGTCGAGCAAAGTTGGTTGCATTGATCACACTCAGTTGTCTGTGAGAATTTGACGGCTCAGATAAGCCCCGTTTTGCGATGATCATTCGCTATCAATCGAATATTCGACGCCGCAGGATGATCTATGCTTCGCGACAGCACTTCCTTCGACGGGGCGTATTGGTGTCCGCGCAATCTATGTCCCGCGATCGCGCCAGTCTCGCGGAAACACTACGATCTTCGCCGAAGTGTTTGTGCTTGGCGCTGCGTCCTAGTCGGCGTAAGACAAAGACATGGACACGGGACCCAAGATCGCGCAGGTCGCGGCACTCGTCGGCGATCCTGGGCGCGCCAACATGCTTAGTGCGCTGATGGATGGCCGAACATTGACCGCCACGGAGCTCGCCTATCTGTCCGGCGTGGCGCCGCAGACGGCGAGTGGCCATCTCGCGAAACTCAGCGACGCCGGACTGCTCGCGCTCGAAAGGCGGGGTCGACGACGATATTTCCGTCTGGCCTCTCCGCTTGTCGCACGCATGCTGGAAGGTCTCATGGTCGTGGCGCAGGAAGGCCCCGCAAGGCAGCGTAATCTCTGGCGCGGCGGAGAGACGCTTCGACACGCGCGCACATGCTATGACCACATGGCCGGCCGCATCGCCGTTGCAATCGCCGACCGGCTGGTCCAACAGTCGTTTATTCTGCTCGACGAGGATGGCGGCCAACTGACCGATGCCGGTCGGTCATTCTTCGATGAGTTGGGCGTCGATCTTTGCCTCGCCTCCAAGCGCCGAGTGTTCTGCCGACCTTGTCTCGACTGGAGCGAGCGCCGGCCGCATCTGGCCGGGGCGGTCGGCGCTGCCATTCTTCGTCACGCCCTCGAGCACGATTGGGTCGAGCATATCCGGGATAGCCGCGCGCTCCTCGTTACTCCCGTTGGCGTTAGAGAACTTGCCACAACGTTCGGCATTGAGGGCGCACCACCAACGGACGCCTGCAAGGGGCCTGTTGCATCACTGTCCCGAGGCCGGGCAGCGGTTATCCCGGTTTAGGCAGCTTCCCCCGGAATGGAGCTAGCAGTGCATCAGCCGCTTCGGCCGCGGCTACTGTCGTCCGTATTTGACCTCAAGATCGTGAAATTGCCTTGTGTGACCAAGCAAGCCGACGCGGCCAGTTAGAAAAATTCGACGAAGTCCGCCTTGGGGCATTTTCGACGGTTTCATCGGCGATTGTCGGCAGGTCGATGTCGCTCCAGCACGTAAGCGCCGAAACGGGGCCGGGCCAAGCGTTGCGCTTGGCCAGACCCCCGTGATTCAAACTCCCGAACTGGGGGCTCGAATCATGCGCTACGAACTCGCGGATTATGAATGGACCACCATCAAGCCGATGCTGCCGAACAAGCCGCGTGGCATTCCCCGGGTAAACGACCGACGCGTTCTCAATGGAGTTTTCTGGGTTTTGCGATCCGGAGCCCCCTGGCGTGATCTGCCCGAGGCATTTGGTCCGTACACCACGTGCTACAACCGCTTCGTTAGATGGCGGCGGGCCGGTGTCTGGGGCCGCATCATAGACGCACTTGCTGCTGCCCACGATGCCGCTGTCAAGATGATCGACACTTCGATTGTCCGCGTGCATCGGCATGGAGCCTGCATCACCAGGAACCAGCGGCAGTCGATGGGAAGGTCACGCGGAGGCTTGACCAGCAAAATCCATGCGGTGGTCGATCGCAATGGTCTCCCGGTACGGCGGCTTGCGTTGAGCCCCGGCGAGGCCCACGACGTTCGACTTGCAGGAAAGCTGCTATCTCGCCTCCAATCTGGGTCAATGCTGCTTGCCGACCGCGGCTATGACGCCGACTGGATCAGAGAGATTGCCATGAAGAAGGGCGCGTGGGCCAACATCCCGCCGAAAGGAAATCGCAGCGATCCGATCTGCTTCAGCCCCCATCTCTACCGCGCTCGCAACCAGGTCGAGCGGTTCATCAACAGGATCAGACAGTGTCGTCGGGTGGCGACGCGCTACGACAGGCTCGCCGCCAACTACCTTGCCTTCGTTCAGCTCGCGTCAATCAGGCTATGGCTGCGCCTTAATGAGTCCGCGTCCTGATTCTCGATCGCGAGCGTCCTAATTAGGACAGCACCATCATTTTCAACGAATTCAGTCGCCCTATTTCTCTTCCGCCGCCGTCGCTGTTGCCGGGCCTTCGCCCATGATCAGCAGCACGGCGTCCTCGTCCTTGGCGCCGTCCCAATGCACCTGCTTGCCGTAATGGGTCACGAAGCTGCCGGGCGGCATCGGCACGGTGCCGTGGTCGGGATCGAATTTCGGGCCTGAGCCGACCCACCAGGTGCCCTGGAGCACTACGATGTAGCGGTCATTCGGATGGAAGTGCGGTCGGCTGAAGTGATTGCCCTTGGTCCACTTGTTGTAGACCATGTAGAAGCCGGGTTTATTGGGATCGCCCACCACCACGGCGCTCTGCGCGCCGCG
This sequence comes from Bradyrhizobium sp. UFLA05-125, assembly GCF_059803515.1. Lineage (NCBI taxonomy): Bacteria > Pseudomonadati > Pseudomonadota > Alphaproteobacteria > Hyphomicrobiales > Nitrobacteraceae > Bradyrhizobium > Bradyrhizobium sp. UFLA05-125. The sequence goes on along the minus strand of NZ_JBANBJ010000005.1, from coordinate 202,372 downwards.
CGCGTCGACCGGGCCCCAGGGGATCTGGTCCGGCAATTTATAGACGACAGCGGCAGGATTGAGCTCGGCGGCGGACCCGATGCTCAGCGTGCCGGCCAAGGTGAGCGGCAACAGCAGATAGCGACAGGCGCGGCTTGTCGTCATGACACTCTCCTTTTTTTGGCGCCAGTCGCGTTGGCACCATGTGTTTGCAGGGACGCTAGCCCGTCCTGTCGCCAAGGCAAGGCGCGGGCCGCACCTAATCCCGGCCGGCCAGACGCCAGGATCGTTCTGACGACGGGTCAGGGTTCCTTCCGTAGTTCTCCGGCCGTGAACATAGTTCCGCCTTCTCGGCTGCGTTAAACCGGGCTGGTGAAAAAGCCGATTGACATGCAGTTGCATGCTCATCCCTGAGAAGCGTCGCAGGCTCAAGAACCATCTGCGTTCCGTTGAATGTCAGCTTCGCCGTAGCGCAGACGCGTGGACCGCTCTCAGGCGGATGCCAATGCATTTGATACGGAGCGGCCAATGAATTCCACGCTGGACGATGTGCTCGCGGAAGGACAGATCGCGAGCTTGGAGGAACAGCTTTCGAACCTGGCTCGCGAAGCGGGAGTCAGTCATTCGGACCCGCCGGCCAGCATTCCGCCGACCAGCATGACAACGTCTCGCGCCCCCCTGGCGGCGATTTATCGATTGGCAGATTTGCGATTGGCAGATTTGCGCGCCGATTGGCGCTATGTAGCTCTCGTCGGTGCTCTATTGGCGGCTTCCATTGGTATCGCTGCCTCGTGGCGGTCATCCTCCGTTGATACTGCGATAACGGCACCCGCAGACGCAGCACGTCTGACGCAAGCCACGCCAGACGCAGCCGCGCCGAAAGAGGTCGCGCCGACTGCCGATGCCCTGCATTCCGAGTTGGCGCAGCAGCTCCAACCGATCGCACGCGACGTCGCTGCCTTGAGCCAAATGGTCGAACAGCTCAAAGCGAGGCAGGATCAATTGGTCAGCGACAATGAAAATCTCGCGAGCCAACTGAAGGCGAGCCGAGATGAAAGCGCACGCAACAACGGCATCATCGACCAGATCAAGGCAGACCAGATCGAGATGGTGCACGAGAACCAGAAGCTTGCCGAGCGGCTCGACGCGAGCCAGCAACAACTCGCCCAGGTCGTCGCCAACGCTGCAGAGCCGAAGGCGATGCCCGAAGCGCCACCAAAGGTGAGCCCCGAAGAACCAAAGGTGATGCCCGAAATACCGCTGCCGCGTCCGCGGCACCCGGCCAATATCGCCCAGGCGCAAAAGCCGACGCCAACCGCGGAGCGGTCGCAAGCCAAGAAGCCGCAATCATCATTGGCATGGCCCTGGTCAGCGCGCTAAAACGCGCTGAGATTGGGTTGAATCGTCATCGCGCTTTAGGTTGTTGTTTGCGCATGATCTCCGCGCAAACGCGTTCCGCGTTTGTCGCAAGGGAAAACCGCTTCACACTTTGCGCTAACGCGGCCCTTCGGGTCCGGATCATGCGCTGATCACGACAGACAATTGTCTCTAGGGACAATTGCTCGCTTCGCTTCTGTCGCCTTTGATGGAGGTGCGTATCGGCAACCCGATAGGCATCGCGCCAACGGTCCCGTAGCGGCCGCCCGTTGTGGGATCGTTGGTGCGGAGTGCCCGGCAAACCGGCGCACGGCCCACCTTGAGCTCCCGGCGAAAAGCAAGTGGTGCCAGGCGAGAACGTCGCAGGGTCGGCGCCGGAGGCCGCCAACTGAGGCGGCCTTTGTCGTCGCTACGGTTTCTGAAGCGATCGATCAATTCTTGAAGCCCTGACTACTGCACCACCACCAGGCACCGTTACTGTCCGCACCCGTCTTCCTCACCATCGCCATACATTCGGTGTAGTTGTGGGCGAGAGGCTTCGAACACTGTTCGGCCGAAAAACGGGGCCAAGAAGTGGTGGAGCAGTTGCCGGTAGTTGAGGCATAGGTAATTGGCGCGACTATCTTTCCAGCGTTGGCGGGTGCAAACGACAGGGTTGCGGCAGCCAGGCTCGCAACGAACAACGATGTGGCTTTCATGACTATCTTCCTCTCCAAAGGCGACAAAATGCCCGCCATGCTACCTATAGTAGCACCGATAGCAAATCGGGGATAGTGCCAAACGGTCGTCGAGCAGGCGCCACAGTCCGCAAGCTGAGATAACGAAATTAGGCCATCGCGAAATTCAGTTGGATCACTGCGACAGGAAACATGTCAGCACCTGTTCGCGCACAACGATTGCGCACATAAGTACACTCCAAAAATCAACCTAGGACACCAGGGGTTAAATACGGACAGTCCCCGGAGCCGTGTGTCAGCCTCTATTTGCGACGATGCGGTCTATGTCTCGGGGGGGCCATTCCCGTAATTGCCCGATACCATGCAGCGTCTGCTTGCGCCTGCGCTCTGGCAGCGGCGAGATCCGATTGTCCCTGATAGAACTGACTTAGGGCGAGGTAGCAATCGGTGCGGTCCGGTCCGCGAGGTATCGTCGCGCAGTCCACCTGCGCGCTCGCGATGGCAGGAACACTTGCTAGCCCTATTACGACGAGGCTTGCGGTCAAATACCTCATGCCGCCTCCGCGCTGTTTTGGTCTAGGTCGATATACAGTCCTCTCTGCTGCGCCGTCTCGCAGTTGCGTAGGCCGAAAGGGCCCCCGCCGCCGATGGTCAGCAAACCGCCGCGTCAGTCGCGAACCTTCTGCGCGCGATAAAGGCTCGGCGTCGTGCCGACGGCCTTGCGGAAGGCGCGGTTGAAATTGGCCTGCGACGAAAATCCCGTGGCATAGGCGATATCGACCAGCGGGCGATCGCTGGTGGCCAAGAGCCGCTTGGCGAGATCGAGGCGCTGGCGGCTGACATATTCATGCGGCGCCGCACCGGTCGCCGCCTTGAAGCTGCGGGAGAAATGCGCAGGGCTCATGCACGCCACCGATGCCAGATCCTTGACCGAAAAATCGCGCTCGACGGATGCATCGATGAACTCCGTCACGCGCGACAGTCGCTTGGCATCGAGCGGCCTTTGGCCGACATTCAATTGCCGGAGCCTGACCGCCGTGGCCGAGTAGGCATGCACCAGATGGGCTGACAACGCACGCCCGAGGCTTTCGATCAGGAGCCGGCCAGTGGAGGTCTCCTGTTCGAGCTCCTTCAGGATGCGGTCCGCAACGTGCTCGATGAACATGTCCTGGTCGATGGTCTCGTAGCGGATCGAGATTCCCGACGGGTCGATGTCGAGATCCCGGAGCATGGTATCGTCGAACGGCCGGCCGGGAAGAAAGAGATGCAGGCATTCCTGCATCTGGTTCTCGACACGAATGAAATCTTCGCGGATGCCGGCCGGGCAGAGCCACACCGTGCCCCTTCTGCCGAAGGTCCGCTGCCGCATTCCTGCGCCTTCGCGGTCGACGACCGAGTTGCCACGCAGCAGGATCGCGATCTCGGTGTCGCGCGGCAATTGCGGCGGCAGATCACCCGGCTCATGGCTCCATCGCTCGGCGAGGAGATGCGCCCATCGCCGGTCGTTGGACGTCTGAAGCATTCTGCCGGTAACATATTTATCGACAGAGTTGCCAAGCATACCCATCGGGAATCTCCGCCAGATAACGCGATGTGGGTAAAGAGGTATTGCCGGGTCCAGCAATAACCATGCCAGAGATCCGGTTGGCCGTCCACGGGCCGAAAGCAGTCCGGGACAACAACACCGCACGTTTTGAAAAGCCAGGCCGCGCCCGGCCGCCGCATCCTTCACCGTCTTGAATCGGGAAACGGAGAAGACCCATGGCCCGGACCACGGTAATAGGCGCGTGCCCCCACGACTGCCCGGACACCTGCTCCATCCTGACCACGGTCGAAGATGGCAAGGCCATCGCGGTCCGCGGCAATCCCGATCATCCGTTCACGCGTGGACGGCTCTGCGTGAAGGTCAACAACTATGAGGAGCGCGTCTACAGCGACAAGCGCATCCTCCATCCCCTGAAGCGGGTCGGCCCGAAAGGCTCCAGGCAGTTTCAACGGATCTCCTGGGACGAAGCCATCGAGACCATCGCGTCGCGCTGGAAAGCTGTCATCGCCGAGCACGGCGCGCAGGCGATCCTGCCTTACAGCTATCTGGGCACGCAGGGCATCATCAACGGGCTGAACGTCGGCGATCCCCTCTTCAACAAGCTCGGGGCGACGGTTCTGGAGCGAACGTTCTGCGATTCCGCGTCATGCACCGCGTACATGATGACGATCGGGCACACGCCGGGCGTCGATCCCGAGAGCTTCGTGCACTCGAAATACATCATCCTGTGGGCCTGCAACACGCTGAGCACGAACTCGCATCACTGGCCGTTCATCGAGCAGGCGAAGAAGGCCGGCGCCAAGCTCGTGGTGATCGATCCCGTACGGACGCGCACGGCGCGCCTCGCCGACTGGCATATTCCGATCCGCCCAGGCACCGACGCAGCACTCGCACTCGCGATGATCCACGTCATCATCAAGGAGAACCTCGTCGATCGCGACTACGTCGACAGGCACACCGTCGGATATGATGAGCTGGCGGAGCGGGTGTCGGGCTACACCCCCGAATTCGCATCGCAGGAAACCGGCATTGCCGTCGACGACATCGTCAAGCTGGCGAGGGAATTTGCGACCACGCCGCCCGCCGTCGTGCGCATTGGCGTCGCGGTGGAGCGGCATGCCGGCGGCGGCCAGACCGTGCGCGCGATCGCCTGCCTTCCGGGACTGATCGGCGCGTGGAGGCATGTCGGCGGCGGCCTGCTTCAGCTTCCGATCTGGGCCTTTCCGGTCAGATGGGACGTGCTGATGCGTCCCGATCTCCAGCCCGAGAAGATGCGCGTGCTCAACTCCTGGCGCCTCGGCGCGGCGCTGACTGGCGAACTCGGCTTCGACCCGCCGATCAAGTCGCTGTTCGTCTACAACGCCAATCCGATGGCGATGGTGACCGAACAGGGCAAGCTCGAAAAGGGGTTGGAACGCGAGGATCTCTTCACCGTCGTCAGCGATCACTTCCTGACCGACACCGCAAAATATGCCGACATCGTTCTGCCGGCGACCACCCAGCTCGAGCAGAAGGACATCATGTTCTCCTGGGGACACCTTTACCTGTCCTACAACAACCAGGCGATCGAGCCGCTCGGCGAGGCCGTTTCCAACACCGAACTGTTCCGCCGGCTTGCGCGCGCGATGGGCATCACAGACCCGGCCTTCTTCCGGACCGACGACGAGATGATCGAAGGTTCGCTGGACTGGAGCAACCCGGTCCTCGAGGGCATCACGCTCGATGACGTCAAGGCCAAGGGCTATGCACGCCTCAACATGCCGGCACCCGCCGACTGGGCGCCGCATCGCGAGGGCAATTTTCCGACCGCGTCGGGCAAGTGCGAATTCAAGTCGACGATCGCCGGCGGCGGCAACTTCGTGGTGCCGCTGTTCCGCCAGGGCTACAATGGCGACCAGGATGGCGCGCTGGTCGATCCCCTACCCCACTACATCCCGCCGAACGAGAACGCACGGACGGCGCCCGCGCTCGCGACGCGCTACCCGCTCAGCCTGATCTCGCCGAAGAGCCATGCCTTCCTGAATTCGAACTACGGCAACCTTCCGGCTCAGACTGCCCAGGCCGGCGAGGAACAGGCGGTGCTTCTCAATCCGGACGACGCGGCGCAGCGCGGGATCGTCGCGGGCGCGCCGATTCGCGTGTTCAACGATCGCGGCTCGTTCGAGGCCTTTGCGACCGTTTCATCCGACATCATGCCGGGGGTCGTGGTGGCGCCGTCCGGCTACTGGCAGCGCTCCAATCGCAAGGGCGCAACGGTTCACGCGCTGACGCCGCCCGCGTTCGCCGACCTCGGCCGTGCCCCGACATTCTCGGACATCCTCGTCCAAGTCAGCGGCCTACAAGTCAGCGGAGCCTGACGATGACATATGTGGTCACCGACAACTGCCGCGGATGTCGATACACCGAATGCGTCACCGTCTGCCCCGTGGAGTGTTTCCACGTCGACGACGCCATGACCTATATCGATCCGGAGAATTGCATCGACTGCGGCGGCTGCGCGCCGGCATGCCCGGTCGGCGCGATCGAGCCCGACTATCGCCTCGCCGCGGACAAAAAGTTCTGGATCGACGTCAACCGCAAACGCGCCGCCGAAACCCCCGTCCTCAGCGCGCGCCTGCCGCCTCTGCCAGGCGCCGACGAACGCCGGCAGGCGCTGGGCCGATGATTGGCCCGGCTGAAAGCGTACGCCGCATCGCCATCGTCGGCAGCGGTCCCAGCGGCTTCTACACGGCTGAGGCCTTGTTGCGCTCGGGCGCAGCGGTCGCGGTCGACATGTTCGAACGGCTTCCGGTGCCATATGGGCTGGTGCGGTTCGGCGTTGCGCCCGACCATCCGAAGCTCAAGCAGGTCACGATTGCCTTCGACCGCATCGCCGGAATGCCCGGCTTTCGCTTCATCGGCGGCGTGACGGTCGGAGACGACGTCACGGTCGACGAGCTGCGCGAGGCCTATGATGCCGTCGTGCTCGCGACAGGTGCCGAACTGAGCCGGGCCCTCGACATCCCCGGCGAAGCGCTGCCGGGAAGCCACAGTGCCGGCGATTTCGTCGCGTGGTACAACGGGCATCCCGAATTCCGTGATCGCGAGTTCAATTTTGACCAAGAGGCGGCGATCGTGATCGGCCATGGCAACGTCGCGCTCGACGTTGCGCGCATTCTTGCGAAAACGGCCGACGAGCTGCGCCAGACCGACATTGCGCGCCATGCGCTCGAGGCTTTGGCGCAAAGCCGGATTCGCACCGTCTATGTCGTCGGCCGTGGCGGGCCGGCGCAGGCCAAATTCACCGCGAAGGAGTTGCGCGACTTTTTCGAATTGAGTGCATGCGACACGTCGATCGACATGCGCGACGTCACATCGGATGAGTTCGAGCCGCAACGTCCCGATGATCCAGAGCTTGCCGAAAAGCTGTCCTTGCTGCGCGCGTTCCCGCGGCAGGCAACCACGAAGCCGCGGCGCTGTGTCTTTCGATTTGGTCTGTCGCCCGTCGCCATCAACGGACGAGGCCGCCTGGAGACGATCGCGTTCCGGCAGCGGTCGGGCACCGTCGAGGACATCGCATGCGGTCTCTCCTTCAGCAGCGTCGGCCGAAGGACAGCGCCCGTTGCCGGTGTTCCCTATGACGCGCATCGCGGCGTGCATGCGAACATCGACGGACGCGTCGCGATCGGTCATTCCCTCGTTGATGGCCTCTATGTCTGCGGATGGAGCAAGCGCGGGCCGAGCGGCACGATCGGCACCAATCGCGGCTGCGGGATTGCGACGGCCGAGGCCGTGCTCGCCGATCTTGCCGATCGGCGGCCGCGTTCGGATACTCCCGATGCACTGCTTGCGCGCCTCGCCAGCCGCGTCGCGCGCATCGTGAGCTATTCGGAGTGGACCACGATCGACGCGGCCGAAAAACGCAGGGGAGCCCTGCTCGGCAAGCCCCGGGAGAAATTCGTCACGATTCCCGAGATGCTTGCTGCGACGGATGCGTGACCCCGAAAACGGGGCCGCGCTCGCGCAGGTTATTGTTTGAGCGTCATCTCCGCGCAAACGCGTTCCGCGTTTGTCGCGAGGGAGAACCGCTTCACACTTTGCGCTAACGCGGCCCTTCGGGTCCGGATCATGCTCATTCCTGATCGACGAGATCGTCCTCGAGGATCGCCATCTGGAACTGGAACGAGCGATCGTCGTCCTCGTCATCGACGAACAGCACGCCGATGAACTCCTCGCCGATATAAACCTCGGCGGAATCGTCCTTCTTGATCCGCGGCTGGACGCGAATCTTGGGATTGCCGAACACGCGCTTCAGATACGCGTCGAGCTTCCTCACTTCTTTGATGTCCACGGCAAGTCTCCAATCGAAATCTAACGTGGCGGGGTTTTAGGACGAGACGCGACGAACCGCCAGCATGAATTCCCAAAGAATTCTGGGGACGATCGGGGCCCGAAGGCAAGGCCCCGATTCAAGGTCAAAGCGTGATCAAAGCCCCATGGCGTTGATCATCTGGTCCATGGTGCGCGACGGCTCGGCGCAGCCGGCCTTGCCAACGATCCTGGCGGGAACGCCGGCAACGGTGACGTTGTGCGGCACGGCCTCGAGCACGACCGAGCCGGCCGCGATGCGCGCGCAGTGGCCGACTTCGATATTGCCGAGGATCTTGGCGCCGGCACCGATCATGACGCCATGACGGATTTTCGGATGGCGGTCCTCGTTCTCCTTGCCGGTGCCGCCGAGCGTGACGCCATGCAGGATCGAGACGTCGTCCTCGATGACCGCGGTCTCGCCGCAGACGAAACCGGTGGCGTGGTCGAGGAAGATGCCGCGGCCAATGCGCGCGGCCGGATTGATGTCGGTCTGAAAGACGGCGGAGGCGCGGCTCTGGAGATAATACGCAAAATCCTTGCGGCCCTTCAGATGGAGCCAGTGCGCGAGACGATGAGTCTGGATCGCATGGAAGCCCTTGAAGTAGAGCAAGGGGTCGATGAAGCGGGAGGTCGCGGGATCGCGGTCGTACACGGCGACGAGATCGGCACGGAACGCGTTGCCGAGATCGGGCTCGTCACGCAACGCCTCGTTATAGGTCTGGCGCACGAGATCGCCCGACAGTGACGCATGATCGAGCCGGTCGGCCAAGCGATGCACGACCGAATCTTCCAAGCGGCTGTGATGCAGCACGGTCGAATAGATGAAGGTTGCGAGCTCGGGCTCGCGCTGGACGATGTCTTCGGCCTCGGTCCGGACCCGATCCCAGATCGGATCGAGCGCGGCGAGCTTTCCTGCCGTATTGACCTGATGCATTGCCATGGCGTGCTCTCGAAATTCGCTCGTTTCGTTTAACCTATAGCACAGTCTAGCGTGCCCTGTCCCTGTAGGCTTGCCTGAGAGTGAACACCGGGTTGCCGCCAAAAGCCCATCAACGTGTTGAATTAAAAGACTTTCCTGCAGCACCCCTGATACGGCAAGGCTCGTTCTAAGTGGTCAGCGTTTCGCCAAAATCAAGCTCGGCAGCGTCAAACTATTGGTGAATTCCGCTCCAACCGTTATTGCGGGCATGGTCGAGAGACGACGGAGACGATTTGAGCATCACCACCGACATCTTGCGCACCCGCGCCGCGGGGTCCTTGTGGCTGCGGCTCGCCGCCGTCGCCCTGCCCCTCCTCCTGATCGCGCCGGCGTTCTGGAACGGATACCCGCTCCTTCAATGGGACACCGGCGGCTATCTGGCGCGCTGGTATGAGGGCTATCTCGTCCCCAGCCGCTCCACAGTGTTTGGCCTCTATTTGCATTTCGGAGAGAGCTCGAGCTTCTGGCTCAACCTTGCCGTCCAGTCGCTGGCAACGCTGTGGCTGCTGCAATTGACGCTCCGCGTGCTCGGCCTGATGCAGACCTTCCGCTTCGTCGCGATCAGCCTGCTCCTGATCCTGTCGACCGCGCTGCCCTGGCTTGCCAGCATGCTGCTCACCGACATCTTCGCGGGGCTATCGGTGCTGTCGCTGTTCATCCTGGTGATCGGGGGCGACCGGACCTCGGGCATCGAAAAAATCTCGCTGTTCGCCTTCACCGCCTTTGCCGCAGCGACCCACAGCGCGACGCTCGGCGTCCTGTTAGGACTTTGCGCGGTTGGCTGGTTGGTGCGGCCGCTGCTCGGCAAGCGCCTTCCCCTCGCAGGCCTTGCGCAAGGCAGCCTGACCATCGTCGCCGGCGGGGCCATGCTGGTCATGGCGAACCATTCGCTGTCGAGCCAATGGGCCTGGACGCCGGGCGGTTATGGCGTCGCTTTCGGGCGCATGATGCAGGACGGCATCGTGGCGCGCTATCTTGGCGATCATTGCCCGCGCGAGAGTTTCAAGCTCTGCCCGTACCGCAACGAATTGCCGGCGACCGCGGACGAGTTTCTGTGGGGCAACAGCATGTTCAACACGCTCGGCCGATTCGAGGGGATGAACGACGAGATGAGCTACATCGTCGTGCATTCGCTCGCCGACTATCCGGCCTGGCAGGCAGCCGCAGCGCTGCGGGCCATGGGCCAGCAATTGCTGCATGTCGGGACCGGCGAAGGCACCAATGGCTGGATCCCCCACACCTACGGCATCATCGAGCGCTACATCCCCTCACAAATCGCGCCGATGCGCGCAGCGCGGCAGCAGCACTGGGATATCGATTTCGACTACGTCAACTGGCTGCACGTGCCGGTCGCGCTCGCCTCGATGCTCGCGCTCATCGCCCTGCTCGGCCATGCGCTGGCCAGCCGACGGCTCGACGACCTGACGCTGCTGGCAACGACCGTGACGCTGGCGCTGCTCGGCAACGCCTTCATCTGCGCCGTCATCTCCGGCCCGCACGACCGCTACGGCGCGCGGATGGTGTGGCTTGCGACCTTCGTCGTGCTGACGGCGCTGGCGCGCACCTTCGGGAGGGACGAGCCGGCAGACGAGGTCTCAGCCGCGGCGTGACAGGAAGTCGATCACGCCGGTCTTGTAGACCTTGTCACCGACCGCGCGCATGTGATCGCGGTTCGGGATATCAAGCACTTCCGAACCGGGAATGATCTTTCCCAACGCTGAGGCTGAGCCCGCGACATCATCGGTGGTGCCGACGGCGATCAGGACCGGCACGTCGATGCGTGCGGCTTCCTCCCTCTTCATCAGATCGCGGGTGCCGCGCAGGCAGGCGGCGAGCGCCTTGCGGTCAGAGCGGGTTTGATCGGCGAACGCGCGAAAGGTGCGCCCGACGGGATCGGTGACGTCGTCGAGCGAGGGCGCCTCCAGCGCCTCGGCCACGTTCTCGCCGGGCCCGGTGCCCTCGATCAGGCCGCCGATGCCGATGCCGCCGAGGATCGCCGAGCGCAGGCGCTGCGGCTCGTTGAGCCCGAGCCAGGCCGTCATCCGACCTCCCATCGAGTAGCCCATCATGTCGGCCTGCGGGATGCCGAGATGGTCCATCAGCGCAAGCACATCGCCGGCCATGACCGGAATGGAATATTGCGCGGGATCGTAGAGCTTTGCGCTCTCGCCATGGCCACGATTGTCCAGCGCCAGCACGCGGCGGCCGTTCTTGCGCAATTCCGAGACCCAGGTCGGATAGACCCAGTTCACGTTCTTGCTCGAGGCAAAGCCGTGCACCAGGATGATCGGGTCACCCTCGCCTTCGTCGAGATAGGCAATTTCGACTGCGCCGTTGTGAAAGCTCGGCATCAAGTTAAGTCCGCGTCTGTTGGGGGAGTGGATGATCTTAGGCGCTGACGGCTGTGCCCGCCAGCGTAAGTTGCGCCCGGCGCAACCGCCGCGCCCGCCTGCGGTCACACCAGGCCTGCGTCAGCCGCTCGGTCGTGGCCTTGATCGAGGACAGGACGCCGAACAGCGTCACCAGCGCGCCGAACAGCCACAGTGCAAGATCGAATGCGCCGGTTGCGAGCAACAGCGCGCCGCGGCCCAGCAGCTTCATGATCGCGCGGGTCTTGCCGCCCTGGGCCTCGGCGAGCCGCGCTGCGCGCGCAACGTCCTTCGGTCCCTCGGCGACGCGCAGCGTGTCGAGCGCGCCGCGTGTGCCCGCCTTCTCGGTGACGCGGGCGACGTCCTTGCCGAGCCGAACCAGCGCGCCGGCCTTTTCGACGCGGAACGCGGCCCTGATTGCGCTCGCGGTCTCGCCTGGCCGCAACACCGAGCCGGTGGCGACCGCGTTCTGGAGCATCGGCGTGTCGACCACCTCGCGCGCGGAGCGGCCGGCCCAAGCCGCAAGTCCCTCGCCGAGCCGCCCGACCTTGCGGGCGTCCTTCACCAGCGACAGGCCGGCGCGCACCGGCGCCGCACCGCCGACCGAGACATAGGTCGCCGCCGTCACCGCAAGACCGGCCGCGGCAAGCCCGAGCACGAGGCGGTCGGTCTCCTCGCCCATGGCCAGATGCTTGCCCTCGCGCACGACGTCCCTGACATCGCCGATCACGAAGAGGTCGCCGGCAACGGTGCCAGACAGGCTCGCGACGTCGTCGGCATTGCCGGTGACGAGACCGGTGGCAAAACCTCTGGCGAAATGCGAGGTGGAGTTTTCCTCCTTCACGGCGTCGTTGACGCGGCTCAAGAGGTCGTCAGGCAGCGCGATGCTGCGGTCGCGCGCGAGCTCGACGAAGCTGCTTGCAAGATCGGCGTCGTGCGCTGCGAGCGCCGCTTCGATATTGTCCTGAACCAGCGCGGCGTTCTTGCCCGGTTCGTTCTTGTCCAGGAGGGAATCGAGCTTCAGCTCCGAGAGCTTCGCAGGATCGTCCTTTGCTGCCAGCACGGCACCCGCCTCGCGCGCATGCGGCACGACCTGCACGAGCACAACGCTGCATGCCACGAGGGTGGTCAACGCGGTGCTGATTCGCAGCCACTTCATGCTCAAAGCCTGGACGTTCGCCTGGAAATTCGTTTGGAAAGTCGCCTGCCGCCGGGATTTCGTTCGTCCACAGACATAGTATGCCAGATTTGCGACACAACGGCCCCGACGAAAGAAGGGCTTCTCTGAGGCGACAAGATTGTGTCGAATTTGCATGAGCAAATGAGCATGGGGCAGTTGCGAACCTTTTGGTTCCACTGGACTAGCAATCATCTGCACCCCTCAGTATGGTCCGCGGCATTCAAAGATGCCGCGTCAGTCTTGATTGTGTCTGCCGCCATTGCCACTCCAGGATGAGTTCCGATGTCCGACCATGTCGTCCCGCACTTCCACAACGATGCCGGTGTCCCCGTCATCGAAATCGGCTCGCAGGAGTTCATGTGCGTCGGCGCCAATCCTCCGTTCGACCATCCGCACGTCTTCCTTGATCTCGGCAACGACAACGAGATCATCTGCCCCTATTGCTCGACCCTGTATCGCTTCGCGACCGATCTGAAGGCCGGCGAGGCGCGCCCGCCCGAATGCGTGCTGAAGGACAAGGTGGCCTGACCGGCGGCATCCGCTAACGGGTGGCCGTCTCCCGAACGATCATCATTGCCGGTGCCGGAATCGGAGGATTGACGGCAGCGCTCGCGCTTGCCGCCAAGGGCTTCCGCGTCGTCGTGCTCGAGAAGGCTGAGCGGATCGAGGAAGTCGGCGCCGGCCTGCAATTGTCGCCCAATGCGAGCCGCATCCTTGTCGAGCTTGGGCTGAAGGACCGCCTGGGCTCGCGCGCGGTGACGCCGGAGGCGGTCAGCATCATGAGCACACGCGCCGGCGGCGAGCTGATGCGCCTGCCGCTAGGCGCGGCGGCCGCCGAGCGCGCCGGCGCTCCCTATTGGGTGGTGCACCGGGCCGATCTGCAAGCAGCGCTGGCCGCTGCGGTTGCGGACCATCCTGATATCGATTTGCGGCTAGGTGGGACTTTCGAGGACGTCGCCGCCCACGCCAAGGGACTCTCCGTCGTCTATCGCAGTGGCACGTTGCGCCGGAGCGAAGTGGCAAGCGCGCTGATCGGCGCCGACGGCGTCTGGTCCACGGTACGCCAGCATCTGTTTCCGGACGTAGCGCCGCGCTTCTCGGGCCTGATCGCCTGGCGCGGTACGTTCGAGGCCACGCAACTGCCGAAGGAATACACCTCGCGCCGCGTGCAGCTCTGGATGGGACCGAACGCCCATCTCGTCGCTTATCCGATCGCGGGCGGACGCCAGATCAACGTGGTGGCGATCGTGCCGGGCACCTGGAACAGGCCGGGCTGGAGCACGCCCGGCGATACGTCCGAGCTGAAGGATGCCTTCCCGGCGCCGCGCTGGCCGGGCCCGGCGCGGATGATGCTCAGCGCGGTCGACAGCTGGCGCAAATGGGCGCTGTTCACGCTGCCCGACGGCGTTGGCTGGAGCAAGGGCGCGATCGCACTCGTCGGCGATGCCGTGCATGCGATGCTGCCCTTTGCCGCGCAGGGCGCAGGAATGGCGATCGAGGACGCAGCCGTGCTCGCAGAGCACCTGAGCGGCAACGCCACCGAGAGCGCAGCTGCAATCGCCGCGGCGCTGGCGCGCTATGGCCGGGCGCGCGAGGCGCGCGTCAGACGCGTGCAGCGGACCGCGCGGCAGCAGGGCCGCATCTATCACCTCGCAGGCCCCTTCGCGCTGGCGCGCGATCTTGCGATCCGCGCACTCGGGCCAGAACGCGTGCTGGAGCGGCAGGACTGGATCTATCGCTGGCGCGCGTGAGGTCAGGCGCCCTTAGTGGACGGCACTGCTGGATTTCGAGCCGGATGCTGGCTTCGCTGCAGGCTTGGCGGCGGTCGGGGGCACAGGCGATGCTGGCGGGGGCGTCGGCTCCATGTCGCTGTCGCGGCACTTGTTGCGCCGCCAGTTCTCTTCCACGAGCTTCTGCTGTCCGCGCAGGGAGATATAGTCGTTGCGATAGGCCAGCTCCGAGACGACCGCGCCGCCTGTGCCCGTCTCCGCTTTCGCCATCAGCTTTTCGAGGTCCTCGATGCGCTTGATCAGGCTCTTGCGTTCGGGGCCTAGCTGCTTGCAGTCCCAGAGCTCGTATTTGCCCGGATCGACGAAGGCCGGGCTGATGGCGTCGCTCACGCCGGCACAACCGGTGAGCACGGCACCGAGCCCGAGCAGCGCGACCAGCGCAAGCGCAGGACGGCGGCGGTTGAGAAGCGAAACAGACATGCCGGATTGGTAGTCCCCGTAGATTGACATTGCCTAAAGCAGCCAGAGATGTCCGGATTGAGGCTTGGCCAGATTGAGGCTTTGCCTTGTGCGGTCGGCTCGCTCAAGGGCACCTTTCGCCTCGTCCGGCCCCAAGCCAGGCGGCCTGCAGGGGCTTTAAGTGTTTGATCCCGTTGGATCAAGCGGGCATGGCGGAGCTCGTACTCGGCGCGCGTCTCCGCCTCGGTGGGGTGCGTCGACCAGTCGATACACACATGTCCCCAGCGGCAGTCTCGAAGAAGGCCCCCTTCGCCTCGCACGCCTTAGGCCGTTGCTTTGCGAAAGGAGCTGAAAGTACCGAGGGGGCGCCTGAAGAGCGCTTATGCACCACGCCCTGACGCCTTTACGGCTTCGCCGAAGGACTTGATGACCTGTGACACCATGCTGCTCAACTGGCTGATGTGGGTCGGCGCCAGCTACATCCGCACCGATCGGTAACCAGTCGCGGAGCGCGGCCCGCCCATGCCGCTGCCCTTCAGGCCGATCTCACACGCGCGAGCCTGCCGGATCAATCGATCTCTTTCAGCGCCCGGGGAAACGGAGTGTGCTCTCAGGCGCGCCTGCGCGGCCTGCTCGAGGAGCTGCCTTCGTTCGGCAGCCAGGTCAGGAGTGTCGTGTTGCATCGAAGTCCCCATCGACTTTCCGAATCACAGGATAATGGAGATGCGCGCCCACCGCCGTCGCCCTTCGGCCACACTCAGCGGCGCAGCATCGGTTTATCCACAGCGCCTAGGCGGAGCGACGGCCCGCGTGCGCCGCCTGCGCGTCGGGCGCATCCTTAACCGTACTTCGACACCGGCTAGCCTGGAGGCTTATCAGTGCGCTCGGCAGGCCGGACCTTACGGCAGCGACCCTCGAAGCTCTGCGACACCAGAGGTGGCTCGACCGGATTTCTCAGCAGGTCCGACGTTTCGAGCGAGGATCGCGGCAATCAGGAGGACGAACATCGCGACGGCAAGTCCGTTCAGCATCGCGGACAGATATCGATCAAACAAATAGCGCATCATACTGCACCCGTGCGCACCGCCCGCCCGCCGTACCTTGCGTCGTTGAGTCGTTGGGCGATTTGGTGGCGCCCTGGTCGCTAATCAACGTACGCCCTCCGCCAGGAGGCCGTCGCTAAACGGACCATCATCTGCGCTGGACCACCCCGCGGCTATCGAAACCGCGGACCGTCAGAAGTGCCGTCAAGGCAACTTCACGCACGGTTGTCGAGAGGATCGCGGGAGCGCCTAGTGGCGGTCAGTGACCAAAACAACCGGCGCCGTTTCTTGGACGGGCTTGCGATTGCCTTCATCGGCAACGCTCGTTGGCTGAGCCGTGGAGGCTTGCGAAGCTTGCCCGCCAACCGTGGTAGGGGTGGTGCTGGCGACAACGGAAGCCTTTGCGCTGGCTTCGCGGTTCCAATCGCAGGCAGCGGCCGAATACGCGGCGAGAGTAACGGCAGCAAAAATCGTAGCGACGACGATCTTCTTCATGGCCGGGCTCCTCTTCGAGGCAAGTCATTCTACTACGACGAGCCTTGCTCGAACGCTTTGGCTTGATCACGAAGCTGCGAGGGGCGAAGGACAAGCCGTCAACGCCGATCTGCAAAACAGCAAGGGAAAGCCCGCAAGACACTTGCCCGCAAACGGCGATTTCTCTAGACAAATCAACGCGGCGGGCATGGCGGAATTGGTAGACGCAAGGGACTTAAAATCCCTCGGTGCGCAAGCACTGTGCCGGTTCGATCCCGGCTGCCCGCACCAGCGCTGAAGCTCGTCAAAAATCGCAAATAGGTAGGCTATTCGCGCGAGGTGAGCTTGATGCCCTGGCGAGCGGCGGCCCGCCACGGACGAGCTTTTGTCAAAGCGATCTCATACCTTGCACGGTCCAATGTGCCGTACACCAGGTCAGCCTCTGGGGTTGCCTGCCCAAAGGGTCGCCCATCCGGCCCAATTAGGGTGCACGGAAGTTTGAGGCGGCTGACGGCAGGCGTCGCAACGCTGAACCAGACATTGTTCATGGCGGCGTGGGCTTGGGCTTCGATTGCAAAGATAGGATCGTCCGCGTAGGCGGAGTAGAGCACACCATCAACACCCAGCTTGGCATATTCCATAAACAGCTCCGGGAAATGGATCTCGATGCAGAGGGTGCATCCAAATCGAAAACCGTCCACCTCAAACACGAGCGGCTCTGTGCCGGGCGTGTACCAGCTTGTTGCCTCGGCATGGGAAATCAGCCGCTTATCGTAGCGCCCGACCGTGGCTCCCTTGTCTGAAATGACATAGAGCGCATTGCGCGGCCAGTGCGGCGGCGGGCGCGGAGAGTTGGCCCCCACGACAACCCATATACCAAGCTCCGCAGCATGTGCAGCGGTGTCCTCCAGCTCGGCCTGAAGGGTTGGCCAATCCACGGAATCCCACTTGTGGATTTCAGTCTTCACGTATCCGGACAAGGCGCCTTCCGGGAAATGGATTAGACGCGCTCCGAGAGATTTGGCTTTGGTCATCAGTTCGCGGATATGTGCGCCATTCGCGCGAACGTCAGCGCCGATGTGGCTTGAAGCCGAGGCGATGGTAAGCGTGTTGGGAAGCATTGTGTAGTGCTAGGAAATGTAAACGAGACGGTAGACGTAGGACTTGTGGCCCTTCCGGCTGACCCAGTCTCCCTCAGGCGGAACATCACCTTGGTCCTGCGGCAAGACATTCCAGGGCCGCCCCATGCAAGACTGGCTTGCTTCATCCCAGGCCACCCACCCCCATTCCGGTTTCCACTCGATCCAATAGTCGCCGTCTTCGCGCTTGTAGCCAACGCTCTCATCGGCTCTCGTCGTGCGCACGAACGTATAGATTAAATCGTCACTCCGCCGGCGCAGCTCAAATTTGGTGGGCTTATCGTCGTTGGGCATCTCACTTTTCCCTTCCTGGAAGAGATAATGAGTCATTGAACCCAGATGCGCAAACCCCCTGAAGTGCTTCACACGCAGTTCACGACTTTCTTCACACTGTCGTCTTCGCAGCAAAATCGATGCACGGTGCCTTTCGGGCACGCGCCTGCGTTTTCGCTACTGAAACCGATCGCATCCAGCTCTGCCGCCCTCCCCAACTTGGCCAAGTTTCTGTCAACGAAAAGCGCGATACGTTTTGCAATTGCTCCTCATCCTGGTACCCCCTTATCGTCCCCTGGAAAGAAGCGGAGCAAAGTTTGGTGCAGGGCCTTTTTGTCCTCCTGATCCTTATGTCGATGTCCTTCGCCGCCGGATATTTCACGCGCGATCATCTGTCGCGCAAACGACGCGAACAGGCACGCAGGTGGAGGGGCTATGTGGAGCCCGAATGGGTGCGGCCGGCCAACTCGAATGAAGCTGCAGCCCGTACGGACGCTGTTCCCGCCGAGCTTGGCGATTTGGGCCAAATGCTGGAACGCTGGGAAAGCAGGGCACGAGCGCGGAAACTCTCGGTTTCTTCCTGATAAGACTTTGGCGCCTCATAGCGCGGCACCATTTGGCAGCCCATGCCGCGGCCCAATTCATCCTCTCCAACCGGCACCAATTCTTGTCGGGTTCCCAGCTCGCCTACCTGCCATCCCCAAATGTGGGTTGTGCAACGCAGCATGCCTACTAAGACAGCATCTGCACTTGCAGAGGTAGCTACGTGTCCGACGTCAATGCCGACAGTTGGGTGTCCTCGGGACACCGCCCGATGGGGTTTCCGGAATTCGTGATCGTGATCGCCGCCATCATGGCGCTCAATCCGCTCGCGATGGACATGATGCTGCCGGCGCTGCCGAACATCGGAGCGGCTTTTCATATTCCCGTCGCCAATCATCTCCAGCTCGTGCTGTCGACGTTCCTGATCGGTTTCGGTGCAGGACAGTTCGTCATGGGGCCGCTGTCGGACCGGTTCGGCCGGCGGCCGGTGCTGCTCGGCGGCATGACGGTCTATGCGATCGCGAGCGTGCTTGCAGTTGCGGCGCCCTCGTTCGAGACGCTGCTGCTGGCGCGCGCGCTGCAAGGGCTCGGCACCTCGGCAACGCGGGTGATCGCGACCTCGATCGTGCGCGACTGCTATGTCGGCCGGCGCATGGCGAGCGTGATGTCGCTGGCGATGATGGTGTTCATCGCCGTGCCCGTGATCGCGCCGTCCTTTGGACAAGCGGTGCTGCTGGTGACGCATTGGCGCGGCATCTTCATCGTGCTGATGGCCTATGGTCTCCTCGCGCTCGGGTGGACCGTGCTGCGGCTGCCGGAGACGCTGCCCGAGAGCGAGCGCAAGTCGCTGGCGCCGCGCGAGGTGCTCGACGCCTTCCGCCAGACCCTGACCAACCGGCAGACGCTCGGCTACGCGATTGCCGCGGGCTTCGTCATCGGCTCACTGTTCGCCTTCGTGTTCTGCGCGCAGCAAGTCTTCACCGGCATCTATCATCTCGGCCATTATTTTCCGCTCGCCTTCGCCGCGATCGCGGCCGGCACCGCGATTGCCGGCTTTGCCAATGCGCGGCTGGTCGGGCGTCTCGGCATGCGCGTGATCTCGCATGGCGCTCTGGTCGGCTACGCGATCGCCGCCGGCCTCATGCTGCTCACCGCGATCCTGCACATGCTGCCGCTGTGGCTGTTCATGATGCTCTCGGCACTGATGATGTTCTCGTTCGGCATGATGATAGCCAACTTCACCGCGCTCGCGATGGAGCCGCAGGGCCACATCGCCGGCACCGCGTCCTCGCTCTACGGCTCGATCACGACGCTGTTCGGCATCGTCGTCGGCATGACGATCGGCCAGAGCTTTGACGGAACGTTGCTGCCGTTCTCGACCGGATTCTTCCTGTGCACGCTGGCCGCGCTCGCGGTCGTTGCCGTGGTGGAGAAGGGCCGGCTATTCCAGCCGCATCATCGCGCGGGCGCTTAAGTCGCGAGCAGGAACTTCGCTCACTTCTCCATGTTGTCCTGCAGCAATGGAGATATGAATGGAACCGGAACGTAAGGACCAACGAACGCAGGACGCCGAAGAGGTCAAGCAGGAGCACGCGGAACAGCAAGAGACCACCCTGCCCTTCGCAAGCGAAGGGCTCGAGCAATTGCGCGACAGCCATTGTTGATGGAGCGCCTTATCGCGGCGCACGCTTGCTCGCGCTGAAATCATCCGCAGGGCTCGCGGGTGGCTTGGTCTCATCATCATGCGGCGGCACGAGCAGCGCGACCAGCTTGCGCGTCACGCCGCCCCGGCCGAGGAGTTCCGCCTGAAGGGTGAATTCGCGCTTGACGAAATCACCGGCACGCGCCGAGGTCCGCTCCATCCAGCCGAGGCAATCGGGCTGGTCGTGGAAACACAGCGCCGCCCAGCCGCGCTCCAGCGTGGCCTTGCGCGGCAAGCCCCATGAATATTGATAGGCGAACGGCCGCGAATATTGCGGATGATCGGGACTATAGAAGGCGGTGGCAAAGGCCAGCGCATCGTCGCCGCTGACGGCTGTGAGCGGCACGCCGGTGAGATCGCGCCACTGCCGCGTGAGCTCGGCAGCCGCCTTTGAATAGAACTCCCGGCCCTCTTCGTAGCCGTGCGCATTACGGTAGGCGGCATGAATGGGGGCCACGACCACGAGCGCGACGACGCTGACGCCAGCAACCAGCACCGTGGCATTGACGGCATAGAAGCGCTCGATCGGATAGCGCGTGCCGCACACGATCAGCACGACGAACAGGAACAGGCCCTGCAACGCCCATAGCGACGGCAGGTCCGTGCCGAGGGCGAGCGAAGTCAGCATCGGCAAGAGCAACGTTCCGAGCGCGACATAGAACAGCAGCTTCAATCCCGGATCCATCGCGACGAAGTCGGCCGGCAAACGTTTCAGCCGATCACCTGCGATCATCACCCAGGTGACGGCCGCCGCGCTCATCGCCGCGACGAGCCCGAGTGCAAATGACTTGACCTCGCCCAATGCCGTGACGAGGTCGGCATTGGTATGCGCCAGGGCGTAGGAGAAGGTCGGGGCGCCCGTGGTCGCGAGCCAGTGGAGATGCGGCGACAAAGCCAGAAGCCCTGTCACGGCGGAGATCCAGGGCGAGGCCGAGGTGAAATAGGCGCGCCGCGCCGGATGCATCGCGGCAGCCAGCACGAAGCTCGCGACCAGGAACACCGAATAGTATTTCCCGACCATCGCCAGCGCCGTCGCAAGACCGGCGGCAATGGCCCAGCGCGTTGCGCGCGTCTCGAAGGCGCGCAGGAAGCAGAAGGTCGCGAGCGGCCAGGTCGCCAGCAGCACGCTGTTGGCGTTGAAGCGCTGGGCATGGAAGTGATACGCGGGCGTCAGCATCAACAGCAGCAGCACCAGAAGGCGCTTGTGCCCACTCACGAAGCGGCGCGAGATCAGGTCGACGAACCACAGCGCCAGCGCCGCATTGGCCATCGCCATCAACTGCATCGACCAGTCGCTCAACGGGAAGATCGCGGTCCAGGCCGCCGCCACCCACCCCATCAGCGGCGGATGTTTGGGATACCCCCAGGCAAAATGCCGACCCAGCGTCCAGGCCTCGAGCGTGTCGGGATGCAGGCCGGCGCCGAGATAGGCGATCACGAGATAGAGCGTCCAGACTGCGGTGAAGGCCGTGAGCAGCAGCGGGACGGCCCAGCCAGCCTCCACGCCGTCGAGCCAGCGCAGGAAGGGACGGCGCCAGCGTGCAGGCGCACGGTCCGAGCGTTCGGCCATCGCCTGGAATGCAAAATCTATCGGCACGTCACTCAAATCGGAGAAAAGGAACGGAAGAGCGCGCCATCTATTTCAGGCACACAAACAAATAGCAATGATCGGAAGCTGGAACAGTTAAAAGCGCGGCTCTTGCCACACAGACGAAAATGGCCGGGACGCTCGGTCCCGACCATCACGATACCACTTTGCGGCGTGACGCCTATTCGGACTTGTCCACGTTCCACCACACCGGCGTCGCCGGGCCGTCGAGCACGCCGGTGAGCGACTTGCGCCAGGAGCTCGGCGCCAGGTACTGCCCGAGCGGGACGTAGATCACCTGATCATAGGCTTCCTTCTGTATCTCGGTGGCGATCTTCTTCTGCTCGTCGAGCGAGGGCGCGCGCACGAAAGCGTCCTTAAGTTGCTCGATCTTCGCGTCCTCCGCCCAGCCAAACCAGCCACCATTCTTGCCCAGCCCGCCGATCGAGAGATTGGCGATCGGGTTGGAGACGTCGGCAGACACCCAGTTGGTGAAGAACATGTTCCAGCCGCCCTCCTTCGGCGGCTTCTGGCTGGCGCGGCGGCTCACCACGGTCTGCCAGTCGGTCGCCTGGAGATCGACCTTGAAGCCGGCCTCGCGGAGCTGCTGCGCCGCCACGATCGGCTGCGCCTTCAGCGTGATCACGTCGCCAGGCGCCATGATCACCACAGGCGTGCCGTCATAGCCGGACTCGGCGAGCGCCTTCTTGGCTTCCGCCAGGCCCCCGCCCTTGACCAGCGTCTCGGAGCCGACGTCGGTCGCGAACGGCGTGTCGCAGATGAAGAATGCACCGCACACCTTGTAGTATTTGGGATTGCCGACCAGCGCGTCGAGCACGTCCTTCTGGCTCATCGCCAGCAGTGCTGCGCGCCGCACCTTCGGATTGTCGAAGGGTGGATAGAGGAAGTTCATGCGGCCGAGCGTCTGGTAGCCGAACTTGTTCAGCACCTCGATCTTCAGATCGCTGTTGGCCTCGAGCACCGGCAGCATGTCCCATGGAACGTTCTCCATGAAATCGATGTCGCCCGATTGCAGCGCGTTCACCGCGGTCTGCGAGTCCGGCATCGTAACCCACTCGACGCGGTCGACCTTCACGACCTTGCCGCCAGCCGTCCAGCTCGACGGCTCCTTGCGCGGCACATAGTCCTTGTTCTTCTCGTAGACGGCCTTCACGCCCGGCTGGAATTCAGCCTGCACGAACTTGAAGGGGCCGGAGCCGATCTGCTCGGGAATCTGCTTGTCCGGTGGCGTTTCGGCGAGGCGCTTGGGCATCATGAAGGCGACGCGCGAGGACGGCTTGCCGATGGAGTCGAGCACGAGGCCGTACGGCTCCTTCAGCTTCAGCGTGATCGTCTTGGCGTCGGTCGCTTCCAGGCTGGCGGTGAAGTCCATCAGCTTCTGGCCCATGCCGTCGACCTTGGCCCAGCGCCGCAGCGAGGCGACGCAGTCTTCGGCCGTCACGGGCGTGCCGTCATGCCACTTCAGGCCGTCGCGCAGCGTGAAGGTGTAGGTGAGCTTGTCGTCGGAGATCTTCCAGTCCGCCATCTGCGGCTGGATCTTGAAATTCGAATCGGTCGCGATCAACGTGTCGTAAACCATGTAGCCATGGTCGCGCGTGATGTAGGCCGTCGTGAAGATCGGATCGATGATTCTGAGGTCGGAGTGCATCACGGCCGTGATGGTCTTTCCGGCGGCAAGGACCGGCGAGGCCAGTGCGGTGAGCGCAACGACCGACAGCGCGAGTTTGGAGACGATCGCGCTGCGTCCCCGGCGCAAGAAGTGGAACATCGAAGTTTCTCCTGACGTGAAACTGGTCAAAGGCAGGTTATTGGTTGAGCATGCGGATCGTTCCTTGGGCGAACCAACCTCATGCAATGCCTTTATTTTTAGAGACTTGCAGAGCGCATCGAAGGCGTCAATCCGCTTTCGCTGCATGCCGATGCAGGCGCGTACAAGGGCTCCGTCCTTGCGCGTTTCGCTATACAACGCATCCCGCCGATCGTTTCCTGACTGCAAAGCAATGCACGTTCCGCGCGTGTGAAGCCTCAAGAGGCCGCCCATGAATCCAGCCAATCTTCCCTTTGACTCCGAGGCCATGCTGCAGGGGCTGCGCGCATGGGTCGAATGCGAAAGCCCGACCTGGGACGCGGTTGCCGTGAACCGCATGCTCGACCTCGCCGCGCGTGACATGGCGATCATGGGTGCGACGATCGAGCGCATCGTCGGACGGCAGGGTTTTGGCGGCGCCGTGCGCGCACGCTTTCCGCATCCGAAGCAAGGCGAGCCCGGCATCCTGATCGCCGGGCACATGGACACCGTGCATCCCGTCGACACCATCGAGAAGCTGAGATGGCGGCGCGAGGGCAACAAATGCTATGGCCCCGGGATCTTCGACATGAAGGGCGGCAACTACCTCTCGCTCGAGGCTATCAGGCAATTGGCCCGCGCCTCCTTCGTAACGCCGCTGCCGATCACGGTGCTGTTCACGCCCGACGAGGAAGTCGGCACGCCATCGACCCGCGACATCATCGAGGCCGAGGCCGCGCGCAACAAATACGTGCTGGTGCCGGAGCCCGGCCGGCCCGACAACGGCGTCGTCACCGGGCGCTACGCGATCGCGCGCTTCAATCTCGAGGCAACGGGGCGGCCGAGCCACGCAGGTGCGACGCTTTCCTCGGGTCGTTCCGCGATACAGGAAATGGCCAGGCAGATTCTCGTGATCGACGCGATGACCACGGATGATTGCACCTTCTCGGTCGGCATCGTGCATGGCGGGCAGTGGGTCAATTGCGTTGCCACCACCTGCACCGGCGAGGCGCTCTCCATGGCCAAGCGCCAGGCCGACCTCGACCGTGGCGTCGAGAAGATGCTGGCGCTGTCGGGCACAACCAATGATGTCAGCTTCAAGGTGACGCGCGGCGTCACGCGGCCGGTCTGGGAACCCGACGCCGGCACCATGGCGCTCTACGAGAAAGCGCGCGGGATTGCCCGCGAGCTCGGCGTCGAGCTGCCACATGCCAGCGCCGGCGGCGGCTCCGACGGCAATTTCACCGGGGCGATGGGCATCGCGACGCTCGACGGCCTGGGCGTGCGCGGCGCCAACGCCCACACGCTCGACGAGCACATCGAGATCGACAGCCTCGCCGAGCGCGGCCGATTGATGGCGGGGCTGCTCGCGACGCTGGCTTGATGTATGGCACCGTCATTCCGGGGCGATGCGAAGCATCGAACCCGGACTCTCGAGATTCCGGGTCGCGCTTCGCACGCCCGGAATGACATCGAGAAGAACCGCGCTCGCAAAGCATGTTGGCTGCACCGCAAAAACGACGGCCGCAATGGCATGGGAATTGCTGAAACGTTAGGTTGGTGGCAACCTGCCGAAGGGCGCCTCGCCGGTTTGACTCTAATCTGACGGATCCAACTTGCTCGGATATCTCGTTCGCAGAATCCTCGCCGCCGTCCCCGTGATGGGCGTGGTGGCGCTGTTCGTCTTCCTCCTGCTCCGGCTCACCCCGGGCGATCCCGCCGCGATCCTCGCCGGCGATAACGCGACGCCCGAGCGGCTCGAGCGCATTCGCGCCTCGCTCGGCCTCAACGAGCCGCTCATCGTGCAGTTCATCACCTGGATCAACAAGCTGCTGCACGGCGATCTCGGGACATCGCTGATCTCGAACCTGCCGGTCCTGAAGATGATCGGCCAGCGCGTCGAGCCGTCGATCTCGATCGCGCTCTCCACCATCATCCTCGCCGTCGTCGTCGCGGTGCCGCTCGGCGTGATCGCGGCGTGGAAGCACGGCACCTGGATCGACCGCTTCGTGATGGGCCTGTCCGTGCTCGGCTTCTCCGTGCCGGTGTTCGTGGTCGGCTATGTCCTGATCGAGATTTTCGCCATCGACCTGCGCTGGGTGCCGGTGCAGGGCTTCAAGAGCATCACCGCCGGCTTCGGACCGTTCTTCGAGCGCATCATCCTTCCGACCTGCGCACTCTCCTTCATCTATATCGCGCTGATCGCGCGCATGACGCGCGCGGCAATGCTCGACGTGCTCGGCGAAGACTACGTCCGCACCGCGCGCGCCAAGGGCATCAGCGAGGTCGCGGTCATGATGCGGCATGCGCTGCGCAATGCCGCCGTGCCCGTGATCACCGTGATCGGCACCGGCTTTGCGCTTCTGATCTCCGGCGTCGTCGTCACCGAAAGCGTGTTCAACATTCCCGGCATCGGCCGTCTCACGGTCGATGCGGTGCTGGCGCGCGACTATCCGGTGATCCAGGCCATGATCCTGCTGACGTCGCTGATCTATGTCGTCGTCAATCTCCTGATCGACGTCGCCTACACGCTCCTTGATCCGCGGATCAGGTATTGAGGCTCAAGCATGTCGGTTGATACTCTCCCCCGATCGTCCATCCCGATCACCTCGCCACTGCGGCCGCGGTTCGGATTCCTCACGTCGACGCCGATCATCGCGGCCGCGACGATCTGCCTCGCGCTGATCGCGCTGATCTCGATCCTCGCGCCGCTGATCGCGCCGCATGATCCGGTCCTGCTCGCGCCCTCGCAGCGGCTGAAGCCGGCCTCGGCGCAATTCCTGCTCGGCACCGACGCCTTCGGGCGCGATCTGTTGTCGCGCGTGATCTATGGCGGCCGCGTCTCACTGCTGATCGGCATCGGCTCGGCCGCTCTCTCGATCGCCATTGGGCTGGCGATCGGCCTCGTCGCCGGCTTCTTCAAGCTGGTTGACTCCATCCTGATGCGCGTCATGGACGGTCTGATGGCGATGCCGAGCATCCTGCTCGCGATCGCCGTCGTCTCGCTGTCGGGCGCCAGCATCTGGACCGTGCTGGTCGCGATCACCATTCCCGAGATTCCGCGCGTGGCGCGCCTGGTACGCTCCGTCGTCCTGTCGGCGCGCGAAGAGCCTTACGTGGAAGCGGCGATTTCGGTCGGCTCGTCACTGCCGAAGATCATGTGGCGCCACCTGATGCCGAACACGATCGCGCCCCTGATCGTGCAAGGCACCTACGTCTGCGCCTCGGCGATCCTCACCGAGGCCATCCTCTCCTTCCTCGGCGCCGGTATCTCGCCGGAGACACCGACCTGGGGCAACATCATGGCCGAAGGACGTCAGTTCTTCCAGATCAAGCCATCGCTGATCTTCTGGCCGGGCCTGTTGCTCTCGCTCGCGATCCTCAGCATCAATCTGATCGGCGATGCCGCCCGCGACGCACTCGACCCCCGCATGAAGCAGCGGGAGGGCAAGTGAGGATCACCCATTTCGTCATTCCGGGGCGCGACGAAGTCGCGAGCCCGAAATCCATTTCACCACGCGTATCGGGGCTCGATGGATTCCGGGCTCGCGCTGACGCGCGCCTCCATTGCGCAATCGCGCAATGTGGAATGACGGCGGAGAGTTTTGCTGCATGACCAACACCGTCCTCGACATCAACAATCTCACCGTCTCCATCGGCAAGGCGCCGAATGGACCGAAGATCATCGACGGCATTTCGATCCAGGTCCGCGAGCGCGAGACGCTGTGCCTCGTCGGCGAAAGCGGCTCCGGCAAGTCGGTGACCTCGCTCACCGTGATGGGCCTGTTGCAGAAGGGCTCGCTGACACCCACCGGCGGCAGCGTCAAGCTGGTCGGCGAGGAACTCCTGACCGCGACCGACCGCCGCCTGCGGCAGTTGCGCGCCACGCAGATGGCGATGATCTTCCAGGAGCCGATGACCGCGCTCAATCCGGTCGTTCCTGTCGGCCGTCAGATCGACGAGGTCCTGCGCGCCCACACCAATCTCGACGCGAAGGCCCGGCGCAAGCGCATCCTGGAGATGATGGAACAGGTTCGGCTGCCGCAGGTCGAGCGCATCTTCGCCTCCTATCCGCACCGCCTCTCCGGCGGCCAGCGCCAGCGCATCATGATCGCGATGGCGCTGGTGCTGGAGCCGAAACTGCTCATCGCCGACGAGCCGACCACCGCGCTCGACGTCACGACGCAGAAACAGATCCTCACCCTGATCCGCGACCTCCAGCGCGATCACGGCACCGCCGTGCTGTTCATCACCCACGACATGGGCGTCGTCGCCGAGATCGCCGACCGCGTTGCGGTGATGCGGCAGGGTCGTCTGGTCGAGACCGGCACGCTCGATTCCGTGCTGCGCAATCCCACGATGGAATACAGCCGCAACCTGCTCGCCTCGGTTCCGAGCCTGGTGCCGCGCGCAGCGCGCCCGGAGACCAAGGAACCGATCGTGCTGGAGGCCAACGACCTCGGCAAGGTCTATCGCGAGCGCACCTTCTTCGGCAAAGGCCGCGAGGTGGTCGCTGCCGACAAGGTCACCCTCACCTTGCGCAAGGGCCGCACGCTCGGCATCGTCGGCGAAAGCGGCTCGGGCAAGTCGACGGTTGCACGCTGCATCGTTCGCCTGATCGATCCGACCTCGGGCGGCGTGCGCCTCGCGGGCCGCGAAATCTCCGACCTGTCGCGGCGGCTGCTCCAGCCGCATCGCCAGAAAATCCAGATCGTGTTCCAGGATCCCTACCGCTCGCTCAACCCGCGCGTCAGCGTCGGCGAGAGCATTGCGGAAGGCCCGATCAATTACGGCGTCGCGCGCGCCGATGCGCTGAAACGGGCGCGTGAGCTTTTGGAGCTGGTCGGCCTGCCTGCGGATGCCGTGTCGCGCTATCCGCATCAGTTTTCGGGCGGCCAGCGCCAGCGCATCGCCATTGCGCGCGCGCTCGCGCTCGATCCCGACGTGCTGGTCGCGGACGAAGCGGTCTCCGCACTCGACGTCTCCGTGCAGGCACAGGTGCTGGAACTTCTTGACGAGATCCAGAAGCGGCTCGGTATCGCGATCCTGTTCATCACCCACGATTTGCGTGTCGCAGCGCAGATCTGCGACGAGGTCGTCGTGATGCAGCACGGCCGCGTCGTCGAACAGGGCCCGGCGGCCGAGGTGCTGACGCATCCGAAGGAAGCCTACACCAAGTCCCTGCTTGATGCGGCGCCGGGCCGCGGCTGGGATTTTGCCAATTTCCGGCCGGTGGAAAGCGCGGCGGCGAGCGCTTAGGATCTTCCCCAATGTCGTCCTGGCGAAAGCCAGGACCCATTACCACCGTCGACAGTTTTGCGACGACTAGGGGCCACATCGTTTTCCGGCAAAACCCACTCGGGGTAATGGGTCCTGGCTTTCGCCAGGACGACACGGAAGGTGTGGTCGCGCACTTCCCTCCCTCTGACAGTGACGTGTCGCACCATTCCCAAAACGGCTTGACGCCATGCGCGGCGCGATTGTCTGCCTTGCTTGCTCTTGCCGCAAAGGCGGGTAACGTCGCGCGCATCATTTGCGTTGGACCAGAATTGAATGACCCGTATCGCCGTCGGCGGCTTCCTGCACGAGACAAACACCTTCGCTCCGACGAAGGCGACGTTCGCGGACTTCCAGCATGGCGGGGGCTGGCCGGCGATGACGCAAGGCGCCGATGTCTTGAAGGTGATGCGGCGCATCAATGTCGGTCTCGCCGGTTTCGTCGACGCGGCTGAGGCCAATGGCTGGGAACTCATCCCCACTATCGCCTGTGGTGCGAGCCCCTCGGCGCATGTCACGAAGGATGCCTTCGAGCAGATCGTGAATGTGATGGTCGACGGCATCAAAGCTGCCGGCCCGCTCGATGCGGTCTATCTCGACCTGCACGGCGCGATGGTCACCGAGCATCTCGACGACGGCGAAGGCGAGATTCTCGCGCGCGTGCGCCGCGTCATCGGTTCGAATGTTCCCCTCGTCGCCAGCCTCGACCTGCACGCCAATGTTACTCCGCAGATGGTCGCGCACGCTGATGCGCTGATCGCCTACCGCACCTATCCGCATGTCGACATGGCCGACACGGGCCGCGCCTGCGCCAGGCACCTCGCGCTGCTCCTGAAGACCAGGCAGCGCCTCGCCAAGGCGTTCCGCCAGGTGCCGTTCCTGATCCCGATCAGCTGGCAGTGCACCAACGACCAGCCCACCAAGAGCATCTACGAAAAGCTCGCCACGCTCGAAAGCGATGCGGTGCTGACGCTATCCTTTGCGCCCGGCTTCCCTGCCGCCGATTTCCGCGATTGCGGGCCAAGCGTGTTCGCCTACGGCCAGACCCAGGCCGATGCCGACCGCGCAGCGGACGCAATCGTCAAACTGATCGAAAGTCATGAGGACGATTTCGACGGCAAGATCTTTTCGCCGGACGAAGGCGTGCGCCATGCCATGGAGCTTGCAAAGAGCGCGAGCAAGCCGATCATCATCGCCGACACCCAGGACAATCCCGGCGCCGGCGGCGATTCCGACACCACGGGCATGCTGCGCGCGCTGGTGCGCAACAAAGCGAGTGCGGCGACCGGCGTGATCTATGATCCGGTCTCCGCCAAGGCCGCGCATGCGGCCGGCGTCGGCGCGACCGTGGCACTGTCGCTCGGCGGCAAGTCGGGCATTCCCGGCGACGAGCCCTATCGAGAGACATTCGTCGTCGAAAAACTGTCCGACGGCCGCTTCATCGCGCCGGGCCCCTATTATGGTGGCCGTGAGATGGAGATGGGCCCCTCCGCCTGCCTTCGCATCGGCGAGGTCCGCGTGGTCGTCAGCTCGCACAAGGCGCAGCTCGCGGACCAGGCGATGTACCGCTATGTCGGCATCGAGCCGACCGAGCAACAAATCCTCGTCAACAAGAGCTCGGTGCACTTCCGCGCCGACTTCGAGCCGATCGCCGCAAAACTCCTGATCTGCGCCGCACCGGGCGCGATGCCGGCGGATACCGCCTCGCTGCCCTGGACACGCCTGCGCGCGGGAATCCGCATCAAGCCGAACGGCCCCGTTTTCAGGCCTCCATCACGCTAAGGAATTAAGCACAAAATGCCCACCATCGACCGCATCGACGGCTATGCCGACGAACTCACTGCCATCCGCCGCGATCTCCACGCCCATCCCGAGATCGGCTTCGAGGAGGTCCGCACCTCCGGCATCGTCGCGGACAAGCTGAAGAGCTGGGGCATCGAGGTGCATCGCGGGCTCGGCGGCACCGGCGTGATCGGCGTCATCAAGGGCAAAGGCACCGGTGCAAAGCGCATTGGCCTGCGCGCCGACATGGACGCGCTACCCATGGAAGAGAATACCAATCTGAAATGGCGCTCCACCATTCCCGGCCGCTTCCACGGCTGCGGCCATGACGGCCACACCACCATGCTGCTCGGCACTGCGCGCTATCTCGCCGAGACGCGGAATTTCGACGGCACGGTGCATCTGATCTTCCAGCCGGCCGAGGAAGGCCTCGGCGGCGCGCGCGCCATGATCAAGGACGGATTGTTCGAAAAGTTTCCGTGCGACGAGCTCTACGGGCTGCACAATGCGCCGGACCTCAAT
Source organism: Bradyrhizobium sp. UFLA05-125 (assembly GCF_059803515.1). Classification (NCBI taxonomy): domain Bacteria; kingdom Pseudomonadati; phylum Pseudomonadota; class Alphaproteobacteria; order Hyphomicrobiales; family Nitrobacteraceae; genus Bradyrhizobium; species Bradyrhizobium sp. UFLA05-125. The sequence goes on along the minus strand of NZ_JBANBJ010000005.1, from coordinate 171,576 downwards.
CTCGGCGAGGTCGCGATCCTGCCGGGACCCGCAATGGCCGGCGCCGACTTCTTCGACCTTCGCATCAACGGCTATGGCGCACATGGCGCGATGCCGGAGCGCTCCAAGGACGCCGTGGTGATCGCAACCACGCTGGCGCAGGCCATTCAAACCATCGTCAGCCGCAACGTCGAGCCGCTCCAGGCGGCCGTCGTGTCGATCACCCAGATCCATGCCGGCTCCGCCTACAACGTCATCCCCGGCGAAGCGCATCTCTGCGGCACGGTGCGCGCCTTCTCCGATGAAGTGCGCGCGCTGATCCGCGAGCGCATGCGCACGATCTGCGCCGGTGTCGCCAGCGCTTTCCAGGTCGAGATCGAGGCCGACATCCGCGATGCCTTTGGCGTGCTGGTGAACCAGGTCGAGCAGTCCAAGGTCGTCGAGGAGGTCGCGCGCACCGTCGTCGACCCCGCCAAGGTGATCACCCGAACCCAGCCGAAGATGGGCAGCGAGGATTTCGCGGACATGCTGCAGACCATTCCCGGCGCCTATTTCTGGGTCGGCCATGATGGCTCGGTGCCCGTGCACAATCCGGGCTATGTGCTCGACGACAAGATCCTGCCGATCGGCGCCAGCATGTTCGCCCGCATCATCGAGCAGCGCATGCCGGTCGGTGGCCATGCATAAGCTGCGCGCCGAAGAGAAGGTCACCTCGCTGCACGATCTGTCCGCGGTCGATCTGATCGCGGGCTACAAGGCCAGGCAGTTCTCGCCGAGCGAGGTGCTGGACGACGTGCTCGCGCATGTCGCCGCATGGGAGCCGCATCTCAAGGCGCTCTACGCCTTCGATCCCGATGGCGCGCGCGAGGCCGCAAAGACCTCGACCGCGCGCTGGTCCGGCGGCGAACCGTCCGGTCCGCTCGATGGCGTGCCGGTGACGGTGAAGGACAATATCGCGACCAGGGGCGTGCCGGTGCCGCTGGGCGCGGCGAGCTCGAAGCTCGTGCCGGCGGCGAAGGACGCCCCGCCGGCTGCCCGCCTGCGCGAAGCCGGCGCGATCATCTTCGCCAAGACCACCATGCCCGATTACGGCATGCTGTCGTCGGGTCTATCCAGCTTCCATGCGCTGGCCCGCAATCCCTGGGACCTTTCGAAAAATCCCGGCGGTTCGAGCGCAGGTGCCGGCGCCGCTGCTGCGGCCGGTTACGGCCCCCTGCATCTCGGCACCGATATCGGCGGCTCGGTGAGGCTGCCAGCGGGCTGGTGCGGCCTCGTCGGATTGAAGCCGAGTTTTGGCCGCGTGCCGATCGATCCGACCTATGTCGGTCGCGTCGCAGGGCCAATGACCCGCACCGTCGACGATTGCGCGCTGATGATGAGCGTGATCGCAAAGCCGGATCGCCGCGACGGCATGAGCCTGCCGGCCAACACCATCAACTGGAAGGCGCTCGAGAAGTCGCCGCGCAAGCTGCGCATCGGCCTGATGCTCGATCTCGGCGTCGGCCTGCCGCTGGAGAAGCCGGTGCGCGACGTCGCGGTGAAAGCCGCCAAGGCCTTCGAATCCGCCGGCGCCGTCGTCACCGAGGTCGACGGCATTTTGACGCGCGAGATGCTCGATGGTCTCGACAATTTCTGGCGCGCGCGGATGTGGGACGATCTTGCGAAGCTCACGCCTGCCGAGCAAGCCAAGGTGCTGCCCTACATCTTCAAATGGGGCGAGTCCGGCGCAAAACTCTCCGGCGTCGAGGTGATCCGCGGCTTCAACCAGACCATGGCGATCCGCGCCGCCGCCGCAAAACTGTTCTGCGAGCTCGATTATGTGATCTCGCCGACCGCGCCGAACGTGAATTTCCCGGCGGAGCTCGCCTCGCCCACCAACGATCCGATGAAGCCGTTCGAGCACATCTGCTATACCGTGCCATGGAATATGTCGGAGAACCCGGCGATATCCATCAACGGCGGCTTCGACGCCGAGGGTTTTCCGATCGGCGTGCAGATCGTCGGTCGCCGCTTCGACGACATCGGCGTGCTCGGCCTGGCCAAGGCGTTCGAAGGCCTGCGCGGTGCGCGGAGGCCCTGGCCGTCGCCGCCGAAGAAATAACTCTTCCGTCATTCCGGGGCGCGCGTCAGCGCGACCCCGGAATCTCGCGTCACATCTCCAGATTCCGGGTTCGATGCTTCGCATCGCCCCGGAATGACGTGCTAGGTATCAGACAAAAAACGAGGGAAGGAAGCCACCATGGCGTATGAGACGATCAAATACGAGGTCGCCGACGAGATCCTCACCATCACGCTGAACCGGCCGGAGAAGCTCAACGCCTTCAACGCGAAAATGCAGGCCGAGCTGATCGAGGCGTTCGACGCCGCCGACAAGGACGACAACGTCCGCGCCATCATCGTCACTGGCGAAGGCCGCGCCTTCTGCGCCGGCGCCGATCTCTCCTCCGGCGCCGACACCTTTGACCGCGACGCGCGGCGCGGACCGGTGAAGCGGCTTGCGAACGGCCAGGTCGACTACAGCGATCCGCAGGTGCGCGATGGCGGCGGCCAGGTGACGCTGCGCATCTTCAAGAGCCTGAAACCCGTGATCGCCGCCGTGAACGGGCCTGCAGTCGGCATCGGCGTCACCATGCAGCTTGCGATGGACATCCGCATCGCCTCGGAGGCGGCGCGCTTCGGCTTCGTATTCTCCCAGCGCGGCATCGTGCCGGAGGCGGCGTCGAGCTGGTTCCTGCCGCGCCTCGTCGGCATCTCGCAGGCGCTGGAATGGTGCTACACCGGCCGCGTCTTCCCGGCGCAGGAGGCGCTCGCCGGACGGCTGGTAAGCAAGGTGGTGCCGCCGGATGACCTCCTGCCGACCGCGCGCGCGCTCGCCAAGGAGATTGCAGCCAAGACCGCGCCGGTGTCGATCGCGCTGATCCGCCAGATGATGTGGCGCATGATGGGCGCCGACGATCCGATGGAAGCCCACAAGGTCGACAGCCGCGGCATCTATACCCGCGGCCGCTCCGACGACGTCAAGGAAGGCGTAATGTCGTTCCTGGAAAAGCGTCCCGCGCAATTCAAGAACAAGGTGTCGAGCGACATGCCCGACTATTTTCCGTGGTGGACGGAGCGCGAGTACAAGTGAGCCTGGAGCTGACGAAGCCGCAAGACGGCGTCGTCCTCCTGCACGGCATCAGCCGGACGGCGCGCTCGTTTCGCAAGATGGAAATTGCGATCGGGCGCGCCGGCTACGCAACGCTCAACCTCGACTACGCCAGCCGTCGCAAGGCGCTTCAAGAGCTCGCGGACGACATTCATCCCGCGATCGAATCATTTGTCGGCTCGGTGAACGGCTCCGTGCATTTCGTCTGCCACTCCATGGGCGGCCTCCTGGCGCGCGTCTATCTCGGGCGGCACCGGACGCGCAATCTCGGGCGCGTCGTGATGCTGGGTACGCCCAATGGCGGCAGCGAGATCGCCGATCGCCTGATGGGCTCTTTCCCCTACCGCGCCTTCTTCGGCCCCGCTGGACAGCAGCTCGGCACGCATCGCGACGTAGCGACCGCGGCGCTGCTGCCGCCAATCAACTATCCCCTCGGCATTATCGCCGGTGACCGCTCGATCGATCCGGTGGGGGGCGCCTTGCTGGCGCGCCCCCATGACGGGCGCGTCGCCGTCGCGAACACCACGGTCGACGGCATGGCCGACCACATGGTGGTGCACGCCTCGCATCCGTTGCTGATGCGAAATCAGGAGGCGATCGCTGCGACCATCGCATTCCTGCAGAACGGATGCTTCCCGAGGTGATCGTGGCTCGAGATCGTAGGGTGGGCAAAGCGAAGCGTGCCCACCTCTTCTGTCGAAATCGTTGAGAGATGGTGGGCACGGCGCGAGAGCGTCTTTGCCCACCCTGCGAGAGCGTCAATCCATCACCAGTGCCACGCGCCCGATCGCCTTGCGATCGATCAGGAGCCGCATCGCCTTCGCATAATCCGCCAGCGGCAAGCGATGCGAAACGTTGGGACGCAGCTTGCCCTCCTCGGCCCATGCGAGCAGCGCCTTCAGGCGCACCTCGCCCAGCGCCGGATTCTTGCGTACCGCTTCGCCGGCGCGCACGCCCAGAACGCTCGCGCCCTTGATCAGCAGCAGATTTGTCTTCGCCGAGCCGATGCCGCCGGTGAAGCCGATCACCAGGAGCCGCGCGCCCCAGGCGATGCATCGCATCGAGTTCTCAAACACCTCGCCGCCGACGGGATCGAACACCACGTCGGCGCCGCGGCCGCCGGTGATGCGCTTGACGGCATCGCGGAACGGCTCCCGTGAATAGAGCAGCAGATGATCGGCACCTTTTGCTTTCGCGATTTCAAGCTTCTCCTCCGAAGAGGCGCAGGCAATCACCGTCGCACACAGCAACTTGCCTATTTCAACCGCCGCAAGTCCAACACCGCCTCCGGCGCCATGCACCAGCAGGACTTCACCGGATTGGAGCCGGCCGCGATCGATCAGCGCGTGATAGGCGGTGCCGTGGCCGGCCAGGAAGGTCGCACCTTCCGCGTAGTCGAAGGTCGACGGCATCGGTACCAGCTGCGAGTCCGCCACGACTGCCTCATCGGCATACGCACCGTAGCGCATCTTCACGATGACCCTGTCGCCCACCGCAACGCCGCGCGCCGCAGCATCGACCTCGATCACATCGCCCGCAGCCTCCACGCCCGGCGTGAACGGCAATTCTGGCTTGAGCTGATATTCGCCGGCCGCCATCAGAATATCCGGAAAGTTGAGCCCGGCGGCGCGGATCGCGACCCGCACCTCGCCTTCCCCAAGCGGCCGCGACGGGAAGGCTTCGAGCCGCAAGCTTTCGGGCGGGCCGAGCTCACGGCAGACCACGGCCCGCACCATCAGGCCGCACTCGCCTTGCGGCGAAGCAGCGCCTCGCGGATCAGAGGCAGCCGGTCATTGCCGAAATACATGTCGGTCTTGTCGAGAAAGATGGTCGGCGAGCCGAAGCCACCGCGCGCGACGACCTCTTCCGTATTGGCCTTGAGTTGGTCCTTGATGCCCTGCTCGGAAATCCCGGCGAAGAATTTTTGCGGGTCGACACCGACCATCTTGCAGATGTCTGCGAGCACGGCGTCCTGCGAGATATCCTTGTCCGCACCCCAATAGGCTTCGAACACCGATGTCGCGAACGGTAACATGTCTTTGCCGAGCCAGATGCAGCCGCGCATCGCCTTCACGCTGTTCACCGGAAACACCGTCGGCGGCATCTTGATCGCGAGCCCCGCGGAGCGCGCCCAGTCGTCGAGGTCCTTCCGCATGTAGCGCGCCTTTAGCGGCACCGGCTTTTCGCGCTGCGCATAGACGCTGGGGTTGACGCTGTTGAAGATCCCGCCGACCAGGATCGGCCGCCAGGAGATCTCGACCCCGAGTTCCTTTGCGAGCGGCTGGATGTTGTGGAAGGCAAGATAGGTCCAGGGGCTGGAGCAGTCGAAGAAGAATTCGATCATGGGGTTTCCTGATCGCCGGAATATGGGGCGACTTTTGTTGTTCTGTACCTCGACGTTAAGACATGGCAGGAAGGTGCGCAATGACATCAGACGCGGAGGGCGCCATGCTGTTTCCAACCACCATCGCCGGCTCCTTGCCGAAACCGGAATGGCTCGCAGAGCCGAACATGCTCTGGGCGCCCTGGAAGTCGAAGGACGACGAGCTCCTGCGCGCCAAGCGCGACGCGACGCTGATCTGGCTGAAGATCCAGGAAGACGCCGGCATCGACATCGTCACCGAGGGCGAGCAGGCGCGGCAGCATTTCGTGCACGGTTTTCTCGAGAAGATCGAGGGCATCGACTTCGCGCACAAGGTCGAGATGGGAATTCGAAAGGATCGTTATAAGGCAATGGTGCCGCAGGTGGTCGCGCCTTTGCAGCTCAAAGATCGCGTCCACGCCTTCGAGGCGCGCGTGGCGCGGACGCATACGAAGAAGAAGCTGAAATTCACCCTGCCCGGCCCGATGACCATCATCGACACTATCGCCGATCGCTACTACGGCGATCGGGTGAAGATGGCCTTTGCTTTCGCCGATCTCCTGAACGCGGAGGCCAAGGCACTGCAGGCCGACGGCGTCGATCTCATCCAGTTTGATGAGCCCGCCTTCAACGTCTACATGGACGAGGTCAACGATTGGGGCATCAAGGCGCTGGAGCGCGCCGCCGAGGGCCTCACCTGCACGACCGCCGTGCACATCTGCTACGGCTACGGCATCAAGGCCAACACCGACTGGAAGGAGACGCTGGGCAGCCAATGGCGGCAGTATGAGCAGATCTTTCCGGCAATCGATGCGAGCTCGATCCAGCAGGTTGCGATCGAATGCCGCAATTCCAAGGTGCCGCTCGATCTGCTCGCACTTCTGAAGCGCAAAATCGTTCAGGCCGGCGTGATCGATGTCGCCAGCGACACGGTCGAGACGGCCGACGACGTCGTTCAGGTGATCGACGCGGTGTCGAAATTCGTGCCCAAGAGCAACATCATCGCCACCACCAATTGCGGCATGGCGCCGATGCGACGGGAGATCGCGGAAGCCAAGCTGATGGCGCTCGGCGCCGGCGCTGCGCTGGCGCGCGAGAGGCTGGGTTGATGCGGCTTGCCTGCAGCGTCGCGTTGCTGGCAGCCCTTGCGCTGCCGGCGCACGCCGAAGATCGTTCTGTGCTCGTCAATTGCAAGGCGATGGTGGAGCGCGCGGCGAAAGATACCGGCGCGGCAAGCGATGCCGAGCTGGCCCGCTGCCGCCAGGTGATCCGCGAATGGGCGCTGCGCGATGCGCGAATGACCGTGGACGAACAGGGGCGGCCGCTGCGCTAGGGCGACGCGGTCGGATGCAGCGCGGGCTGATAGCCGGCGTGCAGTGTGCGCAGCGTCGACGGTGGCGTCAGCAGCATTGCTTCGCTGGGTTGACGCTCGACGTCGGTATAGCCTGCCGGCGACCACAAGAGCACCCTGCCCTGCGTCACCAGAAAACTCTCCTCGCCTTGGCTCACCATCGCGCCGTCGGGAAGCTGGTCGAGCGGCATCAGCAGTGCGTGCAGTCGTTTCTGACCGTGATCGAGCCGCTCGTGGTGCAGCACCGAGTCGATGTCGTGCATGCGGGCATCATGCACGCGATTGCCTTTCTGCCATGCGGCCCGAAACCGATTGGCATCGTCGCGGCGGCAATAGAAGCAGGGACGATGGCCGGCAGCGAGCGCGGTGGCCTCGTCCAGGAAGAACAGCTCGGTCCAGCTCTGCGTCGCCATCACCTCGCGGCGACGGCCGCGAAATTCGCACGTGCAGGTCAGCCAGGCCGGCGTCGACCAGCGTTTTTTCAGCAGCGTCTTCGTCACGGGATCGTGGATGATGCCGCGGTTGCCCGTGAACATGCCGCGATGTGGGGTGGCGATGATCTCACCCGTCGGCATGACGCGGTTTTGCAACGGCACTATTTTGGTGGCGCCGCGGTGACGCGCATTTTCCACAGGTTCCAGACACGGTCGAGAACCTGCAGATTGATCGCGTCGGCCTTGGCGCCCTCGGCTGCCGTCAGATAATTCACCTCGCCGCCAAGCGCGATGGCCTGCGACTGCAGCCGCGCATTGACGTCGGTGTAGTAGGCACGGAAGACCGCGACTTTCACGGATGGTCCCACGGTTGCGTCGCCATGGCCGCGCATCAGCACCACCGACTTGTCGGCGAGCGCGAGCGCCAGTCCCTTGCCGATGGCCGAATTGCTGACCAGCATGTTGGTCTCGCCGAAGTCTTTCCGGATATCCCAGACCGGCGCGCCCGCGGCAAGGAACGCCGCGTTGTGGAAGACCGGCCGCAGCGCAACCTGGCTGATCGTGAACGGAATCACGCCGGGCGAATGCGTGTGCACCACCGCCATCACATCCGGCCGCGCCTTGTAGATCTCGCTATGGATGAAGCGCTCCAGGAAGACGCTGCGCCCCTTGGCATCCACGGGATTGCCGTCGAGATCGAACTCCATGATGTCGTCAGCCGTGACGAGCGCCGGCGCCAGCGAGCGCGACATCAGGAAGTGATCGGGGTTCTTGGGATCACGGGCGCTGACATGGCCGAAGCCGTCGAGCACGCCAAGCTCGGCGAGAACGCGGCTGCCGATCACGATGTCCTCGATCACGGCTGGGTCGAGAGCCGAGGTCTGCCGATCCTGGCATCGGGCTTCGGCCGCAAGCAGTGTCACAGCGAACGCGACGACGAAGCCGAACCATGCCAACCGCGCGCGTCCGGCCATCGTAGTCAGCTCCCGTGGCTTACGCCGCTCCGTCGCGGAGCGGCGGATGGTAGGACAACGCTGTGTCCCAGGGGAAGAAGATCCAGGTGTCCTGGGAGACTTCCGTAATGAAAGTGTCGACCAACGGACGGCCCTTGGGCTTGGCATAGACGGTGGCGAAATGCGCCTCCGGCAACATTTCGCGGACCAGCTTGCCGGTCTTGCCGGTGTCGACGAGGTCGTCGACGATCAGAAGCCCCTTGCCGGTGCCGCCGCCGAGCTTCATCGCCGCCTCCGAAATGCCCTTGAGCACCTGAAGGTCACCCTGCTTGGTGTGGTCGTAGCTGGCGATGCAGACGGTGTCGATCACGCGCACCCCGAGCTCGCGCGCCACGATCGCGGCCGGCACCAGGCCGCCGCGGGTGATCGCGATGACCGCATGGAACGGGCCGACCTCGTTGAGGCGCCAGGTCAGCGCCCGGCAGTCCCGGTGAAACTGATCCCACGAGACCGGAAAGGCCTTGCCCGCCCGCTCCTGCGCACTCAGTTCCGGTGCCTCGGCCATCGTCGTCTCCATTCCTCTCAAGCGTCTTCTGCTAGCGGCTAACGTTCAACCCTACCAGCATTTCCTTCACCGCCGCCATTGCTGCCGCCAGCTTCTCCGGATCGCGCGAACGCACCACCAGATTGGTGTTCGGCTTCTGCTCCTCGTCCATGAAGGGATAGCTGCCGATGATGGTGTCGGGATGGGCGCCGGCGATCGTCCGCAAGGGACCGCCGATGTCGCCTTCCCGCGCATTGGCGCGGACCGATTCGGAAAGCATGCGGACGCCCGACTTCAGCTTGGGCGAGACAATGTCCATCATTGCCTGCATGATCGACGGTACGCCCGCCATCACGATGACATTGCCGATCTTGAAGCCGGGGGCGAGGATGGTCGCACTCTGGATCAGCTCGGCGCCGTCGGGGATGCGGGCCATGCGCAAGCGGGCCTCGTTGAGGTCCTGCTCGCTCCAGCGCTCGCGGAAGCGGGCGACCACCTCGGGATGGTGGTCGATGCCGACGCCGAAGGCCTTTGCCACGCTGTCGGCGGTGATGTCGTCATGGGTCGGCCCGATGCCGCCGGTGGTGAAGACATAGGTGTAGCGATGCCGCAGTGCATCCAACGCCGCGATGATGTCGGGCTCGTCATCGGAGACGACCCGGACCTCCTTCAGGTCGATGCCGATATTGGTCAGGTATTCGGCGATGAAGCCGATATTCTTGTCCTTGGTCCGGCCGGACAGAATCTCATCCCCAATAACCAGAATGCCCGCCGTGACGATCTCGCTCATAAACCTGTCCCTCACCTGTAACGCCGACTTTGCCGAGGTAACGCGTTGAAGTCACGCGGTTTTGCTGCCGAATTAAGCAGTCCTCAGCCATTTTTTCAGGCACCTCTCCGGTCATTCCCGGCAAATGCCCCGAGACTGTGCTTCGAAGTCCATGCTTATCGCGCTGGCCCGGCCCTTGCTACTACCGGGGTAAGTCATGCACTCTCGCAAGCATGGCCACAGGACGTTGCGGTCTTCACCAAGGCCCATACGACCTGAGCAATGGCGCAACGCCTGGGGAGAACAGTCGGGATCTATGGCAGTCGCGTTTGACGAAATGAACATTCCCGGCGGGGACCTGCGCCCCGCCTATCAGGAGCTGGCACGCTGGCTCAAGGAGACGCCTCCCGAGGCGCTCGAATATCGCCGCCAGGAAGCGGAGCTGCTGTTCCGCAGGATCGGCATCACTTTTGCGGTCTATGGGGATTCCGAGTCCACGGAGCGGCTGATCCCGTTCGACGTGATCCCCAGGATCATGTCGGGCAAGGAATGGGCGCTTCTGGAGAAGGGCCTCAAGCAGCGCGTGCGCGCGCTGAACATGTTCCTGCGCGACATCTATCATGGCCGCGATATCCTGCGGGCCGAGGTCGTGCCCGACGACCTGATCTTCCACAACCCGGTGTTCCGCCCCGAGATGAACGGCCAGCAGGTGCCGCACGACGTCTACGTGCACATCGCCGGCATCGACATCGTCCGGGTCGACGCCAATGACTTCATCGTGCTGGAGGATAATGCGCGCACGCCGTCCGGCGTGTCCTACATGCTGGAAAACCGCGAAATCATGATGCGGCTGTTTCCGGACCTGTTCGCCCGCCACAAGGTTGCGCCGGTCGAGCGCTATCCGGACGAACTGCTCGCGGCCTTGCGCTCCGTCGCGCCACTCGGCGCATCGGCCGAGCCGACGGTCGCCCTGCTCACGCCCGGCGTCTACAACTCCGCCTATTACGAGCACTCTTTCCTCGCCGACAAGCTCGGCATCGAGCTCGTCGAGGGCAGAGATCTCATCGTCAAGAACAACGAAGTGTTCATGCGCACGACGGAAGGGTTGAAACGGGTCGACGTGATCTATCGCCGCGTCGATGACGACTTCCTCGATCCCCTCACCTTCCGCCCCGACTCCGTGCTCGGCGTGCCCGGGCTGATGTCAGCCTATGCGGCCGGCAACATCACGCTCGCCAACGCGGTCGGAACAGGGATTGCCGACGACAAGGCGATCTACTCCTACATGCCGGACATCGTGAAATTCTACCTCGGCGAGGAGCCGATCCTGAAGAACGTGCCGACCTGGCGCTGCCGTGAGCCGAAGGACCTCGCCTACGTGCTGGACAATTTGAGCGAGCTCGTCGTCAAGGAGGTGCACGGCTCCGGCGGCTACGGCATGCTGATCGGCCCCGCGGCGACGAAAGCCACCATCGAAGCCTTCCGCGAGAAGCTCAAGCGCGAGCCCGAAGGATTCATCGCGCAGCCGACGCTGGCGCTGTCGACCTGCCCGACCTGCACCGCAAGCGGCCTTGCGCCGCGCCATGTGGACTTGCGGCCCTTCGTGCTGACGGGCAGCAAGCGCACCACAGTCGTGCCGGGCGGGCTTACCCGCGTGGCGCTGAAGGAAGGCTCTCTGGTCGTGAATTCGAGCCAGGGCGGCGGCACCAAAGACACCTGGATACTGGACGAGTAGAGAGAATGCTGTCGCGTACCGCCGAAAACCTCTACTGGCTCGCACGTTACGTCGAGCGTGCCGAGTATCTCGCGCGCACCATCGATGCGACGTTGCGTGTCACCGCTCTGCCGGCCACCTATGTCGGCAAGACCAACGAATGGGACTCGGCGCTGCTCACCGCCGGCGTCGCCGCGAACTTCTATCAGAACTATGAGGAGGCCAACGAGTACAACGTCGTCGACTATCTTTCGTTCTCGGCGACCAACCCATCCTCGATCAGGAATTGCATCGAGGCGGCGCGGCTGAACTCGCGCTCGGTGCGCACCGCGCTCACCAGCGAGATGTGGGACACGATCAACTCGGCCTGGATCGAGCTCCAGGCGGTCTGGAGCAGGGGCGCTTCGACGCGCGAGGATCTGGCAAAATTCCTGCGCTTCGTGCAGGAGACCTCGCTGCGCTTCGACGGCTCGGCCTACCGCACCATGCTGCGCAACGACGCCTACTGGTTCTCGCGGCTCGGCCTTCATCTCGAACGCGCCGACAACACCGCGCGCATTCTCGACGTGAAGTACCACGTGCTGCTGCCTGAGGAGGAACATGTCGGCGGCCCGCTCGACTTCTATCAGTGGAGCTCGATCCTGCGCTCGGTGTCGGCACTCACCGCCTATCACTGGGTCTATCGCGAAACGCTGAAACCGTGGCTGATCGCAGATCTCCTCATCCTCAACGACACGCTGCCGCGGTCGCTGGCGAGCTGCTACGGCAATCTCGTGCGCAACCTCGACCAGATCGGCGTCGCCTATGGTCGCCAGGGCGCGGCCCAGCGTCACGCCCGCGGCATTCGCAACCGGCTGGAACACTCCAACATGAACGACATTTTCCAGCACGGTGTGCATGAATTCATTCAGGAATTCATCGCTGACAATTCAAGGCTGGGCGAAATCGTCACGAAGCAGTATTTGATCTAGCCGAACAGGGACCCACCTCAGCCCTCGTCATTCCGCGGCGCGAACCCGGAATCTCGAGATTCCGGGCTCGGTCCTGCGGACCGCCCCGGAATGACGGAATCAAACACCATGCGCCTGCGAATCCAGCACACCACGACCTATCGCTACGAGCCGGCGGCGACGAGCGTGATCCAGATCCTGCGCATGACGCCCGGCAGCCATGACGGGCAATATGTGGCGGAATGGCAGATCGACGTCTCCACCGACACCAAGCTCGACATGCACGAGGACGCCTTCGGCAACGTCACCCATGTGCTGTCTTGCGGTCCCGTCGCCGACATCAAGATCAGCGCCGAAGGCCTGATCGAGACGCATGACACCGGCGGCGTGCTGCGCGGCGCCGACGAGCGCTTTCCGTCGGGGCTGTTCCTGCGCTCGACCGAGCTCACTGCAGTCAATGTTCCGATGGCGAGCTTTGCGCGCCAATTGCGCAGCGAAGCCGAGAGCGACACGCTCGGTTTCCTGCACGCGCTGATGTCGGAGGTCAGCGAGCACATGACGTTCGACGAGGACCCGACCAACAGCGGCACGTCGGCGGTCGAGGCGTTCACGCTCAAGCGCGGCGTCTGTCAGGACTACGCGCACATCTTCATCGCCTGCGCCCGCACCGCCGGCGTGCCGGCGCGCTTCGTCTCCGGCCATTTCCTGCGCTCCGACGGCACCGTCCATCAGGACGCCGGCCATGCCTGGGCAGAAGCCTTCGTGCCTGATCTGGGCTGGGTCGGCTTCGATCCCGCCAACTGCATCTGCTCCACCGATGCCCATGTCCGCGTCGCGATCGGGCTCGACTATCTCGGCGCCGCACCGGTTCGCGGCACCCGCTATGGCGGCGGCGCGGAGACGCTGAGCGTCGCGGTGAAGGTGGATCAGGCCGGACGTCCAGGGCAGTGGCAGAGCCAGTCGCAGGGGTAGTTATCTAGCTCGTCATTCCGGGCTCCGGCTTTGCCGCGCCCCGGAATGACGGCGGGGAGACTAATACTCGCAATTCCTGTAGTCCGACGTCTCGCAGGACTGCATCATCTCTTCCGCGCGCGCCATGTCTTCGGCCGTCATCGTCGCGGAGACGGTCTTGAGCTCCGCCTTGGCCTTGGCATCGCCACGGGAGGCGGCCAGACTCAGCCACATGAAGGCGTGCGCCGAGCTTTTCGCCACACCCTGCCCGCGCTGGTACATCGCGCCCAGCATGCCTTGTGCCTTTGCGTTGCCAGCCTTCGCCATGCCGCGGAACACCTGGATCGCCGGCACGTAGTCGCCGCGATTGTAGGCGGCCATGCCGTCTTCCCATGGACCCGCCATGGCTTTAGGGCTCGTCATGCCCAGCGCAGCCGCGATCAGGCTGCTGACCACGAGCTTTCTCATCTCCCCCTCCTCGTCCCCTCGCCTTGCCTTCTATCGGGTTGGTACGGCATGCGCCAAGGGAAGGTTTCACGAGGCCCTCGGCCGGGGGAAATGGGGTTGGAGGGCCACGCGAAATTGGCTACTAGTCTTGCGCCACTGTTCGCGTTCGGGGACTGGAAATGACCTATTGCTGCGGAATCCTGGTTCGGGAAGGTCTGGTCATGATCGCCGACACCCGGACCAATGCGGGGCTGGACAACGTCTCGACCTTCCGCAAGCTGCACATCTTCTCAAAACCCGGCGAGCGGATCATGGCGATTGCGAGCGCCGGCAATCTCGCGATCAGCCAGTCGGTGCTGTCGACGCTCACCGAGGGTCTCGAGGACCCCGACACGGGCGACGTCGAGACGTTGATGAACGCGCCGACCATGTTCCAGGCGGCGCAGCGCATCGGCCGCGCCATCCGCGCCGTGCATTCGACCGAGGCGGCTGCGCTCAAGGCCGAGGACATCAATTTCGACGTGTCGTTCCTGTTCGGCGGCCAGATCAAGGGCTCGCGGATGCGGCTGTTCATGGTCTATCCGGCCGGCAACTTCATCGAGTGCACCACCGACACGCCATATCTTCAGATCGGCGAGCACAAATACGGCAAGCCGGTGCTCGACCGCGCCATGCATTACGACATCGAGCTTTATGAGGCGCTGAAGACCAGCCTGATCTCGATGGATTCGACGATGCGCTCCAATCTCGGCGTGGGCTTGCCAATCGACGTGCTGGTGGTGCGGACCGATGCGTGCGATGCCGACCTCAACCATCGCATCGAGGCGGGCGAGCCCTATTTCCACGACCTGCGCTCGCGCTGGTCTGCGGCCTTGCGCGCCGCGCATCAGAACATTCCGCGGCCGCCCTACAAGAACGACAAAGAATCCAAAACCTGACAGAGAAGAAAAGGCAGGAAACGATGAGCGAAGCGAAAAAGATCGCGGTGGTGACCGGCGCCGGCACCGGTGTCGGACGCGCAGCCGCACTGGCGTTGATGAACGCCGGCTTCACCGTGGTGCTGGCCGGACGCCGGCTCGAAATGCTCGAGGAGACCGCAAAGCTGGGCCCAGCCGGAAAGAGCCTCTGCGTCTCCGCCGACATGACCAACCCCGGCTCGATCGCCGCGCTGTTCGCCAAGGTCTCGGAGACTTACGGCCGGCTCGACGTGCTCTTCAACAATGCCGGCATGGGCGCGCCTCCGGTGAATTTCGAGGATCTCAGCCTCGAGCAGTGGCAGGCGGTGGTGAACACCAATCTCACCGGCCCGTTTCTCTGCACCCAGCACGCCTTCCGCATCATGAAGGACCAGAATCCGCGCGGCGGCCGCATCATCAACAACGGCTCGATCTCCGCGCACGCGCCGCGGCCGTTCTCCGCCGCCTACACCTCGACCAAGCACGCCATCACGGGCCTCACCAGGGCTTCCAACCTCGACGGCCGCGCCTATGACATCGCAGTCGGCCAGGTCGACATCGGCAATGCCGCGACCCCGATGACCGACCGCATGGTCAACGGTCCCGGCGTGTTGCAGCCCGATGGCACGACGAAGCACGAGCCGCGCATGGACGCAAAGGCGGTCGGCGATGCCGTCGCCTACATGGCCGGGTTGCCGCTCGACGCCAACGTGCTGTTCATGACGGTCATGGCGACCAAGATGCCGTTCGTGGGACGCGGCTAACTCTTTGCTCCTGCTCTCCCCGCCTGCGGGGAGCGCCGCACTACAAAAACCGAAAAACAACCCCATGCACAGTAGGCGCAGCGCCGGGTGGCGGTATCATTCTACTCCAGTCGCTCCACCCTGCGCAGGCTCGGGAACAGCTTCATCCATAGCAGCGCCACCGCGATGGTGCCGATGCCGCCGAGCACGGCGGCCGGCATCGCGCCGAACAGCGCGGCGGTGAGCCCGCTCTCGAACTGGCCAAGCTGGTTCGAGGCGTTGATGAAGAGAAAGTTGACCGCGCCGACGCGGCCACGCATCTCGTCGGGCGTCGAGAGTTGCACCAGCGAGAAGCGGATCACGACGCTGATCGTGTCGGCGGCGCCCAGCACCGCGAGCGCGAGCACCGACAGCCACATCCACTGCGACAGCGCGAACACCACGGTGGCGATGCCGAACACGATCACTGCCTGAAACATCCTGATGCCGATGTGGCGCGAAATGGCGTGGCGCGCCAGCACCATGGTCATCAAGAGCGCACCGACCGCAGGCGCGGCGCGCAGGATGCCCAGACCAAGAGGGCCCGCCTCAAGGATATCTCGGGCATAGATCGGCAACAGCGCGGTGACGCCGCCAAACAGCACCGCGAACAGGTCGAGCGAGATCGTGCCGAGGATCGCCGGATTGGAGCGGATGAAACGGACGCCCGCGTAGATGTCGTCGTCGCCGTCATCCTTGGCGATGGCCTGCGGGCCCGGCTGGATCATGCCCGTGAAGATCATGCCGAGAATCCAGAACAGCACCATCACGACATAGGCGAAGTGCGGCGCGACCGCGTAGGCGAACCCGCCGAGCGCCGGCCCGGTGATGGTCGCAACCTGCGCCGCGCCGCTGGAAATTGCAGTCGCACGCTGGAGCGAGCCCTGTGGCGCGATCAACGGCAGCAGCGCCGCGGTGGTCGGACTTTCGAACGCGCCGGCGATGCCGAGCGCGAAAGTTGCGACGAAGATCTGCACCTCGCCGATGGCACCGAGATATGTGCTCGCGGCGAGATAGAGTGCGGTCGCGGCTTCCGCGAGTTGGCAGAGCTGGACGACGCGCTTGCGCTCGAAGCGGTCGGCGGCGTGGCCGGCGACGAACACCAGAAGCGCTGTGGGGAGGAACTGCACCAGCCCGACCATGCCCAGCGCGAAGGCCGAACCCGTGAGATCGTAGATTTGCCAGCCGATCGCGACTGCCGCGATCTGGCTGGAAAAGCGCGACAGGCTGCGCGAGAGCAGGAAGAACAGGAATGGCGGGTGCTTGAGGAGTTCGCCGGCGCTGACCGGCGGGTTCGCGGACATTGGCTGCTCTTGAAGCTGCTCTTGTTCGGCAAGGCTATTGGCGCCCCGCGCGGATGGTGTTGACGCTGTGGCGTGACTGAGGCCGGTAGTCTTGTCAACAACCGGCCGGGCTCCAGTGCGCCCCGGCATTGCCTTTGCAACGGCCCGGCTGCCATAATCATTGCGGGATTGGGGACATCATGCTGCGACTGCAATCGGCACTCGGCATTTTCGCATTGCTGGCGATCGCCTGGGCGCTGGCGGAAAACCGTCGCGCGGTCTCGCTGCGCCAGGCTGGAATCGGCCTCGTCGTCACCTTCCTCACCGCGATCGTCCTGCTCAAGCTGCCGTTCGTCGCGCATGCTTTCGGCGCCATCAATGACGCGGTCGGCGCGATCTCGGCGGCCTCGCGCGCCGGCACGTCGTTCGTGTTCGGCTATGTCGGCGGCGGTCCGCTGCCCTTCGACCTCAAGGCACCCGGTGCCGATTTCATCCTCGCCTTCCAGGCGCTGCCGATCGTATTGGTGATGAGCGTGCTGACGACGCTGCTGTTCTATTGGCGCGTGCTGCCGCCGATCGTGCGCGGCATGGCGTGGCTGCTCGAGCGCACGCTAGGGGTCGGCGGCGCGGTCGGGCTGTCGACCGCGGCAAATATCTTCCTCGGCATGGTGGAAGCGCCGCTGTTCGTGCGGCCGTACCTGGCGCAGATGACGCGCAGCGAATTGTTCCTGGTGATGACCGGCGGCATGGCCGGAATCGCCGGCACGGTGCTGGTGCTCTATGCGACGCTGCTTGCGCCGCTGATCCCGGACGCGGCCGCGCATTTCGTCATCGCCTCGGTGCTCGGCGCGCCGGCCGCGATCCTGGTCAGCCTGATCATGGTGCCGGAGACCAGCGACCGCCTCACCGGCGGTTCGCTCGAAGACCCCGACATGCACGCCTCCGGCACGATGGATGCGATCGTCAAGGGTACCTCCGCAGGGCTCGAGCTGTTGCTCAACATCGTCGCCATGCTGATCGTGCTTGTGGCGCTGGTCTATCTCGTCAATGCCGCGCTCGGGCTGTTGCCGAACATCGGCGGCGCGGCGATCTCACTGCAACGGCTGCTCGGACTGGTGATGGCGCCGGTGTGCTGGCTGATGGGGCTGCCATGGGACCAGGCCGTGACGGCCGGCAGCCTGATGGGCACCAAGACGGTGCTCAACGAGCTGATCGCCTATGTCGATCTTTCGAAGCTCGCCCCCGATGCGCTCGATGCGCGCTCGCGCCTGATCATGCTCTATGCGATGTGCGGCTTCGCCAACTTCGCGAGCCTCGGCATCATGATCGGCGGCCTCGGCGTCATGGCCCCGGAGCGGCGCGAGGAGATCAACGCTCTCGGCCTGAAATCGATCGTATCAGGGACGCTGACGACGTGTTTGATCGGCGCGATCGTGGGGGTGTTGAATTAGTCTCTCTCCGCTCGTCATTCCGGGGCGCGACGAAGTCGCGAGCCCGGAATCCATTTGACAGCAACGCAAGAAGTGAAATGGATTCCGGGCTCGCGCTACGCGCGTCCCGGAATGACAGCGGGAAGGACGTGTCGCTCCCAGGAATGGCGCGAGAATTACGCCGTGATCTCCACCGTCTTGAACTCGGCCGGCAGGATGATCTCCAGCAATTCCACGTCGTCCGAATAATCCAGGATCATGTGCTTGATCTTCGGCGGCTGGGTCCAGGCGCTGCCTTGCTTCATCAGCGTCTCGCCCTGGCCGTCCATGTAGGTCTTCACCCAGCCCTTGAGCACGAAGACCATCTGGAATTCGACGTCGTGGTAGTGGAGCTTCGACACCTCGGCCGGATTGCACGGCGGCAGCAGGCGGATGACGTGGGCTTGCGCGAGACCATGTGTTGCCGCTGCGATGCCGAGATCGCGATAATGCGCGTACGCGCGCAGGCCATCGGCTTTGAAATCCTCTTCGCGGTGATGGCTGACGGCGATGCTCTGCTTGGGCCGGATGCGCGTTTTGGCAGGTGTGGTGCGAGCTTTCGCCTTCACGGCCTTGCGGGCTGAAGATCGCCCGGCGACCTTGTTGCCGTGCCACTTCTTCTTCACCGCTGATTGCGCCGCGCTGCGCGAGGTCACCTTCCGCTTGGCCATTGCTTCCTCCCGTTCTTGTTCTGGAGACAAAGGCTAGCACAGAATTCGGAAATCGTAGGGTGGGCAAAGGAGCGCAAGCGACGTGCCCACCACTTCTGTGACCCCGTCAACAGAAGTGGTGGGCACGCTTCGCTTTGCCCACGCTACAACTCCGCGGAAACTACAACTCCGCGGCCGCGCTCAGTTCAGCCTGAACACGCCGTCGACCGCGCGCAGCTCAGCCGGCTTGATCAGCTTGGAATGCGCCACCGTCACCGAATAGAGCGGACCGTCGAGCTTCTTCTCCCAGAAGGCGAGGAAATCCGTCAGCGCCGGGAATTTCGGAAACAGATCGTAGTTCTGCCAGATGTAGGTCTGGAGCAGCGAGGGATGATCCGGCATCCGGTAAAGAATCTGCGCCGTCGTCAGCCCGTAACCCAGCAACTGTTTCCGGAAGTCGTCGGAAACACCCCCAACCCGCAAGCCCATGCCAGCCTCCTTTGCAGGAGCGCATATTCAAGGGGTGGCTTACTCGGACTGCCCTAAAGAGCCACCCGGTGGAGATGCGCTCACATGAGAGAAATGTGACGCACACTGCCAACCGATCTCAAGCCCAAAAGTTTAACAAGTTGTTGAAATTCAATGCTTTAGCAGCAGATCGCGACGCCTGCTAATAGCTGGGTCCGGTTAAGGATGGAAAATGTTTTTGGCAGGCGAGCCTTCTGAGTGCTGATTTTTCTGCTAGAAGCCCTTGCTCCCGTAAAAAACCTGTCCTATCTCCATTTCGCCTGCGTAGCACTCGCGGGCATCGACTGCTAACAACCCAAAAATCTCCATCTCGTGCAAATGCTTAGGAGGACTGCATGAAATTCCGTCCGCTTCACGACCGCGTCGTGGTCAAGCGCATCGACGCAGAAGAGAAGACCGCTGGCGGCATCATCATTCCCGATACGGCCAAGGAAAAGCCCTCCCAGGGCGAAGTGATCGCCGTCGGCCCCGGTGGCCGCGACGAGAGCGGCAAGCTGATCCCGATCGACGTCCAGGTCGGCGACCGCGTGCTGTTCGGCAAGTGGTCGGGCACCGAGGTCAAGATCGACGGCCAGGACCTGTTGATCATGAAGGAAAGCGACATCATGGGCGTGCTCGAAGCTCCGGCTTCGAAGAAGAAGGCCGCCTAACTCTACCGCTCGCACCGCTCACCCTGAGGAGCGCCTGCCGGGCGCCTCGCCAAGGGTGAGATGAGACCAAGACAACTCAGGGAAACCAATATGTCAGCCAAAGAAGTGAAATTCGGCGTCGACGCCCGCGACCGCATGCTGCGCGGCGTCGAGATCCTTGCCAACGCCGTGAAGGTCACGCTCGGTCCGAAGGGCCGCAACGTCGTCCTCGACAAGTCGTTCGGCGCTCCCCGCATCACCAAGGACGGCGTCACCGTCGCCAAGGAGATCGAGCTCGACGACAAGTTCGAGAACATGGGCGCCCAGATGGTGCGCGAAGTCGCCTCCAAGTCCGCTGACGCGGCCGGCGACGGCACCACCACCGCGACCGTGCTCGCGGCTGCGATCGTCCGTGAAGGCGCCAAGGCGGTTGCCGCCGGCATGAACCCGATGGACCTCAAGCGCGGTATCGACCTCGCCGTCGACGCCGTCGTCGCGGACCTCCAGAAGAACTCCAAGAAGGTCACCTCGAACGAGGAGATTGCCCAGGTCGGCACCATCTCGGCCAACGGCGACCAGGAGATCGGCAAGTTCCTCTCCGACGCCATGAAGAAGGTCGGCAACGAGGGTGTCATCACCGTCGAGGAAGCCAAGTCGCTCGAGACCGAGCTCGACGTCGTCGAGGGCATGCAGTTCGACCGCGGCTACATCTCGCCCTACTTCGTCACCAACGCCGACAAGATGCGCGTCGAGATGGACGACGCCTACATCCTCATCAACGAGAAGAAGCTCTCCTCGCTGAACGAACTGCTGCCGCTGCTCGAGGCCGTGGTGCAGACCGGCAAGCCGCTGATCATCGTCGCCGAGGACGTCGAGGGCGAGGCGCTCGCCACCCTCGTCGTGAACCGCCTGCGCGGCGGCCTGAAGGTCGCGGCCGTCAAGGCTCCGGGCTTCGGCGATCGCCGCAAGGCCATGCTGCAGGACATCGCGATCCTGACCGGCGGCCAGGCGATCTCGGAAGATCTCGGCATCAAGCTCGAGAACGTCACGCTCAACATGCTCGGTCGCGCCAAGAAGGTGATGATCGACAAGGAGAACACCACGATCGTCAACGGCGCCGGCAAGAAGGCCGACATCGAGGCGCGCGTGGCCCAGATCAAGGCGCAGATCGAGGAGACCACCTCGGACTACGACCGTGAGAAGCTCCAGGAGCGTCTCGCCAAGCTCGCCGGCGGCGTCGCGGTGATCCGCGTCGGCGGCGCGACCGAGGTCGAGGTCAAGGAGCGCAAGGATCGCGTTGATGACGCGATGCATGCGACCCGCGCCGCGGTCGAGGAAGGCATTGTCCCGGGCGGCGGCGTCGCCCTGCTCCGTGCTTCCGAGCAGCTCAAGGGTCTGCGCACCAAGAACGACGACCAGAAGACCGGCGTCGAGATCGTGCGCAAGGCGCTGTCCGCGCCGGCCCGCCAGATCGCGATCAACGCCGGTGAAGACGGCTCGGTGATCGTCGGCAAGATCCTCGAGAAGGATCAGTACTCCTACGGCTTCGACTCGCAGACCGGCGAGTACGGCAACCTCGTCACCAAGGGCATCATCGACCCGACCAAGGTCGTGCGCACCGCGATCCAGAACGCCTCCTCCGTGGCGGCGCTCTTGATCACCACCGAGGCCATGGTCGCCGAGCTGCCGAAGAAGGCGGCTGCCGGTCCCGCCATGCCCCCGGGCGGCGGCATGGGCGGCATGGACTTCTGATCCAGCCGTTCAGGCGAACACGAAATGCGAAACCCCGGCAGCAATGCCGGGGTTTTTGTTTGGGGCAGGCTCTCTCCCCTCGTCATTCCGGGGCCCGCGAAGCGCGAGCCCGGAATCCATAACCACGAACGTCAGTTGGATATCCCCGAATAGAGATCATCCCAGTTCGGATTCTCCTCGATCAGCCGCGTTTTCCAATCCCACCGCCACTTCTTGAGCTCTTTCTCGCGAGCGATGGCAGCCGCCGCGTCCTCGTAGACTTCGAACAGCACGAGCTTGTCGACGCCGTACTTTGTCGTGAAGCCGGGAACGGCCTTCGTTTTGTGCTCGCCAACGCGGCGCACGAAGTCGTTGGTCACGCCGATGCAAAGCGTGCCGTGCTTCTTGCTCGCGAGGATCTAGGCATAGTAGGCCATTGCAAGTGCCTGGGGTTATGGATTCCGGGCTCGGCGCTTTGCGCCGCCGCGGGGATGACGAGGTCGATGGTTTAGTACGCTACCTGACCGCCGCCGCGTCCTTGAAGCAGGAGCGCACCCACTCGATCGTCAGGCGCGTCGCGGGATCGCGCTTGAGATGGTTTTGCACCAGCAGCCAGACGTCGCGGCGCCTGGCGAGCAAGGTGGCGCGCAGGCTGCGATCGGCGAGCAACGCCTCGCAGCTATATTCGGGCAGCACGCCGATCGCCTGATGCGACTGGATCAGCGTGCGGATGACGCGGACGTTGTCGGTGACGCAGCGCGCATTCTTCAGCCGCTTCGCGCGCAGGAATTGCGCCTCGGGGATCGCGTCGAGCTCGTCCGGATAGGTACACACGATCGGATCGATATCGCTCCGGTCTGCCGGCTCGAAGAAATACAGGCGCACCTCCGCGAGCTTCGAGATCGTGAAGTCGCCTTTGTCGGGCTTGCGCAGGCGAATGGCGAGATCGGCCTGCCAGCGCGAGAATTTCACGTTCTCGCTCGAGGTGAGGAATTGCAGCGTCAGCCCGGGATTGTCGCGCAGAAAAGCTTGCGCGCGCGGCGCCAGCAGCTCCTCGGCGACCGTATTGGTGGACGCGATGCGCAAGCGGCCGACGGCGCCCGGCTCGCTCTCGCCGATGCGATCGATCGCGGCGACATGCGCCGCCATGACCTTGACGTGCTCGAGCACCGTTTCGCAATGGCGGGTCGGCCGGCGCAATCCGTCGACCGCCTCGAACAGGGGCACGCCGAGGTCGCGCTGGATGCGGGCGAGCCGGCGACCGACCGTGGTCTCATCGATGCGCAACCGTGCGCTGGCACCGGCATAGGTGCCCTCGTCCCGCACGGCCGCGATGATGCGGAGATCATCCCAGTTCATCGCGGAGAGGCTAGCACGGCGCGCCGGTCACCTGCAAATTTGCAGCCGCCGGCTGCAATAGTCCTGCACTACGGCAGGCGGTCACGACACTAGTCTTGCCGGCATCGGATCTCCTCGAAAGGCCCATCCACGCATGACCGCCCCAAAAACCCTGCTTCAACTCGCCGGTGCCGACCTCGCTCTGCCTGAGCTCGCCGAGTCCTGTCTCGTCCTGATCGACATCCAGAACGAATACTGTGCCGGCCCGCTGGCGCTGCCGGACGCCGAGCCCGCCATCGCGCGCGCGGCGCAACTACTCTCCCGCGCGCGACGGGCCGGTGCTGCGATCTTTCACGTCGCGCACAAGGGCCGAGCCGGCGGCCTGTTCGACCGCGCGGCCGAGCGCGGCGCGATCGTCGCTCACCTCGCGCCGCTCGCAACCGAGCCGGTGATCGAAAAAGCGCTGCCGAACGCCTTCGCCGGCACGGACTTGCAAGCGCGGCTGGCCTCGACCGGGCGCAAGAATATCGTGCTCGCTGGCTTCATGACCCACATGTGCGTCAGCTCGACGGCGCGCGCCGCGCTTGATCTCGGCCTGCGCACCACCATCGCTTCGGATGCCTGCGCAACGCGCGACCTGCCTGACGGCCGCGGCGGCGCGATCGCCGCCGCAACCGTTCATGACGTTGCACTCGCCGAACTATCCGACCGCTTTGCCATCATCGCGCGCAGCGATGCGCTGATCTGACAAATCCGAACACGGAGCTACCAAACCATGCTGCAGCTCTATTTCTCGCCCATGGCCTGCTCGCTCGCCAGTCGCATCGCGTTGATGGAGGCCGGCATCGAGGCGCGCTATCATCTCGTCCACCTCTTGACCAAGAAACGCATCGAGGACGACGCCGATTTCCGCGCGGTCTCGCCGAAGGGCGCGGTTCCGGTCCTGATCCTGGAGAATGGCGATCACCTGACGGAGAGCGCAGCCGTGCTGCAATACGTTGCAGACCTCAAGCCGGAGGCCGGTCTCGCCCCACCATCAGGCACTCGTGATCGCTATCGCCTGCAGGAATGGCTGAGCTTCATCGGCACGGAGATCCACAAGGGCTTCCTGTTTCCGTTCTTCTGGTACAAGGATGACGCCTCGCTTGCGAAGCCGCGCGCAAGAATCGACCAGACATTGTCGGTGCCTGCCACGCATCTCGCCGACCGCGAATTCCTCGTCGGCGACCGCTTCACCGTTGCGGATGCGCATCTCACCTGGGCGTTGCTGCTGCTTCGTCCCGCGGGCGTAGACGTTGCGCAATGGCCGTCGCTGGCCGGTTATCTCGCCCGCATGCAGGCGCGGCCCGCCGTGCGGAACGCGATTGCGACCGAAATGGCGCTGCGCAAGACAGCGACGGCTTAAGGACTCACTCCACCCGCGCCAGCACGGCGAGCTTGCGGATGCCCTTGTTGCGGTAAGCGTCGAGGAAGGCGGAGTAGTCGCGGAACGACACGCAGCCGTTGGAATCGCCGTTGGGTCCGAGCATGAAGGTGTGCGCGAGTAGGCCGTCGCGGCCGTAGATCGCGCTCTCGCCGCCGATCGGCGTCAGCCGCAGCGCCGGCACGCCGTGGAACAGCGCCTCGCGCGGCTTGAGCATATAGATGTGCGGCGGTGTCACGCCGCGCATGCGGACGCGCGAGGAGTGCGGGTCGTCGAGATTGGAGCCGAGGCCGGAATGCGCCTCGAGCTTGGTGCCGTCGGGCAGATACACCGTCTTCGCGGTGATGTCGTAGACCGCGGTGTCGCGGTCATAGGGCGGTGCACCACCGAGCATCGGGTTCTGCTCCTTCGGCGCGATGCTCGCGGTCACGCTGGCATCGGCTGACGCGTAAGCCAGCAATCCGCCTGACGGCTCGCGCTTGCCCCAGAGCTTCTCGACCATCGACTGCCGCGGCCCGGTGATCGCCATTACCGCCGCCTTCGCGCGATCGGCGAAAGACTTCGTGGGTTTTGCCTCTGGCACACGCGCGGTCTCGGCCGGCTCGGCCGAGGCAACCTGAACCGGTGCATCCGCGCCGCGCCTGGCCTTCGCGGCGTCTGCGATCTTGGCGGGGCCTTGCGCCTTCGGTGCTTCCGCAACCTTCACGGGCGCGGCGGGCTTCGCAGTGTCCTTGGCTTCGGCAACCTTGGTCGCGGGAGCCACAGGTGCGGCGCTCGCCGCATTCGACTCCACGCTCTGCGGGGCCGCAGCGGCAAAACGCTCGTTGAACATTTCGCGGGTCATCGGCGTAACCATCTGCCCGCGATCGGGCAGCATCGCGAAGACTTCCTTCACCGCTTCGCCGGCCTCGCGCAGCGCGACCTTCGGCGCGCGCTTGATCACGGGCTCGTCGTAGCCGGCGGTACCAACGGTCGGATAGACGTTCGCGCCGAAGACGTTGTTGTAGACGGTCCAGCCGGCGCCCAGCACGAGGCAGCCGATCGCGGCGGCGCCGACGATGGTCTGGGTGGTCACTTTCCGGGAAGACTTCCAAGAAGATTTTTTGGACTTCCGTGCCGCGTTACTTTGCGCAGCGATACTCGTACTCATTCGCCTTGCGTCCAGGACGGTGTCACTCAGTCCCCCTTCGAAGTGCCGCTGCTGGTCACGGTCCGAGAACTGCATCTCGCAGAGGGTCGGAGCGTCATTAAGGCGACTTTTAGTTAAATGCAGATTAAGTTCGGGCGGATGTGGGGCAACCCGCGAAGGCTGTCCCGTTTCGGGAAAAAGTCCGCAGAATTACGGACTTAGCCGAAATCATTAACCATGTTTCTCGACCGGTTTGGCGCGATGACCTGCCCCCTCCGGCCGCCCTCATCACGCATCCAACCACGGCCTTTTCGTGATCTTCAACGCCGCCGGATCGTAGCAACGGGGCGTTGCGCGAGGCTGGTGGATTCCACTCCGACGGGACACGCCGACGCCCATCGCGCGCCGGGCGCTCATCCGACACGGCGCGCTTACCGAGAGTTGATCACACCACGTCTGGAAAAGAGCCCCGCGGCAAAATAGCTCCAACCTCGGCACTTTTCAGCAGCCTCCGCGAATGATACGGTACCGTATCAACATCGCCTTGAAATGTGCCGAGCACGCCGATGGAGGCTGGCATGAGAAGGGTCGCGCACGCCGGATTTTTGGCTCTGGTGTCGTCGTTCTTGTTGATCGGAGAGACGGTCGCGCAGCCTGCCGGCGTGGGTTGCACGTCGTCGCCGTCGGCCGCGGGAACGCAGACCGCTAGTACACAGATCTGGCGCTGCGACAACGGCATCACGATCGTTGCGGAAAATGGCGCCAGATTTGAACTTAAGGACGCCAACCGCGACGGACGTATCGACTCGGTCGAGTTGAGCAGCAAGGCGCTGCTGATCGAGGTTCGCAAGAAGCCCGGCGGCAATCCCTTCAAGGTGCTGACGCCGCAGGCGATCGCCGCAGTGCGCGGCACGAGATGGGCCGTCGATGCCGCCGACGGCAGCAAGACGTCCGTGTTCGTCGCCGACGGACGTGTCGGCGTCAGCCGCAGGGCGCGTGGTCGGGCCGTCGTGCTCGGACCGGGCGACGGCGTCGACGTCGATGCGAACAGCATGACGGAGGTCAAGCGCTGGGGCCAGCCGCGCATCGACGCCTTGATGGCAAGACTCGGACAATAGAGGCTCGGTATGAGTAGCCGACGCGTTCAGACCATCCTTGCGCTCATCCTCACCGCGCTGTGGGGCGGTGCCATTTACGTCGCTCACGCGAACGGCCATCTGCGGTTTCTCGATCGTCTCGAGGCAACGCTGACGGACTTGCGAACGCTGGCGCGCGGCCCGCAGCCTCCCCCCGATCTCGTCACCATCATTGCGGTCGACGACACCGTCGTGAAGCGCGGCGGCCACTATCCGCTTCCCCGCGCCGACCTCGCGCGCGTCGTCGATGCCATCGCACAATTCAAGCCGAAGGTGATTGCCGTCGACCTGCTGCTGGTCGATCCCGGCGCCAGGCTCGGCGATGCCATGCTGGCGCGTTCGCTGGCCGCCGCTTCCACGGTCCTGGCTGCCGCGGCGATCTTTCCAACCGCCAGCGATACCGTGGCAACCAGCAGCGAAGAGCCGCTCGCCGCCCTGCCCCAGGCCGAACGTTTCCTGCTGCCACTGCCGGCCTTCGCCGATCACGCCGAGGTCGGCATCGTCAATGTTGCGACGGGGCAGTCCGGCTCCCCGCTCTCGGTCCCGATGCTGTTCCGGACGAACGACAAGGTGGAGCTGTCGTTTCCGCTGCGCGTGGCGAGCCAGGCGCTCGGCCAGCCGCTGACGATTGCGCCTGATCATCTCATGCTCGGCGATCGTACGGTCTCGACCGACACCGACTTTTCGCTACCGATCACCTACTACGGCCCGCGCCGCACGATCCGCACGCTCAGCGCGCAGAACGTGTTCGACGGCACGCTCGATCGCGGAACAATCGAGAACCGGATCATCGTGATCGGCGCATCGGTCGCCGGCGGCGGCGATTTCTTTCCGACGCCGTTCGATACCCTGATGCCCGGCGTCGAGGTCGTCTCGACCGCGATCACGCATCTCGTCGCCGGCGACGGCATCGTGCGCAACCGCAAGGTTCATATCGCCGACGCATTCGCTGCGATCCTGCTGCCAATGATCCTGGTGGGCCTGCTTGCCTGGCGGCGAAGCGCGATCGGACTCATTGCGGCGACCGTGGTGGTGATGGCATGGGCCGCTCTCAACCTGTTCGCCTTCACACATGGCATCTGGCTCAACGCCGCAACCACGCTCGCAGCCGCGGTGCCGCCGGTTGCGATCTTTGCCGGCGTGCAATTGTGGGCGGGAGGCCGCAGGACGCAGTACCTGACGGCAAGGAGCCGATCGCTGGCGCAATTCCAGGCACCCGCCGTGCAGGAGTGGCTGGCGCGCGATCCCGATTTCCTCAGCGAGCCGGTCCACCAGAATGCCGCCGTCGTCTTCATCGACCTCTCCGGCTTCACCGCGCTCAGCGAGCGACTCGATCCGGACACGCTCCGCGACCTGCTCAAGGCGTTTCATGCGCTGGTCGACAAGACGGCGGTCTCGTCCGGCGGAACGATCACCGGATTCCTCGGCGACGGCGCCATGATCCTGTTCGGCCTGCCCCGCGCTGCGCCCGACGATGCAGCCCGTGCCGTGAAATGCTCGATCGACCTGCACCGCGTCGTGGCCAGCTGGATGGCATCGCTGCCAGCACCATACAGGAGTCAGCTCGGCTTCAAGATCGGCGCGCATTTCGGCCCGATCGTCGCCTCGCGTCTCGGCGGAAGCCACCAGCACATCACCGCGACGGGCGACAACGTCAACGTGGCGAACCGGTTGATGGAGGTTGCCGCCCAGCACGATGCGCGGCTCGCGTTCAGCGATACCCTGCTGGATGCGGCCGACTTCCACGGCGATCCCCGTGGCATTCTGACGGGACCGTTGCAGACGCAGGTTCGCGGCCGCACCAGTGCGGTCACCGTCTGGTTCTGGCACGAAGAGCGGCTGCCTGGACAGGCCGCGACTGAAGCCGACGTCGCGGGCTGAGAGCTTGAAACCCGTTACCGGGCTTCCGGCGGCGGCGAACGATCGAGAACCTCGCCCTTGGCGCCTTCCAGCAAATCGATCCCGTAGGTCTCGACGACGAGCGGTCCCCGCTTGCGCTGCAATTCAGCAACGCGCGTCACCTGCGAGAAGATGTCTTTGAGGAAGGGGTGACCGTCGGCGCGCAGCTCGTCGACATAGAGCAGCTTGCCGGCCAGGAGTTTCGGATCGGGCTCGCCCATATTGACCCAGCGGATACGCTGGTCACGCTGGACTACGCAGGTGCCGCGCGGCAGATAGAAGGCGAGCCAGGCCGTGGTGCCGTAGTCCGGCGCCAGGACGCAGGTCGCGCCGGTCTTGGCGCGGACCGCCTCGATTTCGGATGCGAGCGTGCGCCAGCCGACGCCGACGCTGCGCACGGTGGCGTCGCGGCGATAGCCGGACAGCCAGCCGGTGTTGGCCTGCACGATCAGGGCCGCAAACATCGCGATGCCGGCGGGCGCCGCCCATTTCAGGCAGAAGGCGACGAGCTCCTGCTGCCGCGGCTTCCATTGCGCGATGTGGGCGGCGACCGCGGCCGCCACCGCGAAGGCGGGATAGACCGGCGCGAACCAGTTGGCCTCGACGCGGGCGTGCAGCGAATGCCAGACGAAATAGACGACGATGGTCCAGAACATCGTCTCGACCAGGATGCGCGAGGCAGACGCGCCAATCCGCCGCCAGGTCAGCACGTGAAGACCCATCCCACCGAGGATGAAGACAAGCGGAGTAGCGAACGCGAACTGGGTCGGGATGAGCTCGGCGATGAAGACGGGGCGGAAATCCTCGATCCGCGCGCGGCCGAACTGCTTGAGGAACGACACCCATTGGTGATCGGCATTCCAGAGCACTACGGGCGAGAAGATCGCAAACGCCAGGATGCCGCCGAGATAGGGCCAGGGCGAGATGAACCAGCGCCGCAGCTTCGGCACCGCGGCGAGCCAGATCAGGATCGCGACACCGAAGAACAATGCGGTGTATTTCGACAGCAACGCGGCGCCGACCGCAGCGCCCACCGCCAGCCACCATACGCCGCGGCCGGTCTCCAGCACCTTTGCGAGGAAGAACAGCACGAAGCTGGAGGCGACCAGGAGCGGCGCATCGGGCGTGACGATCAGGGTACCGACCGCGGCCATCAGCGTCGCATTGAGCAGGATCGCGCTGGTTGCGGCAACGCGCACGCCGCCGAACAGGATCGCGGCGGCGCGATACACCGCAAAGCTCATGGGCAGCGCGAGCAGGATCGAGACCAGCCGCACGCCGAGCTCGGTGTCGCCTGCGATCATCGTGCCGGCGCGGATGACGTAGGCGACCATCGGCGGGTGGTCGTAATAGCCGCCCGCCAGATTCTTCGACCACATCCAGTAGTAGGCTTCGTCGAAGGTGATCGGCGTGAAGGCGGCGGCGACCAGCCGCAGCACGACGAGCGCAACGATGATGAGCGCGGTGTTGCGGACGATCCGCGCGTCAGCCCCGCCCATGATGAGCTATTTCTTGCGCCAGACGAACAGTCCGGACATCGCGTAGTTCCACACCACGCCCATCAGCGCACCGGCCATGCCGGCAAGCCACCAGATCGGCTCCTGGTCGTAGACCGAGAAGGCGACGCCGACATTTGCGAACAGGCCGACGCTACAGACGATGTAGAAGGCGATCAGGCCGCGCAGGATCGCAAGGCCCTTCAGCCGCTGGTCGCGATAGGTGAGGAAATTGTTGAGGATGAAGTTGCTGGTCATGGCGACGAGAGCGCCTGCGGCCTGCGCCTCCGCGAACGGCGCCTTGAAGATCTCGAGCCCGATGAACAGCGTCGTGAGATGCACGACGAGACCGATGCCGCCGACCATCGCGAACAGGAGGAAGCGCAGCGACACCGCATCGTTGGTGAGCTTCGCCAGCACCAGGCCCAGGAAGTCGAGCGCGACCATGGAATCGAGCTTGCTCTCGCCATGCTGGCGCGCGCCAAAGGTGTAGGGAATTTCGACGGCGCGCAAGCTGCCTTGCGCGGTCGCGACGATATCGAGGAGGATCTTGAAGCCGTGCACCGAGAGTTTTGGCGCCAGTTGCTCGAACCGGTCGGTACGAATCATGAAGAAGCCGCTCATGGGGTCGGCGATCTCGACCTGCAGCACCTGCTTGGCGACTTCGGTCGCCAGCGCGCTGGCGCCAGCGCGCTGCTTGTTGAAGCCTTCACTCTTGTAGCCCTCGATATAGCGGCTGCCGACGACGAGCTCGGCCTCTCCGCTCGCGAGCAGCGAGAGCATCTTCGGCAGTTGCGTCTCGTCATGCTGGAGATCGGCGTCGATCACGGCCGCATAGGGAGCGCTCGAGGCCAAAATGCCTTCGATGCAGGCGCCCGACAGGCCGCGGCGGCCGATGCGGCGGATGCAACGAACGCGGCTGTCGCGCCGGGCGAGCCCGCGCACCACGTCCCAGGTTCCGTCGGGTGAATTGTCGTCGACGAACACGACCTCCCAGGCGATCCCAGCCAGAGTCGCCTCCAGCCGCCGGTACAGGACCGTGACATTGTCGCGCTCGTTGAAGGTGGGGACAACGACGGAAAGCTCTGGCGACCGCGGCCCCGATTGCGGGGCGTGCGGCGGGGTCTCACGGGCCGGTCTGATAGCTTCATTCATGACGGGCAGCGTATATCCGCCGCGTCCTGCGATGCCAAGCCGGGGTTTTAAGGGGAAAGCCCCCAAAAGGGGGTACAAAAATGCCAACGACCCCAGAATAACGAACCGCGCGTACATCCGGCGCGGCCAAGCTATTCCAAGGTCGTTCCGGCGCCGGAGCGGTAAGCTGCAACGTCG
Source organism: Bradyrhizobium sp. UFLA05-125 (assembly GCF_059803515.1). Lineage (NCBI taxonomy): Bacteria > Pseudomonadati > Pseudomonadota > Alphaproteobacteria > Hyphomicrobiales > Nitrobacteraceae > Bradyrhizobium > Bradyrhizobium sp. UFLA05-125. The sequence goes on along the minus strand of NZ_JBANBJ010000005.1, from coordinate 140,193 downwards.
CCGTTATCACCTAGATAGGAACGACATTGGCCCTCCGCAAGGGGGCCGACCTATTGGTTCGGCACTTCGCGGATGACAGGTCCGCGTGGGGCAGGCGCGGCCGGAGCCGCGGGTGCTGCGGCCGCAGGCTGGGCCGCCGCCTTCGGTTTCGGCGGCTTGCCATATTGGCCGATCGGCCCGAACACGACGGCAACCGCCAGCACGATAGCTGCGACGATCGCGCCAAAAATGCCTCCGATCGACTCAGATGTCATGCCTGCCCATTCCCGATGCAATGTATTGAAACAATATCATGGATGCGCCAGCCGCCGGAAGGGGGCCGGGTTCCGACGGTTAATGCACGAACAGCTAACGCTGAGGCGCCCTGTGCTTCGCGAAGGCCGTCACGATGTCCTTCTGCGCCGATTCCACCGCCCTGTTCGCGGTCGCGAGATGAGCGCCGGCATCGATGTTGGGATATTGCGTCGTCAGATAGTCGAGCAACGCGACCCGATAATACTGCCGCTCGGAAGGACAGGCGCCGGCGACCGAGCGCGAAAAATCCTGTTCCGAGAGGCCCTGATTGCTGTCGCGCGAATATTCCCGCGCCAGGCAATGCCAATAGTCGTCGCGGCCCTGGATTGCCAGCTTGTGCGCCCCTCCCGCATCGTCATCATCGGCAATGGCAGCAGACGTCATCATGACCAGCGCCAGCGCGATCAGCATCCGCATCTTGTTCTCCTGTTATCGCAGATCCCGAGGATGAGCTTAGACGGGAGTCCGCAACTGGCCAATCACATCTCGTGACTAAAGCGCGATGAGATCGCGCTTTAGGTTATTGCTTGAGCATGACCTTTACGGAAAACCGCTTCACACTTTTCCGGATCATGCTTTAGGATGCACCCCCTCCCCTCATCCGCGCGAGATCCTCCGGTGGCCAAAGCAAAAACCGCGTCGCAAAAATCGGGCAACATCTTCATCGGCATCGGCGGCTGGACTTTCGAGCCCTGGCGCGGCGAGTTCTATCCGGAGAAGCTCACGCAGGCGAAGGAGCTGTCCTATGCCGCATCGAAGCTGACCTCGATCGAGATCAACGGCACCTATTACGGCTCGCAGAAGCCGGAAAGCTTTCGCAAATGGGCCTCCGAGGTGCCCGACGGCTTCGTCTTCTCGGTCAAGGGGCCGCGCTTTGCCACCAACCGGAGGGTGCTGGCGGAAGCCGGAGATTCCATCAAGCGGTTCTACGATTCCGGCGTGCTGGAGCTGCGCGACCGCCTTGGCCCCGTTCTCTGGCAGTTCGCGCCAACCAAGAAGTTCGACGGCGCCGATTTCGGCAAGTTCCTCGAACTTTTGCCGCGCAAGCTCGATGGCCGCGCGCTACGTCATGTGGTCGAGGTTCGTCACGACAGCTTCTGCACGCCCGACTTCGTCGCGCTGCTGCGCGAGTTCGAGACGCCGGTCGTGTTTGCCGAGCACGGCAAATATCCGGCGATCGCCGACGTGGTCAGCGATTTCGTCTATGCGCGGCTTCAGAAGGGCAATGACGAGTTGAAGACCTGCTATCCGCCCAGGGATCTCGATGCCTGGGGCAAGCGGTTTCAGGCCTGGGCCTCGGGCAGTGAACCGGATGACCTGCCGAAGGTTGACGAGGCAAAGCCCAAGAAGGCGCCGCGCGACGTGTTCGCCTATGTCATCCATGAAGGCAAGGTCCGCGCGCCGGCCGGCGCCATGGAGCTGATCGCCCGGATCGCCTGAGGTTTGCCATGGCCAAAGCGAAAAAGCTCTTCACCATCGGCTATGAACAGACGCCACCCAAGGCGGTGCTGGACGAACTGGAGAATGCCGGGGTCAAGCTCCTTGTCGACGTGCGCGCCGTGACGTCGTCGCGCCGGCCGGGCTTCTCCAAGAAGCAGCTCGCGGCGGGACTAGATGAACGCGGCATCGCCTACGTCCATCTCGCAGCACTCGGCACACCCAAGGAAGGACGGCTCGCCGCGCGCAGCGGCGAGTATTCGGTGCTCGAGAAGATCTACTCAAAGCACCTGAAGACGCCGCAGGCCAAGGAAGAGCTCGACGAATTGTCGGCGCTGGTGAAGAGGGCGGGTCCTGTCTGCCTGCTCTGCTACGAGCGCGACCACACCCACTGCCACCGCCAGATGATCGCTGAGATCATCGAGGAGCGCGATGGGGTGAAGGTGGAGAATTTGGTCGGGCGACAGATTTAACCGCCGTCATTCCGGGGCGCGACGAAGTCGCGAGCTATGATGCGCAATTGCGCATCTGAGAATCCATCGGACCACAGAGTCGCTGGATGAATGGATTCCGGGCTCGCGCTCCGCGCTCCCCGGAATGACGAGTGGGGAGAGCTTAGCCCTCCCCCGCGAGCCGGAAGGTTCCTTCCATCATCTGCACGCAACTGCCGCCGACGTGGGAGGACAGAAGCGCGCCGTTCTGCTTCACCACGCGCGTCAGCAGGATGCTCGGCCTGCCCATGTCAAATCCCTGGCCGATGGTGAGCTTCAACTCACCGTCGCGCCGGGGATCGAGATCGGCGAACAGGGCGGCGGCTGCGACCGTGGCGCTGCCGGTTGCGGGATCCTCGATCAGGCCACTGGCGCCGGGGAAGAACATCCGCGCCTGGAGATCGCAGGGTTTTTCTGCCGCAGGCACGTCGCGCGTATAGAAATAGACAGCGAAGGCGCCATCGAGGGGGAACAGCCGGCCGAACGCCGCAGCGTCGGGCTTCGCCCGCTTCACCGCATCGCGCGAACGCACTTCCGCAACCACGAACGGCGTTCCGACACCCACAACCTGCGGCGCATGCCGATCCAGCCTGATGTCTTCCGCACTCAGCGACAGACAGGCTGCAACGTCGTTTGCAGAAAGCTGCGCGAGGCGGCTCAGCGGCTGCGGCGCCGTGAGCTCGGCGTTGACTACCCTGCCCTGCTCCCGCTGAATGTCCACCGGCACGAGGCCAGCCTTCTCCTCGAACAGCAGACGCGGCTTCGGCTCCTTAGCGATCGTCGCGAGCACGAACGCGGTGCCGACATTGGGATGTCCCGCAAAGGGAAGCTCTCTGACGGGCGTGAAGATGCGCACCTCGGCATCGTTCGCCTTGTCGCGCGGCGGCAGCACGAACGTCGTCTCGGAATAGTTGAACTCGGTCGCGATCGCCTGCATCTGCTGCGTCGACAGCCCGCCGGCATCGAGCACGACGGCGAGCTGGTTGCCGCCGAAGGCGCGGTTGGTGAACACGTCGACGGTGATGTAGCGGCGTTGCATCTTTCTTCCCTCACGCGAATGGCAACCTCGACCGGCTGCATCGGCCTGCATGTTACAGGCCGACGCCAGCAGCCGTCATGCCCCAAAACTCGGAGCACTCGGTGCAATCGCGCAAGGTTCTTGTTTGAGCATGATCTCTTCGGAAAAGCGCTTCACACTTTTCCGGATCATGCTCTAGAAGCGGAAGAGTGGTCGCGGCGAGGCCAGCACTTGCGCGCGCTCGTCCTTGTCCGTGACGAGCTCGTCGAGGAAGCGACGGTTCTTCTCGTAAGTCTGCGTCGCCTCGAACTGCGTGTGCGGCCAGTCACTGCCCCACAACAGGCGATCGAGACCGTAGGCAGCACGCAACAACGGATAGGCTTGCTTCGCAAAATTCTCGCCGGCGGCGCCGTTGCGATACGGCGCGGAGATCTTGACCCAGACGTTTCTGGTCACCCCGAGCTTCAGCACCGCCTGAAACCCGGGATCAGCGACGCCGAGCTTTGGATCGGGCAGCGCGAAGTGATCGAGCACGACGGTGATGCCGCGGTCGAGGAGCTGCGGCGCGAGCGTCGCGAGATCGGAGGCATTGCGCTGGATCTCGACCTGCCAGCCCAGCGATTTGACCGACGCGAGCAGCGCCTTCCATTCGGGCGCAGCGAGATCCGGCAAGGGCTGTCCGACGAGATTGAGACGAATGCCGACGACGCCGGCGCGGTCGAGCGCGGCAAGCTCCTCGGCAGGAACCGCGGGATCGACGACGGCGATGCCGCGCAGCCGGCCGCGTGTCGCCTTCAGGCATTCGACGAGATAGGAATTGTCGGTGCCGAGAAAGCTCGGCTGCACCAGCACGCCGTTGGTCATGCCATTGCGATCGAGCTGCTCAAGATAGAGATCGAGCGGTGCGTCGTAGTCCGGCGCGTAACGCCGGCCGGGCGCAAGCTTGAGGCCGCGATGAAAGACGTGGGCGTGGGTATCGATCGCCGGCATCGTCACCTCACTCACCGCCTTGCCCGCACTGGCGATCACCGAGGCAAGGGCAACAGCGACCGCGCCGAATTGACGGCGCGTCAGGCCGCGTTCGCTTGTCGTCATGTTCGTTCCTCCACATTCGCAGGTCAGGCACGCGTGCCGGCTATGGCCTGCTCGAAGACCTTGCCGCGGGTTTCGGGAAGCAGCAGCACCGCGATCAGCACCAGCGAATAGGCAAAGGCAGCGTCGATGCCGATCGCCGGCCCGAGGCCGATATGGTCGCTGAGATAGCCGACGAGGAACGGGAACGCGGCGGAGACGACGCGGCCGAAATTATAGCAGAAGCCGACGCCGGTGCCGCGCACGCCTGCCGGATAGAGCTCGCTGAACAGCGCAGCCATGCTCGCCGGAATACCTGCGGAGAAGAAACCAAGGGGAAAACCCAGCACCAGCATCTGCGAATTGGTCAGCGGCGCGAAGATGTAGATGAGCACGGTGACGATACAGGCGGTGGCGAAGAACGCGACGTTGGCTCTGCGGCCAATGCGGTCGCTGACGATGCCGCTCGTCACGCAACCGCAGAAGAAGGCGATGATGATGACGGCGAGATACCCGCTCGAGCCAAGCACCGACAGATGCCGCACCTCGCGAAGATAGGTCGGCAGGAACGTCGTCAGCGCGGCGTAGCCGCCATGCGCGCCGATGCCGAACAGACCGCCGACCAGCGTCGAGCGCAGCACGTCGGGATGAAAGATGCCGGCAAGCGTGGCGAAGAACGGCGCCTCCGGCTCGCTCGATGCAGCGCGCTGCGGCTCCTTCAGGCCGCGGCGGATGAAGATGATCAGGAGCGCGGGCAACAGTCCGACCGCGAACAGGATCCGCCAGGCGATATCCGCCGGCGCATAGGTGAAGACCAGCGCCGACAGCAGCACCGCTGCGCCCCACCCCACGGCCCAGGCGCTCTGCACCGAGCCGAGCGCCTTGCCGCGATGCTCAGGGCGGATGATCTCGGCCATCAGCACCGCGCCGCACGCCCATTCGGCTCCAAAGCCGAGTCCCTGAATCGCCTTGAGCACCAGGAGCTGCGTGAAGCTCATTGCGAAGGCGCAAGCGAAAGTCGCCAGCGCGAAGGTCGCGACCGTAATCTGAAGCGCCTTCACGCGGCCGAAGCGGTCGCCGAGCGCACCACCGATCCAGCCGCCGAAGGCGCCGAAGAACAGCGTGATCGAGCCGAGCAGGCCGGCATCGGCCTTGCTGATGCCGAAGGCCGCGATCAGCGCGGGGATCGCAAGGCCGAACATCTGGACGTCGAGCGCATCGAGCGCCCAGCCGCCGAAGCTTGCCCAGAAGGTGCGCCGCTCCAGCGGCGAGCTTTCGCTGTACCAGTTTGCCATCGTCTCTCCCCGAAAATTGGTTATTGCTTGGTATCGTTGTCGCCTGCGCTCACCGGATCTCGGCGTGGTAGCGGAAGCGGTTGGCCGGCCCGCGCGAGCGGCGCCATTCGATCGGACGGCGCTCGAGATCGAGCGCGAGACGCTCGATGACGATCAGCGGTGCGTGGGCTTCGAGGCGCAACAGGCGGGCCTGCATCTCGCTCGCAGTCTCGACGGTCAGGATTTCCTCGGCCGACACCACGACCTCGCCGCAGCGTTCCTCGTAGAGCGGATAAAGCAGGTCGCCGAACTCGGACGGGTCGATGTCGAGAATCGCTGCGAAGCGCGATCGTTGCAGCCAGATCTCTTCGGCAAGCAGCGGCACGTCGTCGATCAGGCGCAGGCGCGACAGGCTGATCACGGGCTCGCCGACGGGAATGCGCAGCGCGGATGCGACGGCGGAGGTCGCCGGCACGCATTTCCGCCTGAGGATGCGGCTCTGCGGCACGCGGCGCTCGCCGCTCTCGGACTGGAAGCGGAAGAAGCGGAACAGCGAAGAGTTGAAGCGCGCGCGGCGGACGAAGGTCCCCCGGCCCTGCTGGCGCTCAAGCACGGCATCGCTGACCAGCTGATCAATCGCCTTGCGCACGGTGCCGATCGCGACGCCGTAGTGCGCGGCGAGATCAGCTTCGGACGGGATCGGCTCGCCCGGCCGCCATTCATTGCGGTTGATCCGCGCGGCGAGATCGTCGCGCAAGCGCTGATAGCGTGGCAGGCGGTCGTCGAGCGAAGCCGAATTCATATAGTCATATAGATGACTAGATGAGGTACGAGTCAAGCGCTACTATAGTACCTCAAGTCCCGCTTTCTGAAGGCTGGTCCTATCCCAACTGAAACACCGCCATCGGCCGCTCGTAGCCGCGCACCTCGACCTCTCCAAGCGCGACTGCATCGTCGCCATCATCGCCGAGGACGTCGCGCACCGCGGACGAGATCAGAAGTTGCGAGCCGAAATCCTTGTTCAGCGCCTCCAGCCTTGAAGCAAAATTCACGGTGTCGCCGATCACGGTGTATTCCTTACGCCGGGGCGAGCCGATATTGCCAGCGACCACCTCGCCGAAGTGGATCCCGATGCCGATCCGCAGCGGCCAGCTCGATTGTGCGTTGATGTGGTCCATCGCGGTGAGCATCTCGCGGCCGGCGGCCACTGCCCGGTGCGCGGCGTCGGACGCGGCGAGCGGCGCGCCGAACAGCGCGAGAAAGCCATCGCCCAAGAACTTGTTCACGATGCCGCCATGGCGATCGAGGATGTCGACCAGCACGGCGAAGGCGCCATCGAGCCGGTCGACCACATCCTGCGGCGATCGCGAGCGTGCACCCGCGGTGAAGCCGCGGAAGTCGACGAACATCACCGCGACGCGCCTGATGTCGCCGCCGGCGCTGGTCCCCTCCGCCATCAGCCGCTCGACGACCTGCGGCGAGACGTGCTGGCCGAACAGGTTTGTGACACGGTCGCGCGCGGTGGCTGCCGTGATGCTTGCCGCGAACTGCCGGCGAAGCTGCGCGCCGACGGCGCCTGCGAGCACGCCGCAGACCAGGATGATGCAGCTGCGTACCGCATGGAAATAGGCCTGAGGCTCGCCGGCGCCACTGACGGGATCAAAATAGAGTGCGACGGCTAGGAGCTGGGCCGCCGCCACGAAACCGGTGAAGGCCGACAACCAGAAATCGAGGCGGAGCGTCGAGAGAATGATGAAGATGAAATAGACGAGAGGCACGGCAAAGCCAAGTGCCGGGATCGCCCCCATGCTCCGGATCTCCAGGACCAGGATGACGGTCGGCAGCGAGGTCTCGATCAGCGTCCCGATGTACCGCCTGACCACCGGCACGTCCCGATCGAGCCTGAGATTTCGCCTGATCTGGGACTGAACCCAGACCTCGAACAGCACAAACCCGATCAGCAGGCCGAAGACCTCGATTAGTCCGGACGCTCCGTGCCAGACCCGGTCCACGACGCTCGGGGCGATCAGGTACATCGCAGTGATGAACAGGATCATGACGCATCCCGTCACGATCAGCGCCTTGACGCGCAACAGCTCGGTCCGCAGCACCTCGCGAGCCAGCTCGTGCTCGAAATCCGCCGATATCGCGGCTTGCTGCCCGGCGGCCCTGCTTGCAAAACTGACCATCTTGCCCCCTGTCGTTGCGGGGCATTTTGCCTCAATCGAGCGTGCGGCGGAAGCGCGTCACGGCGATGACCATGGCGATCAGCATGAGGGCTGCCAGCGCCAACGCGTCGTATTGCAGGTTCTGGACAGTTGCGCCCTTGAGCATGATGGCACGGACGATACGCACATAATGCGTCAGCGGCAGCACCTCGCCGAGATATTGCGCCCAGACCGGCATGCCCGCGAAGGGGAACATGAAGCCGGACAGCAAAATGCTCGGCAGGAAGAACATCATCGACATCTGCATGGCCTGGAGCTGGTTCTGCACGATGGTCGAGAAAGTGTAGCCGATCGCGAGATTGGTGGTGATGAACAGCGTCGAAAGCAGCGCCAGCAAGGTGAGGCTGCCCAGCACGGGCACGCCGAACAGCAACACGCCGATCGAGAGGATCAGGAAAGCCTGGATGAAGCCGACCAGCACGTAAGGGATGATCTTGCCGAACATCACCTCGACTGGCCGGATCGGCATCGAGAGCAGACTTTCCATGGTGCCACGCTCGACCTCGCGCGTGACCGACAGCGCGGTGAAGATCAGCATGGTCATGGTCAGGATGGTGCCGACCAGGCCCGGCACGATGTTCAGCCGCGAGGACGCGGCTGGATTGTAGCGGGCGTGCGCACGGATCTCGAACGGCATCTCCGGGGGATCGCCGATGTAGAGATCGTGCTGGAGCGCGGTCTGCACGATCATGCCGAGCGAGGCGAGCGCGGCGCTTGCCGCGACCGGATCGGTCGCATCGGCGGCGACCAGCAGCGCCGGCTTGTCGCCGCGCCGGACCGCACGCTCGAAGCCGCGGGGGATCTCGACGCCGAACAGCACCTTGCCGGACTTCAGCAGGTTGTCGAACTCGTCGACGTCGTGCACCTCGCGGATGAAACGGAAATAAGCGGTGTTCTCCAGAGCCTTCAGCACGGAGCGTGCGAGATCGCTATCCTCCTGGAGCAGGACGGCGCTCGGCAGATTGTGCGGCGTGGTATTGATGGCATAGCCGAACAGCAGCAGCTGCATCACCGGGATCATCACGATCATGGCGAAGGAGACGCGGTCGCGGCGGAGCTGGATGAACTCCTTCACCACCATCGCATAGGAGCGCCGCCAGAAGCCGAAGCGCTCGCGAATTTCGTGGCCGTGATCTGATACGTCTGTGACGCTCATTGGAAATTGTCCTTATTGGAAATTATCCCTGGAGCGGTTCATGAGTTCGATGAAGACGTCTTCGAGCGAGGGATGCGATTTCTGCCAGTGCGTGCCGCCTTTGTCGCGCCACGGCGCGATGCTGGCCTCGAGCGCGGTGACATCGCGGCCCGAGACGTGCAGCGAGGTGCCGAACGGCGCGACCATGTCGACGCCCGGCTTGCCGGTGAGCTCGACGGCGAGGCCGTTCAAATCATCTCCGGTGACGGTGTAGGTCGTGAGCGCGGATTTCGCGATCACCTCGTCCACCGTGCCGTGGGTGAGGAGATGGCCGTAGGCGATGTAAGCGATCTCGTGGCAGCGCTCGGCCTCGTCCATGTAGTGGGTGGAGACCAGCACGGTGAGGCCTTCGGCGGCGAGCGCATGGATCTCGTTCCAGAAATCGCGCCGCGCCTTGGGATCGACGCCGGCAGTCGGCTCGTCCAGCAGCAGGAGTTGCGGATTGGGCAGCGTGCAGGCGCCCAGTGCCAGCCGCTGCTTCCAGCCGCCGGAGAGCTCGCCCGCAAGCTGCTCCTCGCGGCCGGAAAGGCCGAGCCGCTTGATCATCTCGCCTGCGGCGCCGCGCGCATCGCGCATGCCGTACAGCCGTGCGACGAATTCCAGATTCTCGCGCACCGAGAGATCCTGATACAGGCTGAAGCGCTGGGTCATGTAGCCGACCTGGCGCTTGATGCGCTCGGCGTCGCGCCTGATGTCGTAGCCGAGGCAGGTGCCCTCGCCGCTGTCGGGCGTCAGAAGCCCGCAGAGCATGCGGATGGTCGTGGTCTTGCCGGAGCCGTTGGGCCCGAGAAAGCCGTAGATCGAGCCGCGCTTTACCTGCATCGACAGATCGTGCACGACCTCGCGGCCGCCAAAGGACTTCGTCAGCCCTTTGACGTCGATCGCGATACCGTTGCCGACTGTCCCGTTCATCGCTGGTCCGCTACCGGGGTCTTGGTTTCAGAAGTCTTGGGATTGAGATAGACGCTGATCGGCTGGCCCACGCGCAGCGCATCGGGCCGCGAGGGCCGCGCCTGAATCAAATAGACGAGCTTGTTGCGCTCATCGAGGCTGTAGATCACCGGCGGGGTGTATTCGGCCGTGGTCGCGATGAAATAGATCTTCGCGGTGAGATCATCAGCGCAATTGTCGCAGACCACCCGCACCTGATCGCCGATCGCAAGCTTCGGCAGCTCGGTCTCCGGCACGAAGAAGCGCAGCTTCATGTTGCCGGGCGGCATGATCGACAGCACCGGTCGCTGCGCGGCCACCATCTCGCCCTCACGGAAATAGATCTGCTGGATCGTGCCAGCGACCGGCGCAAAACCCCTGCGCCGCGCCAGCCGCGTCTCCGAGGTCGCAACCCGCGCCTCGGCGACCCGCAAGGCGGAGACCGCGGAATCGAGATTGGCCTGCGTGCCCGACCCCGTCTTGCTGAGCGAAGCCGCGCGATCATAGGTCTGCTGCGCGTTCGCCAGCGTCGCCTTGTTCTGATTGAGATCGGCAAGCTGGAGATCATCGTCGACCGAGTAAAGGGCGTCGCCGACCTTCACCTCGTCGCCCTCGCGGACATTCAGCTTGATCACACGTCCTGCCTCGTCGGGGCTGACGAAGATCATGTCTGCCTCGACCCAGCCCTGGAAGCCGGGATCGCGCTGTTCCTTGCAGGCGGCGAGGCCGGTTGCGAGTACCAGGGCCGCGATCGCACAAGGTCGCGCGAGACGCACCGAAAACTGAAACGCTTGGGGCGGCAGATACCACGGTCGAACCCTCACCCTGAGGAGCCGCGAAGCGGCGTCTCGAAGGGCGACAGGCAACAGTCGGGCCATCATCCTTCGAGACGCGCGCTCCGCGCTCCTCAGGATGAGGTGAGAAATGGTTTGCGACGACCTCATGTCGTCCTCCGTTCGCCAAAAATCAAATCGAGATGGACGCGCAGCATCTCCTGCGCATCGAGCGGGTGATGCCGCGCAAACAGGCTCTGCCAGATCACCGCGATCAGCGCGGGTGCGACCAGGATTTGGGGAAAGCGCGCGAGGTTCTTTTGCTGAATCTCACCGCGGGCGATCCCGAGCTCGATCAACGCGCGCATGCCGGCCATCCCGCGCGACACCACCTCGCGGTAGTAGAAGTCGGCCACGGCCGGAAAGCGCGGCCCCTCCGCCACGATCAGGCGCACGAGATCGCCGCGCCTGGTGTTTGCAACCTCCTTCAGGAAATTGGTCGCAAAGGCCTCGACGAGGTCCCGCACCGAGCCGGTCGGCGGAGGCAGTGTGGTGAGGCGCTCGACCACCGGCACGATGACGATGCGCACCAGCTCCTCGAACATCGATTCCTTGTCCTTGAAGTGCAGGTAGATCGTGCCCTTCGCCACACCCGCGCGCTTGGCGATGTCGTCGAGCCGCGTCGCCGCAAAGCCGCGCGCAATGAACTCTTCCAGAGCTGCCTCCACGATCGCCGCACGCCGCTCCGCTGCGCGCACGGCGCGATTTGATCCGCGAGCGGCACCTTCGCTGGCTTCGAGAGCATGGCCCTTGGCGCGGACTGCCGATGGCACGGCAGGATTGGTCGGCTTCTTTATCATTCGCAATTTATGACTGACCGGTCAGTCAAAGTCAATTGCTCAGTCGCTCACAAGATGTCCAGACAAATTAGCCTTGACTAATGAATTAGCCATTGCTAATTGAATTAACATGCTCGAAGCCGTCCCAAACCCCGTCACTACCGTCATGCGCGCTCTCGCCGATCCGACCCGCCGCGCCGTGTTCGAGCGTGTCTTCGAGAGCAAGGAGATCAGCGTGGCGGAGCTGACGCGCGGCAGCGGCGTGACCCAGGGCGCGATCTCGCAGCACCTGAAATCCCTCAAGCAGGCCGGTCTCGTCGCCGAGCGCGCGGAGGGCCGTAACGTCTACTACCGCGCCGCGCCGCAGGGGCTCGAGCCTCTGGTCGAGTGGATGGATCATTACGGCGTCTTCTGGCGCGAGCGCTTCCAAAACCTGCGTAGCCTGTTGAAGGAGATCGATCCGTGAGTGCCGTTGCGTCCAATGTTCAAACCCAGGACATCGTCATCGACGAGATCTTCCCTCACGCGACCGAGACGATCTGGAAGGCGCTGACCAGCGCGCAGTTGATCGCGCGCTGGCTGATGCCGCCGACCGGCTTCGAGGCGATCGAAGGCAAAGCCTTCACCTTCCAAACCACCCCCGGCGGCGCCTGGGATGGCGTCATTCATTGCCGGGTTCTGGAGGTCGTGCCGAACCGGCGTCTCGCCTATGCCTGGAGGGGTGGCGATGAGCGCAACACCGGCTACGGCGCGCCGCTCGACACGGTCGTGACCTGGTCCCTCACCCCGGTCGAAGCCGGCACGCGAATCCGCCTGGTTCATGCGGGCTTCGTCATGCCCAGGAACGATTCCGCCTACACCATCATGAGCGGCGGCTGGAAGAAGGTCGTCCGGCAGCTTGACGCGATCAGCGGCGAACAGTGAGCAGGAGATATCGCGATGAACAAGCCCTATACCGGCGGCTGCGCGTGCGGCGCGATCCGCTATTCGATCACCAGTGAACCCCTCTTCGCCAACCACTGCCAGTGCCGGGACTGTCAACGTGAAAGCGGCACTGGCCACGGCTCGTACCTCACCTTCGCGCGCCCCGGCGTCACGGTAACGGGCGAGGCCAAGCAATGGGACATGGTCGGCGACAGCGGCAACGTGAAGACGCGCGCCTTCTGCCCCGTGTGCGGGTTGCCGGTCTACATGACCTTCGCAGCACAGCCCGACATCTTCACCGTTCGCGCCGCGAGCCTCGACGAGCCGGCCCGCTACCAGCCGCAGGTGATAACTTACGCCGCGCGCGGACAGGGCTGGGATCACCTCGATCCGAGCCTGCCGAAGTTCGAGACCATGCCGCCGGCGTGAGGTGCCGGCACTAGGTAAAATCGAGCACCATGCGGCCGTCGATCTTGCCGGCCCTCATCTGGTCGGTGACGCGTCCTTTCACGCAGCAGCCGGCGTCAGCTGTGGAACTTCAAACCATCGATAATTTTATCGATCACCTTGCGCTCGGCGCGCATCGCAATGCCGACGAGATTGAGATCGGCGCGGCTCACCGCTCGCACCGCCTCGCGATTGGCAACATCATGCGTGGTCGCGAACATGTCCTCGGTATAGACCGCCGGCGTCACGTTGCGCGATAGCGCGCGGGACAATGCGGGACCATCGGCGCCGTAGATCAGGATCGGCTGGCCGATCAGGGAGAGATATTTCGTGCCTGACGCGTCCTCGTAAGGCTCGCCGATGCATCCCGGAAAGGCGGCAGCGATTCCGCCCGCGAGGAAGGACGCCACGTTGAGTTTCTGCCAAGCCTGAAGATCCGTGCGGATCACCACGGCGATTTTTGTATCAAACTGCATGATTTATCCCACGCGCCCCGCACACAGAGAAGAAAATTCTTCGCGCGAGCGTTGTTTGAGGATGAATGTAACCCAGATTGACCTATTTATTCACAGCGTGAAAATTTCAAACTCGATGCAACCGGGGACCGCTTCCCGGCTCGAATTGAGTCGGCTATACATCATTGCGCTGTCATCAAACCGTCATACAAATCTCATGTCCGAATCTGGCACCATCAAGCCGGCCTTCGAAACCGTGCATAGTTTACCTCGGCCCAATGGCCATCTTGTCCCGGAGGACCGGAAGAAGACCAGAGAGGACAGGAAGAAAACCAGGAACTCGGTGGTTTCCACCACCGAGCAAGAGCTTGGCTCGCAAGAGCGCGTTGACGATATGCTCGCGCACAACGACCTCCCTCACGCTGAAGACCTTCGCGTTGATGAGGCCCAGCTCAGTGAGAAGCCAACACCAGACCTTGCGCCGTCTCGCGAAGGTGCGCCACGCACCACAGAGATCGAGCTCAAGCTGCTCGTCGCGCCCGATCGTCTGGCGGATTTCGGCAATGCACCGATCATCGCGGCGAACGCGCGCAACAAAGGCACGCGAAAGCATCTCAAGGCCATCTACTACGATACAGCCAAGCATGCGCTTCAACGCAACGGCTTGAGCTTCAGGGTTCGCCAGAGCGGCGCGCGATACACGCAGACCGTGAAGGCCGAGGCCGCGAACGATCCGCTCCGACGTGGCGAATGGGAAGCGAATGTCCCCTCCACTGCTCCGGATGTCGCGCTGGCGCTGCCGTTCATCCCGGAGAAGCTGCGCGCCGATTTCGATCGTCGTCCGCTCGAGGCGGTCTTCACCACCGACATCCACCGGCATCAGCGCATCATCGATCTGCCATCCGGCACGGTCGAGGTCGCATTCGACCAGGGATTCCTGAAATCCGGCGATCGATCGATGCCGGTCAGCGAGATCGAGCTCGAGCTCAAGTCCGGCAGCGCGTCGGCGATCTACGAGCTTGCGCTGCGGCTTGCCGAGCATGGGCCGGTGAGACCATCCATCCGCAGCAAATCGGCACGCGGATTTGACCTCGCGGCCGACGTGCCGCCAGCCGCAAGAAGGCCGCGCAGGCTGCGCCTGGATCCATCGGCCTCGCTCGACGAGACCCTTGCCGTGATCCTGCGCGCCTGTCTTCTCCATCTACTTCAATCGCTCCCGGCTGCCGAGGACGGTCGTGATCCTGAGGGAATTCATCAGCTTCGCGTCGCGCTGCGGCGCCTACGATCAGCCCTGCACCTGATGCAATCGGTCGTATCCGTGAGCAAGCTCGACCTGCTGCGCGCAGAGGCCAAGTGGCTGGCGCAGAATCTGTCCGCCGCTCGCGAATGGGATGTCTTCCAGCGCGAGACACTGCGCACCGTCGCGCAAGGCTGCCCCTCGATCGCCGGCTTCGACGCGCTGGAGGGGGCCGCAGAGCAGCGCCGCACCGATTCATACGACAAGGCGCGCCTGGCGCTGGGCGACCGCCGCGCTGCGTCTTTCGTTATCGGGCTTGGCGGCTGGATCGAGTCGCGCGGCTGGCGTAGCGACGTCGCGCCCGAACATCTGGCGCAACTGGCCGAGCCCGCCACGAACTTCGCGCGGCGCATCCTGTCCACCCAGTATGCGAAGGTGCTGAAGCGCGGCCGCCGCTTCAAGTCGCTCACGGCTGAAGAGCTGCACTGCCTGCGGCTTGCCGTGAAGAAGCTGCGCTATGTCGCTGATTTCCTGTTGCCGCTCTACGGACAGCGCAAGTCCGCAAGACGCTTCTCCGACCGGCTGGCCGCTTTGCAGCATGAGCTCGGCCTCTTCAACGACATGGCGACAACGGCCTTGCTGCTCGCGGATATCGGCATGGAATCCGCAAGCGGCAATACTGCTGCAGCGGCGATCGCAGGCTGGCAGGCACACGCAATGGTCGGCACCGAACCGCGCCTGAAGAAGGTGTGGTCGGATTTCGTCAAGGCGAAGGTGCCCTGGTCGATCGAGGCCGAGGCCTGATCGGCCGCACCTCGGCAAGCCAGTCCCGCGAGCTATGCAATTTCAGCCCTTCGCGTCACACGCCCAGGCGCGGATCACGCATTCCTTGCCGCCATATTTGTAGCATTCGCGCGTGGCGGCATTGAGCGTCGTCGAGATATTCGGCTTCACGGCATAGCCATAGGCGCCGCAGGGGTTGGCGAGATCGACCGACATCGCGGCACAGTCGCGCTTCATGGTCACGGTCGTGCACTCGCCCTTGCACTGCTTTTGTGCGGCGGCGCGCGCCGCGGCTTCGCCGGCGAAGTCATAGGCATGGCCATAGGCCCCGCACTTGCCAACTGCGAAGGCGCCCGCGGCATGCGCGTCCGTGACGTAGCGGGCCCCCGCCACAACAATGCTCAGCCCAAAGAAAAACATCGCGCAACGGCGCGCGACGACGTTCGAAGCCATGGAAATTCCCCTCCCCCGAGGCAGGCGGAGGAGACTGTAAGGATCGGTCGTTTCCAGATGGTGAACGAGTGGTTGAAATCGCCACTTCGTAGGGTGGGCAAAGCGAAGCGTGCCCACCGCTTCAGTCGACGCGCGGAAAAATGGTGGGCACGGCGCTATGCGCCATTGCCCACCCTACGGCACCGTCATCCTCGTCTCGCCGCTTCCAGCGCCTGCGGCGTATCGATGTCGAGGAAGGCACTCTCGCCATCGACGGGCACTTCGGCCACGACTTCCGCATGCTTGGCGATCAGATGCCGCGCGCCGATGTCGCCGTCGAGCGTCATCAATTCGCTGAAGAAGCGGCGCGACCACAGCACGGGATTGCCGCGGCGGCCCTCGCTCACGGGCACGGCGATCAGATTGCCGCGGTCGGGGGCAAAACTGTCGATCAGGCGGTCGATCAGGCCGGCATCGATCAGCGGCATGTCGCCGAGGCAGACCAGCGCGCCGTCGCTGCCGTCCGGCACGGCCGCGATGCCGGCCTTGACCGAACTTGCGATGCCGCCGGCAAAATCCGAATTGCGAACGAATTTCACCTTCAGGCCTTTGAGCGCCTGCTCGACGAGCTCAGCCTGATGGCCGGTGACGACGATCACCTCGGACGCCTTCGAAGCCAGCACCTGTTCGGTCGCGATCCGCACCAGCTTCTTGCCCTCGAGCTCGGCGAGCAGCTTGTTGGGCCCGCCCATCCGGGTCGAGCGCCCCGCGGCGAGCACGATCGCCGCGACCTGGCTGTTGCCTTCGGTCTCGGGCTTTGCACGCGGCTGCGGCCGCGTGACGATCTCCATCAGGAGGCCGCCGACGCCCATGCCCATCAGCTCGGCGCGCGTCACCTTGATGCCCGCGAGGAGCCGCATCAACACCCAGTCAAAACCGTTCTCGACCGGCGATCGCGCACAGCCTGGCGCGCCCAGCACGGGCACCTGGCCCGCGCGGCCGATCAGCAGCAGATTGCCGGGATCAACGGGCATGCCGAAATGCTCGATCGCGCCGCCGATCTCGGTGATCGCCGCCGGGATCACGTCACGGCGGTCGGCGATCGCGGAGGCCCCGAACACGATGACGAGCTCGGCGCCGAGTCCCAGCAACTCCTTGATCGCAGCCGACAGCGCCGTCTCCTCATGCGGCACCCGCCGCTCGGCGATGATGGTCGCACCCGCGGGCGCGAGCCTCTCGGCAGTGACGCGCAAGGTCTTGTCGACCACCTTGGAGGACAAGCCCGGCAACAGCGTCGAGACGACGCCGACGCGCTTGATCACGTAGGGCGCAACCTGCAGCACGTCGCGGCCCGCGGCCTTCACGGCGGCATCGCGCAAACTCCCTTCGACGCCGAACGGAATGATCTTGACCGTGCCGACCATCTCGCCCTCGACCACCGGCTTGAAGGCAGAGAGCGTCGCAAAGGTAATGGCTTCGTCGACATTGTTGATACGATCGACTGCAGCGCGGTCGATCACCAGAACGCCCGGGCGCGCCGCGAACAAATTCGCGCGACCGGTGAAGGCGCGCTCGACATGGATGCCCTCGCCTCCGACCGCCTCCGCAATGCTGGCGGCCGCGACGTCCTCGGAGACGTCGCCCTGCTCCATGCGCACCACGACGATGTCCTTGATGCCGGCACGCGTCAGCGCCTCGACTTCGGCAGGGCCGATCGTCGTGCCTTTCTTCAGCACCAGCGGACCCTGGCGCAGGGTGTGGACGGTCACCCCGCCGATCGCATCCTTCGGGCTCGCCGGGCCGAACTTCATGCCGCTTCTTCTCTTTCTTTCGGAGGCAGGCGAAGCACCGACGTGATCTCGGCCATGATCGACACCGCGATCTCGGACGGCGAGACCGCGCCGATCGCAAGGCCAATCGGCGCATGGATGCGCGCGATGTCGCTATCCTTCGCGCCCTGCGCCCGCAGCCGGTCGCCGCGCTTGGCGTGCGTCTTCCGCGAGCCGAGCGCACCGATATAGAAGCAGTCGCGCTCGAAGGCGTGCAGCAGCGCTGGATCGTCGATCTTGGGATCGTGGGTCAGCGCGACGAAGGCGGTGTAGTGGTCGATGTTGAGTGGCGGCAGCGCGACGTCGGGCCATTCTGCGATCAGTGGCACGTCCGGAAAACGCTCGGGGCTCGCAAAGGCCGTGCGGGGATCGACGACCGTTACGTCATAGCCGAGCGAGCGCGCCATCGGCGCCAGCGCCTGGCTGATATGGACGGCGCCAACGACAACCATCTTCGCGGTCGGCGCATAGACGTTGAGGAAGAGCTTCTTGCCATTGGCCTCGACATTGCCGCTCTTGCCCGTGCGGAGCTGTTTCTCGAGCTCGGCACGCAGCGGATCCTTGGCAAAATCCCTGGCCTTCACCAGCCGCTGCTCGCCGCTCTCGGTATCGGTGACGAGAATGACCGGTCGTCGCGCGGCGCGCTCGGCATTGAGTTCGTGCAGGGTTTCCAGCTTCACGGCTAGCCGACCTTCTCGACGAATACGCGGATGGTGCCGCCGCAGGACAGCCCGACGTTCCAGGCGGTCTCATCGGCCACGCCGAACTCCAGCATTTTTGGCTTGCCCGACTCGATCACGTCCATGGCCTCGGTGACCACCGCACCTTCGACACAGCCGCCCGAGACGGAGCCCAGAAATGTGCCGTCGTCGTTGATCACGAGGCTCGAGCCCGCTGGCCGCGGCGCCGAGCCCCAGGTCTCCACCACCGTTGCGAGGGCAACGCCATGGCCGGCCTTCTGCCAGTCCTCCGCCGCCTTCAGGATATCCTCGTCGCGATCGAGCATGGCCTACCTCTCAAGCTGCGGAACGGATCAGGCTGCGGTGATGCGGCGGCAGCGGCTGGGAGAGCGTCTTGATCAGCTCCTGGATCGAACTCAAATTATGTACGGGGCGGAATTCGTCAACGTGGGGCAGCATCATTTTGATGCCCTGCGCCTTGGCCTCGAAGCCGCCGAACCTGAGCAGCGGGTTCAGCCAGATCAGGCGACGGCAGGAGCGGTGCAGACGGTCCATCTCGAAGGCGAGCTTGGAATCGGCCTCCCGCTCCAGCCCGTCGGAGATCAGCAGCACGATCGCGCCCTGGCTCAGCACGCGGCGTGCCCACAATTTGTTGAAGTTGTGCAGCGAGGTCGCAATGCGCGTGCCTCCGGCCCAATCCTCCACCGCCGCCGAGCAGCTTGCCAGCGCCTCGTCCGGATCGCGCTGGCGCAGCGCACGGGTGACGTTGGTGAGGCGGGTGCCGAACAGGAACACGGAGACGCGCTTGCGGGCGTCCGTGATGGCGTGGAGGAAGTGCAGGAACAGGCGGGTGTATTCGCTCATCGATCCCGAGATATCCAAGAGCGCCACGATCGGCGCCGGCTTCTCGATCCGACCGAGGCGGTGGATGTCGATGATGTCGCCGCCGGTGTGCAGCGAGGCGCGCAAGGTACGGCGCAGGTCGAGGCGCAGCCCGCGCCGATCGGGCCGGTGCCGCCGCGTCAGAAGCTCGGCCTGCGGCAGCCTCATCTTCTCGATCGCGCGCAGCGCTTCGCTGATCTCGGCCGCGCTCATCTGCGCAAAGTCCTTCTTCTGAAGGATTTCCTTGTCGGAGACCGACAGGCGCAGATCCTGCTCCTGGTGCTGCGGCGTCTCCGTCATCTGCGGCTGCGACAGCGCCTCCTGGACGCGGCGCGAGGCCGGCGGCGGCTTCTTCTTGGCATGATCGGGCAGCGGCACCGAATCCAGCATGTGCTTCCACTCTTCGGAAGGCCGGAAGAACAGGTTGAAGGCCTGCTTGAAGATCAGCGCATGCTCGTGGCGCTTGACGAAGATCGCCTCCAGCGTGGTGAAGACGTCGGAGCGGCTGCCGATGTCGATCACCTGGAGCGCGTTGACGGCGTCGATCACCGAGCCGGGGCCGACGGGAAGACCGGCGGCACGAAGCGCGCGGGCGAAGCCGACGATGTTGTCGGCAAACTGCTCGGTCTTGTCAGGCGCAAGGTGATTGATCGCCATGGTCTGCTGCCTCTGCCGTCATTCCGGGGCACGCGAAGCGTGAACCCGGAATCTCGAGGTTCCGGGTTCGATGCTTCGCATCGCCCCGGAACGACGACGTTCAATTCTCGCTCGTCGCGTCCTTCAACACCTTCTGCAAGGCATCGCCCTGCATGCGGACGATGTCGTCCTGATACTTGAGCAGCGCGCCCAGCGTGTCGCCGACGACCTGCGCCGTCAGCGAGCGGGCGTCGAGCTCGGACAGCGCGGTAGCCCAGTCGATGGTCTCGGCGACGCCCGGCGACTTGTAGAAATCCTGGTTGCGCAGCGCCTGCACGAAGCGCACGACCTGCTGCGACAGCTTTGCCGAGATGCCGGGCACGCGCGTCTTGACGATGGCGAGCTCGCGCTCGGCGGAGGGATAGTCGACCCAGTGATAGAGACAGCGCCGCTTCAACGCGTCGTGGATCTCGCGGGTGCGGTTGGAGGTGATGATGACGATCGGCGGATGCGGCGCCCTCACGGTGCCGAATTCGGGGATGGTCACCTGGAAGTCGCTGAGGATTTCGAGCAGATACGCCTCGAACGCCTCGTCGGCGCGATCGAGCTCGTCGATCAAGAGCACCGGCGGGCCGGCAACGTCCGGCTCCAGCGCCTGCAGCAGCGGCCGCTTGATCAGATAACGATCGGCGAAGATGTCGGAGGAGAGTTGCTCGCGATCGGTATCGCCGGCGGCCTCCGCCATCCGGATCGCGATCATCTGCGCGGCGCTGTTCCATTCATAGACCGCCGAGGAGACGTCGAGGCCCTCATAGCATTGCAGGCGGATCAGTTTCCGTCCCAGCGCCGCCGACAGCACTTTTGCGATCTCGGTCTTGCCGACGCCGGCCTCGCCTTCCAGGAATAGCGGCCGCCCCATGCGCAGCGACAGATACGTCACCGTCGCCAGCGACCGCTCCGCGAGATAGCCGCGCGAAGTGAGGAGTTCGAGCATCGCATCGACCGATGCCGGCAGTGCCGCTGCAGTCATGAAAGAGCCAGTCTCGCTACGCCCGATCCGGGCCCATCACTCTTTGGCGTTGGCAGCGTCGACGGCGCGCCGCGTCAGCACCCCGATCAGGTGCGCACGATATTCCGCGCTGCCGTGGATATCGCTGTTGAGGCCTTCGGCCGGCACGTCGATGCCGTCGAACACCTTCGAGGAGAAGCGCTTCTTCAAGGCTTCCTCGAACGCAGTAACGCGGAAGACGCCGTCCGAGCCGGCGCCGGTGACGGCGACACGCACATCCGAGGGACGCCGCGCCACGAACACGCCGACCAGCGCATAGCGCGAGGCCTGGTTGCGGAATTTGACGTAGGCCGCCTTCTTCGGCAGCGGGAACATCACCTTGGTGATGATCTCGTCGGCCTCGAGCGCGGTCGAGAACAGGCCCTGGAAATACTCTTCCGCCTTCAGGCGGCGCTTGTTGGTGACGATGGTGGCGCCGAGCGCGAGCACCGCCGCCGGATAGTCCGCGGTCGGGTCGTTGTTGGCGAGCGAGCCGCCGATCGTGCCCTTGTGACGAACCGCCGGATCGCCGATTCCGCCGGCAAGGCTCGCGAGCGCCGGGATCGCTTCGCCGACGATGGCCGACGTCGCGACATCGGCGTGCTTCGCCGTGGCGCCGATCACCAGCGAACGGCCCTTCATCTCGATGGTGTCGAGACCTTCGATATGGGAGAGATCGACGAGATGCGGCGGGCTTGCGAGGCGCTGCTTCATCACGGGAATCAGTGTGTGGCCGCCGGCGATCACCTTGGCGTCCTCGTTCTTCACCAGGAGATTGGCTGCCTGGCGCACGGTCCCAGGGCGATGATACTTGAATTCGTACATAATGGACTTCCTGATCGCGAGATGCGCGCGAGTGTCGGGTTACGCGAGATCGGATTTCGCCATCGCTTTCGCGCCGGCGGCGATCGAGGCGACGATGTTCTGATAGCCGGTGCAGCGGCAGAGATTGCCTTCGAGCTCTTCGCGAATCGTGTGGTCGTCGAGCTCGTGGCCTTTGCGATGGACGATGTCGATCGCGGTCATGATCATGCCGGGCGTGCAGAAGCCGCACTGCAAGCCGTGATGCTCGCGGAAGGCCTCCTGCATCGGATGCAGCGGCGCGCCGTCGGCGGCCAGCCCTTCGATGGTCTTGACCTCGTGGCCGTCGGCCATCACCGCAAGCGTGGTGCAGGACTTCACGGCCTTGCCGTCGAGATGCACGACGCAGGCGCCACACTGCGAGGTGTCGCAGCCGACATGGGTCCCGGTCAGCCGCAGATGCTCGCGCAGGAACTGCACCAGCAGGGTGCGGGGGTCGACATTGGCGTTGACGGGATTGCCGTTCACGATAAGGGAGATTTTGGCCATCAGGACTCTCTGGTCAGCGCCCCGCCGGGTCCCGGCGAAGCGGTTCTTATAGTTATTCCAACCCATCATATGGGCCATTGCACCTTCGGGCAACATCGCCCGAAATGCAGGCAGTTATGCCTAAAGGCGTGGGGCTAACCCTGTACCGCCTTGGCGAAATTCGCAAAAAATTCGTCGGCGAGCTTTTTGGCGGCGCCGTTGATCAGGCGCTGGCCGAGCTGCGCCAACTTGCCGCCGATCTGCGCCTCGACATCATAGGAAAGCAGCGTGCCGCCATCCTTCTCCGACAGCTTCACCGCCGCGCCGCCCTTGGCGAAGCCGGCCACGCCGCCCTCGCCTTCACCCGTTATCTTGTAGCCGTTCGGCGGGTCGAGATCACTGAGCATCACCTTGCCCTTGAAGCGCGCCGACACCGGGCCGACCTTCATCTTGGCGACCGCACGAAAACCGCCGTCGTCGGTCTTCTCCAGTTCCTCGCAGCCGGGGATGCAGGCCTTCAGCACCTCGGGATCGTTGAGCTTGGCCCATACGGATTCGCGCGACGCCGCAAGCTGAACTTCGCCGTTCATTGTCATGGCCATGGGCAGCCTCCCGGGATCATTGACGCAATGCTGCTCAAGTAACGCAGGGCCGCCGCAAAGGAAAGGGCGGCCGACGATCACATGCAATGCATATTCGCAACTGCAACAAGTTTGCGCCAGCGGTTTGGGATTGGCAGACGCCGCCCATGGTGATTAGGTCCGGCGCAACATGAGCACATCCCTCTCCCCCCTGCTTGCGCCGATGCTGTCGAGCGCGGCCATGCGCGCGGTCTGCGATGACCGGGCTTACCTGCAATACATGCTCGAATTTGAGGCAGCGCTGGCCCGCTCCGAAGCTGCGACCGGCGTAATTCCCGCGAGCGCGGCTGGCCCAATCGAAGCCGCCTGCAATGCAGCCGCGTTCGACCTTGCCGCGCTTGCGGACGCCGCGACCAGGTCGGGCAATCTGGCGATCCCCCTCGTCAAGGCGCTGACCGCGAGCGTCGCCAAGGCCGATGCGGAGGCGGCGCGCTACGTGCATTGGGGCGCGACCAGCCAGGACGTCATCGACACTGCGACCATGCTGATGCTTCGCGCCGGGATCGATGCGCTGGACGCCGACCTCAGCCGCGCCATCAAAGGGCTCGCCGCACTGGCGCGCGCCCACCGCAACACCGCCATGGTCGCGCGCACCTGGCTGCAGCACGCGCTGCCGATGCCGTTCGGATTGAAGGCCGCCGAATATGCCGCAAGCCTTGCCCGCGCACGCTGCCGGCTGCGGCGGCCGCGCCGCGAAGGCCTCACGCTGCAATTCGGCGGCGCCGCCGGCACGCTGGCAGCACTCGGCGACAGGGGGCTCGTCGTCGCCGAGCGGCTTGCACAGGAGTTGAACCTGCAATTGCCCGAAGCGCCCTGGCACACCCATCGCGACCGAATCGCCGAGGCGGCATCAAGCCTTGCGATTCTTGCCGGCAGTTGCGGCAAGATCGCCCGCGACGTCTCGCTGATGATGCAGACCGACGTCGCCGAAGCTTTTGAGCCTGCCGGCGAAGGCCGTGGTGGCTCCTCGACCATGCCGCACAAGCGCAATCCGGTCGCAGCGGCAAGTGCGCTCGGGGCCGCTACGATGGCGCCGCAATTGGCCGCGACGATCTTCGCGGCCCAGGTCCAGGATCACGAGCGCAGCGCCGGCCCGTGGCACGCGGAATGGCCGACGCTGCCGCAATTGATGCTGGTCACCTCCGGTGCGCTTGCGGCCATCGTCGATATCGCCGAAGGCCTCGACGTCGATGCGGCGCGCATGCGCGCCAATCTCGACGCGACGCATGGCCTGATCATGGCGGAAGCCGTCACCTTCGCGCTCGCCGAGACGATCGGCAAGAGCGACGCGCATCATCTGGTCGAGGCTGCCAGCAAGAAGGCGGTTGCCGAGAGAAAGCATTTGCGCGACGTGCTCACGGCCGATTCGAATGTCACCGCGCATCTTGCGCCGGAGAAAATTGCGGCATTGTTCGAGCCGATGGCCTATCAAGGCGCTTCCCAGGCCCTGATCGACCGGCTGCTCGACAGCCTCGACCGCGAATAGAACGGAGACCCCGCCATGCCCATGATCGATGCCGACGGGTGCCTGCTCAACGTCTCCGTCGAGGGCCGCGACGGCGGGCCAACGCTGATGCTCTCCAACTCGCTCGGCTGCACGCTGCAGATGTGGGAGCCGCAGATGAAGGCGCTGACGCAGGTGTTCCGCGTCATCCGCTACGACCGCCGCGGCCATGGCAAGTCTACCGTGGCTCCCGGCCCCTATTCGATGGAGCGCTTCGGCCGCGACGTGCTCGCGGTCCTCGACGACCTCAACATCGAGAAGGTGCATTGGTGCGGCCTGTCGATGGGCGGCATGGTCGGGCAGTGGCTGGGGGCCAACGCGCCGGAGCGGTTCGGCAAGATCATCCTCGCCAATACGAGCTGCTACTACCCCGATCCGACCAACTGGCTGAACCGCATCAAGGCGGTGAAGGACGGCGGCATCGCAGCGGTGGCTGATACTGTGATCGCCGGCTGGTTGACGGCCGATTTCCGCGAGCGCGAGCCGCAGATCGCCGCGAAGATGAAGGCGATGCTGGTGGCCTCGCCGGTCGAAGGCTATCTCGCCTGCTGCGAGGCACTGTCGACGCTCGACCAGCGCGCGCTGCTGCCGAAGATCAAGAGCCCGACGCTGGTGATCGCCGGCCGCCACGACATGGCAACGCCGATCTCGGCAGGCGAATTGATCCGCAGCCAAATTCCGGGCGCCAGTATGACCATCATCGATGCCGCGCACATCTCCAATGTCGAGCAGCCGCACGCCTTCACCGACGCGGTGGTCGGCTTCTTGACGCAACGCTAGCCGCTATCACCGTCATTCCGGGGCGATGCGGAGCATCGAACCCGGAATCTCGATCATCATCACGACATCGAGATTCCGGGTTCGCCTCTCCGAGGCGCCCCGGAATGACTCACTCTGGAGAAAACACATGGACGACGAAAAGCGCCGCGATGCCGGCATGAAGGTCCGCCGCAAGGTCCTCGGCAACGCCTGGGTCGACAAGTCGATCGCTAACCGCAATGCGTTCAACACCGATTTCCAGGACCTCATCACCCGCTACGCGTGGGGCGAGATCTGGACGCGGCCGCATTTCGACGAACGGACGCGGCGCGTGCTCGTCATCGGCACCATGGTCGCGCTCGGGCAATGGGACGAATTCCGCCTGCACGTGCGCGCAGCGCTCGCCGAGGGCGACTTCACCCCCGACGATATCAAGGAAATCCTTCTTCAGCAGGCGATCTATTGCGGCGTGCCGGCGGCCAACCACGCCGTCAAGGAAGCCTCAGCGATTGTGCAGGAGCTCGGCCTGCTCAAGCCCTAGCGGTGCCGTGGTTTCGACGCGCGGCCGGACCGGCCGCTCGATCACCAGCACGATTGTCGCGCCGAGCAGCAGCAAGAGCTCGGTCGCATGCAGCCTGAGGGCGGCCATCTCGCCGACCTTCGAGGCCATCACCATGCTCGCAAACGACATCAGGCTACCGATGAGAAGCGCAATGGCCAGTGCCTCGTCCGAGCCGCCGGCCTTGCGGACGCGGGGGATCGAGAGCAGCGCCAGGAAAATGGCAAAGAACGCCACCACGGTGAGGCGCCCGAGCGCCAGCAGCCACGCCGCGCGGACCGTGCTCATGCCCGACATCTGGAGCTGGTCGCTGATGAACAGCGCCACCGCGACGCTCGGCCGCTCGTAGAGCCCGTGCACGGGGGCGACCATGATATCGAAGGCAATCAGCGTCCAGGCCGGGATGAAATAGGCGGCCAGTACCACGCCATTGATTGAGCCGATGCGCCAGTTCTTCAGCATTGCCGCTTCCCGCATGATTTCCGTTGGGCCCGAGCCGGTCGGGCCTTTTGCGGTAGCTAACTCCCCTCGACTTGAGGCGGCAATTTAAACCCTTTGTTTACCTTAACTGCTGTGGACAAGCCTCAGCCGAGCAAAAGGAAAAAGTCCCGCCTTTCGGCGGGACTTTTACAACTTCACGGCTACAACTCCAAGGTGCTTGCACAACTCCAACGTGTTTATGGATCAACGCTGGTCCTGACCATGCTGGCCCGGCTTCTCGCCCTGGCGCATCGGATCCTGCTGCTGCTGTCCGGGTTTCTGGCCGCCGCCCTGCTGCTGCTGATCGGGGCGCTGGCCGGGCTTCTGATTCTGCTGGCCCGGATTCTGGTTCTGCTGCTTCGTCATCGCGGGAAACTCCCTTGTTGGACGTCACAAGAAGAGATAACGGCCCGCATCCATTTTGGTTGCCCGGGAACTTGGTTGCCCGGGAACCGGGTTCCACCCGCCGGTATCGGAACCAGACTGCAAAATGAACTCTGTACAAGCCTTTATGCGGAGGCCAGCCCAGTTGCGGCCGCCAGTTCCCTCCTGTTACAACGATCGGATTGCTCAAGGGCTGCCGGGGCCCAAGAACTCTCTCTCTCTCTCTCAAGAGCTCCCTTTGAGCGGCGTCAAGTTGAGATAACGGCAGCCCATGGATTATTTCGCCCAGCAGCTCATCAACGGCCTCGTCCTCGGTTCGATCTACGGCCTGATCGCCATCGGCTACACGATGGTCTACGGCATCGTCGGCATGATCAATTTCGCCCATGGCGACATCTTCATGATCGGCGGCTTCATCGCCCTGATCACTTTCCTGATCCTGGTCTCGTTCGGCCTGACCGCGGTTCCGATCATCCTGCTGGTCGTGCTCCTGGTCTCGATGGCAATCACCGCGCTCTATGGCTGGACCGTCGAGCGCATCGCCTACCGGCCGCTGCGCCACTCCTTCCGCCTCGCCCCGATGCTCTCGGCGATCGGCATGTCCTTCGTGCTGACCAACTACTCGCAGGTGGCGCAGGGCGCCCGGGTCAAGCCGATCCCGCCGTTGATCACCGGCGGCTACACGTTGCATGAGAGCGCGGACGGTTTCGTGATCCAGCTCTCCAACATCCAGATCCTGGTGGTCGTCACCACGATCGTGCTGCTGCTGATCTTCAACCGCCTTGTATTGCGCACGCGGCTCGGGCGCGACATGCGCGCCTGCGAGCAGGACCAGACCATGGCGGCGCTGCTCGGCGTCAATGTCGACCGCACCATCTCCATGACCTTCGTGATCGGCGCGGCGCTCGCGGCAGTGGCGGGCCTGATGTACCTGCTCTACTATGGCCAGGTCGATTTCAACATGGGCTTCGTCGCCGGCATCAAGGCGTTCACCGCGGCCGTGCTCGGCGGCATCGGCTCACTGCCGGGCGCGGTGCTGGGCGGGCTTGCGATCGGCCTGATCGAGACCTTCTGGTCAGCCTATTTCTCGGTCGAGTACAAGGACGTCGCCGCGTTCTCGATCCTGATCATCGTGCTAATCTTCATGCCGACCGGCCTGCTCGGCCGTCCCGAAGTCGAAAAAGTCTGACGGGTCGCCCGCGTGACAGCTCTTTCGCAAGAAACGGTATCCGCAACCCGCACCGCAGCGGGTATCCCCTTCATCCTGAAAAAGGCCTTCCTGAGCGCTCTCGTCGCGCTGGTGCTGTTTTCGCTGATGATCGGCATCCGCACCGAGGCCGGTCCCGATGGGCAACTGACCTACTGGACGCGGTTCGGCGAACTCGCCTCCATCGTCGGCATCGTGTTCGGAGGATCGATCCTCATCGAATTGCTGCGGCAATGGATCGGCCCTGTCGGCGCCGAGAAGCTGGTGCCACCCGCCGTGCATCGCGGCATGTCGATCGTGGGCCACTATCTGGCGCCGGCGCTGCTGATCTTCACCCTCCTCGTGCCGGTCATCTTCTATAACCAGCGCTACATCCTCGACCTCGCGATCCTCGTGCTCACCTATGTGATGCTGGGATGGGGCTTGAACGTCGTGGTCGGGCTCGCCGGCCTGCTCGATCTAGGCTACGTCGCTTTCTACGCGGTCGGGGCCTATTCCTACGCGCTGCTCGCCACCAATTTCGGCTTGTCGTTCTGGATCTGCCTGCCGCTCGCCGGGATCCTCGCAGCCATGTGGGGGGTTATGCTCGGCTTCCCGGTGCTACGGCTGCGCGGCGACTATCTCGCGATCGTCACGCTCGCTTTCGGCGAGATCATCCGGCTCGTCATCATCAACTGGCAGAGTCTGACCGGCGGGCCCAACGGCGTCACCGGCATTCCGCGCCCCACCCTGTTCGGCATCCCGCTCGACAACAGCGACGACGGGCTGGCCGCAAAGCTCGGCATCGAGTATTCGCCGACCCACCGCATCGTCTTCCTGTTCTACCTGATCCTGGCGCTGGCTCTGCTCACCAACTGGGTGACGATTCGCCTGCGGCGCCTGCCGATCGGCCGCGCCTGGGAAGCATTGCGCGAGGACGAGGTCGCCTGCCGGGCGCTTGGCATCAACACCACGACCACGAAACTGACGGCATTCGCGACGGGCGCGCTGTTCGGCGGCTTCGCCGGCGCCTTCTTCGCCACGCGCCAGGGTTTCATCAGCCCGGAATCCTTCACCTTCCAGGAATCCGCACTGGTGCTTGCGATCGTGGTGCTCGGCGGTATGGGCTCGCAGCTTGGCGTGGCGCTCGCCGCTCTCGCCATGATCGGCGGGTTCGAGCTGTTCCGGGGCCTCGAGATCTTCCGCATGTTGGTTTTCGGCTGGGCGATGGTGCTGATCATGATCTGGCGACCGCGCGGCCTGATCGGCCATCGCGCGCCGACCGTATATCTGAAGAAGGCAAAGGCCATCTCCTCCGACCTCGTCAAGGAAGGCCACGGATGAGCGGCGAGCGTATCCTCAACGTCGATCAGCTCACCATGCGCTTCGGCGGAATCGTCGCCGTGCAGGATCTGTCGTTCTCGGCGAACCGGCGCAAGATTACGGCGCTGATCGGACCGAACGGCGCCGGCAAGACCACGGTGTTCAACTGCATCACCGGCTTCTACAAGCCGACCGGCGGCACCATTCGCCTCACCCACGATGACGGAAAGGAAATCGCGCTCGAGCGGCTCAACGACTTCCGCATCGCCAAGCATGCCAAGGTCGCTCGGACCTTCCAGAACATCCGCCTGTTTCCCGGGATGACCGTGCTGGAAAACCTGATGGTGGCGCAGCACAACATGTTGATGCGCGCCTCCGGTTTCACCTTCCTCGGCCTGATTGGGGCGCCGAACTACCGCAGTGCGGAAGCGCAGGCGATCGCTCTCGCCACCGATTGGCTGAAGCGGGTCAGCCTCCTGGATCGTGCCGACGATGCGGCCGGCAACCTCGCCTATGGCGACCAGCGCCGCCTCGAGATCGCGCGCGCGATGTGCACCGAGCCTGCGCTCCTGTGCCTCGACGAACCGGCTGCCGGCCTCAACGCGCGCGAGAGCGCGGCCTTGAGCGAGCTCCTGCTTTCGATCCGCAACGACCTGGGAACTTCGATCCTCCTGATCGAGCACGACATGTCAGTCGTGATGGAGATCTCCGACCACATCGTGGTGATGGACCACGGCGTGAAGATTGCGCAGGGCACGCCGCGCGAGGTGCGCGACGATCCCAAGGTGATCGCCGCCTATCTCGGCGCCGACGAGGAAGAGGCGATGGCCGTCATGGAGAGCGGATCGTGACGGCAGCATCCCCCCTGCTCGCGATCCGGGGCCTGCGCGCGGCCTACGGCAAGATCGAGGCGCTGAAGGGCGTCGACGTCGAGATCAATTCCGGCGAGATCGTCGCGCTGATCGGCGCCAACGGCGCCGGCAAGTCGACACTGATGATGACGATCTTCGGCAAGCCGCGCGCCCGCGCCGGGCAGATCCTGTACGAGGGTAAGGACATCACCGCCGTCCCGACTCACGAGATCGCCCATTTGCGCATCGCGCAATCGCCGGAAGGCCGCCGCATCTTCCCGCGGATGAGCGTCGCCGAGAACCTCCAGATGGGGGCCGACGTCACCGACAGCACGCCAGCGGAACGGGAGGGCACGCTCGAGCGCGTATTCGCCCTGTTTCCCCGCCTGAAGGAACGTTTCGCCCAGCGCGGCGGAACCCTGTCCGGTGGCGAGCAGCAGATGCTGGCGATCGGGCGCGCCTTGATGAGCCGCCCTCGCCTGCTCCTGCTCGATGAACCCTCGCTGGGGCTCGCCCCGCTCATCGCGCGGCAGATCTTCGACGCGATCCGCACCCTGAACCGGCAGGACGGCCTGACCGTGCTGATCGTCGAGCAGAACGCCAACCATGCCCTGAAGCTCGCCCATCGCGGCTACGTCATGGTCAACGGCCTGATCACGCTCGCGGGCAGCGGCGCCGAATTGCTGCAGCGCCCTGAAATCCGCGCCGCCTATCTGGAAGGTGGCCGGCACGCCTGACCGGCCCCGTCCTGCGCGAGGAAGCGGCTAGATATCTTTGCCTATGCCCGTATTTTGCCGGTGACTTCTCCGTAAATTCATTCAAGAATGGCGGCGGTTAGAACCGGGTCAACCCGGCAACTCCCAACAAACGACCACCCGCGAGGTATCTCATGAAATCACTGAAGCTCATCGGTCTGGCATTTGGCGCGTCCGTAGCGCTGTCGACGGCAGCGTTCGCGCAGGATATCACCATCGCAGTTGCGGGCCCGATGACTGGCACCGAGTCCGCATTCGGCCGGCAGATGAAGAACGGCGCCGACCTGGCGGTGGCGGACATCAACGCCGCCGGCGGCGTCAACGGCAAGAAGCTCGCGCTCGATGCCGAAGACGACGCCTGCGATCCGAAGCAGGCCCGCTCGGTCGCGGAAAAGATCGCCGGCGCCAAGATCCCGTTCGTCGCCGGACATTTCTGCTCGTCGTCCTCGATCCCGGCCTCGGAAGCCTATGCTGACGGCAACGTCCTGCAAATCACTCCGGCTTCGACCAACCCGCTCTTCACCGAGCGCAAGCTGTGGAACGTGGCGCGCGTCTGCGGCCGTGACGACCAGCAGGGCCTGATTGCCGCGCAATACATCGGCAAGAACTTCAAGGGCAAGAACATCGCGATCCTCAACGACAAGACCACCTACGGCAAGGGTCTTGCGGACGAGACGAAGAAGGCCCTCAACAAGGCCGGCATTACCGAGAAGCTGTATGAGTCCTATAACAAGGGCGACAAGGACTTCAACGCGATCGTCTCGCGCCTGAAGAAGGACAACATCGACCTCGTCTATATCGGCGGCTACCATCAGGAAGCCGGCCTGATCCTGCGTCAGATGCGCGATCAGGGCCTGAAGACGGTGCTGATGTCGGGCGACGCGCTGGCCGACAAGGAGTACGCCTCCATCACCGGCCCAGCGGGCGAAGGCACGCTGTTCACCTTCGGCCCCGATCCGCGCAACAAGCCGAGCGCGAAGAAGATCGTCGAAGCCTTCAAGGCCAAGGGCATCGATCCGGAGGGCTACACGCTCTACACCTACGCCGCGATGCAGGTCTGGTCGCAAGCCGTGAAGAAGGCTGGCACGACCGATCCGAAGAAGGTGATGGAAACCATCAAGGCCGGCAAGTGGGACACCGTGCTCGGCCCGATCGAGTATGACGCCAAGGGCGACATCAAGCAGATCGACTATGTCGTCTATAAGTGGGACGCCAAGGGCAACTACGCCGAACTCGGCGCCAAGGGCTCCTAAAGAGCGCTCTTAACAACGGCTCCCAACGCCTCGGCGTTGCGGCCATCCTTACAAACGCCCCGGCACGCCGGGGCGTTTTCGCATCCGGCGGTCAGACCGCGGCCTGGAGCTTGCCCGACTGCGCCGTCTTGAGCGCCTGGAGGAGATCGTTGGGCCGGAACGGCTTCTTCACGCAGACGACGTTGGCAAGGCCCGGCGCCTCCTCCATGAAGTCGAGGGCGGTCATGCCAGAGACGGCGACGATCGGGAAGTTCGGGGACATCTCGCGGATCGCCGTCATGACCTCGAGGCCGCTGGTGTCGGCCAGGAAAATGTCCACGATCGCTGCATCGAACGCCGCTTCGCCAAACGCCCTCAGGCCAGCCGCGCCGCTCTCCGCCTCCACGACCTCGAAACGATTGACCCGGAGCACGATGGATACCATCGCCCGGACCTCCTTCTGGTCGTCGATCACGAGGATACGGGGCATGGAACAACTCCCGTCGTCACAAAATTGGTGTCGGTCAAGAAATCTGCCTCCCGGAACGGGATCCCGCCACAGCGGTAGACGTATTATTTCCCCGGTCAGTAAAGACCAGCTTACCCGGTCTCGGCTCCTCGTTCGGAGAAAAATTAAGTAAGCTCTAACCTTCGGTTGAGTCGCGTGTCTTCCCATCAGAGCGCGTGCCCAGACCCCGCTACCGCGCAGAGAGGTAGCGGGCTAAGATGCTCCCGAGGAAGTGTCTTACTGAAAGCTTCAATGGTGGTCCGGAAGAGGTGAACGTGCTGGCACCGAACGACCGAAGCACCTTTCTATCGACCTTGCCTGCCGCTCGGAGCGATCGCACTGCAGCATTGGCGATCGTTGGTGTCTCGTCGATTCTGTTTGCGCTGGCCGTTCCCTTCGCCCGCGTGCCGCTTGCGCGCGTTCCGGCCTTCGTCGCGAGTTACCAGTCTGCGCTTGCCGTCATCGACATCGTCACAGCGGTGCTGCTGTTGTCGCAGTTTGCGGTCTTGCGGACCCGCGCGCTGTTGATGCTCTCGACCGGCTATCTTTTCACAGCGGCCGCGGCGATTGCCCATGCACTGACCTTCCCCGAGCTGTTTGCGCCAACGGGACTCTTGGGCGCGGGCCCGCAGACCACCGCCTGGCTCTATATGATCTGGCATGGCGGCTTTCCGCTGTCCGTGCTCGCCTATGCCTGGCTCAAGGACGCTGGCGGCGGCGTCAAAATTAGGGGCACGGTGCGCCGCGCGATCCTCTGCGGCATACTGGGGCCGGCCGTGGTGGTCATCGCCTTCGTTTGGATCGTCACGGCCAAGCACGACCTGCTGCCGGACCTCTTGCGCGACGGCCACTTCACACCCACGCAGATCGGTGTGATCTCGTTCGTATGGTCCTTGAGCGCCGCCGCCCTGGTCACGCTGTGGTTTCGGCGGCCGCATACGGTGATCGACGTCTGGCTCATGGTCGTCATGTGCGCCTGGCTATTCGATATCGCCCTGTCGGGAATCCTCAATGGCGCCCGCTTCGATCTCGGCTTCTACGCGGGACGGATCTACGGTCTTTGCGCTGCAAGCTTCGTCCTTGCGGTGCTCTTGATCGAGAATGTCCGCCTGCAGGCGCAGACGGCTGGAATGGTTGGAGCGCTGCAGCGGCAGTCGGCCTCGGATCGCAGTCATTTTGGTGAGCGCGAGCGGCTGTTCAGCGCGGTCGTGGAATCCTCCAACGACGCCATCATCACCAAGACGCTCGACGGCACCATCACCGCCTGGAACCGAGCCGCCGAGCGCGTATTCGGCTTCTCCGCAGCGGAGGCCGTCGGCCGGCCGATCGACATCATCATGCCGCAAGGTCGTCGCGAGGAGATCGAGGAGATCCTCGCCCGCACGCGCAACGGCGAGGTGATCGAGCAGCTCGAAACCGTGCGGATGAACAAGAACGGGCAGCTCCTCGACGTCATGCTCAGCCTGTTCCCACTGCGGTCGGCAGACGGCAAGATCATCGGCGCCTCCAAGGTCGCCCGCGACATCACCGAACGGAAGCGAACGCAGGCGGCGCTCAATCGCGAGGTCGAGGAGCGCGAGCGCATCTTCGAGACGTCGCAGGACCTGATCCTGGTCACCGACGGTTACGGCAATTTCGTCCAGGTCAGCCCGAGCGTGAGGGACATCCTCGGCTTCAGCCCGGAGGACATGATCGGACACAACGCGACGGAATTCATCCATCCCGATGATCTCGAGAAGACGCGCGATGAAATGCGCGCCGCTCGGCGCGGCCTCACCAAGCGCAGCTTCGAGGCGCGTTACCCCCACCGTGAAGGGCACGACGTCACGCTGAACTGGATGGGCACCTGGTCGGAGCCGGTCAAGCGCCATTTCTTCATCGGACGCGACCTCACCGAAAAGCAGGCGGCTGAGGCGCAGTTCCGGCAGGCGCAGAAAATGGACGCCATCGGCCAGCTCACCGGTGGCGTCGCGCATGATTTCAACAACGTGCTCACGGTCATCACGGGCACGATCGGGATCCTGTCCGATGCCGTCGGCGACCGGCCTGACCTTGCGGCGATCACCGGGCTGATCGACGATGCGGCCGAACGCGGCGCGCAATTGACCAGGCATCTGCTCGCCTTTGCCCGCAAGCAGCCGCTGCAACCCCGCGAGGTCGACCCCAATGCGCTGGTCGTGGAAGCCGCCAAGCTGCTGCGTCCGACGCTCGGCGAGCAGGTCACCATCACGCCGCACCTGACCGAGGACGCCTGGCCGGCGCTGGTCGATCCGAGCCAGCTCACCACCGCGATCCTGAACCTCGCCCTGAACGCGCGCGACGCCATGCCCGACGGCGGCACGCTGGTCTTGGAGACCCGCAACGTCTTCCTCGACGAAGGCTATGCGAGCATGAACCCCGACATCGTCGCCGGCAATTACGTGATGATCGCGGTGAGTGACACCGGCATCGGCATTCCGGCTGCGCTGATCGAGCGGGTGTTCGACCCCTTCTTCACGACGAAAGAGGTCGGCAAGGGTACCGGATTGGGGCTGAGCATGGTGTTCGGCTTCGTCAAGCAGTCCGGCGGACACGTCAAGATCTACAGCGAGGAAGGTCACGGCACGAGCGTGAAGATCTATTTGCCGCGCTCGACCGGCGTGCAGGAGACCGCGTTCGAGGCGATGCGGAACGTGCCGATCGAGGGCGGAGACGAAAAGATCCTGATCGTCGAGGACGACGCGCTGGTACGCCAATATGTCGTGACCCAGATCAGGAGCCTCGGCTACAACGCGTTGGAAGCGGCGAATGCAGCGGAAGCGCTGACGCTGATCGACGGCAATGCCGAGATCGACCTGCTCTTCACCGACGTGATCATGCCCGGCGCCATGAACGGCCGCCAACTCGCCGACGAAGCGGCGCGGCGTCGGCCAGCGCTGAAGACGCTGTTCACATCCGGCTATACCGAAAACGCCATCGTCCATCACGGCCGGCTCGACTCCGGCGTGCTGCTGCTCGCAAAACCCTACCGCAAGTCCGAGCTCGCCAGGATGCTCCGCACCGCGCTCGCCAGTTGAGCGCGGCTTGCGCCTGCGCTATCGCTGAAGGCACTGCCGCTTGCAGCGCCGGGAGTGCCGCCTTGAAAAACCTCCTCACCGACATCGCCGGTGTCCGCGTCGGGCACGCCCACGACGAAAAGCTCGCCTCGGGGGCGACCGCGATCGTCTTCGACCAGCCGGCGGTCGCGGCGATCGATGTGCGCGGCGGCGGGCCCGGGACGCGCGAGGACGCGCTGCTCGATCTTGCCAACACGGTCGAGCGCGTCGATGCAATCGCGCTGTCGGGCGGCTCCGCCTTCGGGCTCGAGACCGGCGGCGGCGTACAGGCCTGGCTCGCCGAACAGGGGCGCGGATTCCGGGTCCGTGAGGCGCTGATCCCGATCGTGCCGGGCGCGATCCTGTTCGATCTCCTCAATGGCGGCGACAAGGCCTGGGGCCGCTTCCCGCCCTATCGCGACCTCGGCTATGCCGCGGCAGCCTCGGCCGGTGCGGACTTCGCGCTCGGCAGCGTCGGCGCCGGCCTCGGCGCCACTACGGCGAACTGCAAGGGCGGGCTCGGCTCGGCCTCCGCCGTGACCAGCAACGGCATCAAGGTCGCGGCGATCGCCGCCGTCAATGCGGTCGGCAGCGTCACCGTGGGCGACGGCCCCTGGTTCTGGGCCGCGCCGTTCGAGGTGGGCGGCGAGTTCGGCGGACGCGGCCTGCCGGATACCTTCGCGGATGACATGCTCAAGATGCGCATCAAGGGGGGGCCGGCCGCCAGCGCGCGCGAGAACACGACGATCGGTCTCGTCGTCACCGACGCGACGCTGACCAAGGCGCAAGCCAAGCGCCTTGCCATGATCGGGCAGACCGGCTTTGCCCGCGCGATCTATCCGGTGCATGCACCGACCGACGGCGACGTGCTGTTTGCCGCTGCGACCTGCGAGAAGGCGATCGATCCGATCGTCGAGCTCACCGAGGTCGGCATGGTCGCAGCCAACGTCGTGGCGCGCGCGATTGCGCGCGGTGTCTATCATGCGACCGCACTGCCGTTCGCGGGCGCACTGCCCGCATGGAGGGACCGGTTCGGCTAGCCTCGCACTCTCGTCACCGCCCGGCTTGACCGGGCGGTCCAGTATTCCAGAGACTGTGACGAATGCGGAGAAGCCGCGGCGTACTGGATGCCCCGGTCGAGCCGGGGCATGACGCCGTCGAATTGGCGCGAGCCTAGACGCTCACCGACAGCGACGAGGCCGCGGTGGCCGACAATTGCTGCGCCTCGCGCTGGATCATTTGTTCGATCCAGTTGTACGACGAGGTCGCCGAGTTCGAGCTGCTGGAGTTGGAGCCGGAGCTCGATGAGCTCGACGCAGCCGGTGTCGTCATCGAGACCTTCGAGCCGTCCGGATAGGTGATGGTGGTCGTGGTCGAGCCGTCACTGTTGGTCGCGGACGTCGTGGTCGCCCCAGTCAAGGGATCGGAGCTGCCGTCCGAGCCACTGCCGCTGGCATCCCCGGAGCCGCTGGAGCTGCCGGCGCTTTCGGCATGGTGGTGACCGTGATGCCCACCCTGCAGCGCCTTCGACATCTCGTCGAGGCTGACGCTGCCGTCGCCATTGGTGTCGAGCTTGGAGAAGACGTCATCGGCCTGCGCCACATTGGTGCCGCCGGCGCCGAGCGCGCTCTCGAATTCCGATTTGGTGATCTTGCCGTCGCCATCGGCGTCGATCTGCGAAAACAGATCCTTCAGGGCGTCCTGCGGGCTCATCGAGGTTGACGATGAGCTCGTTGAGGAGCTCGACGCGGTCGAGCTTGAGGAACTGCTCGCGCTCGCTGATGATTGACTTTGCGCCGCAATCAGCGCGCTCATCGTCTCGGGCGAGATCTGCGGACAGTTGCCGGAGTTGACCGACGAGCTCGCGCCGCTTGTCGTGCTGCTGCTGCTGTCGATCGAGAACGGGTTGGTCACCCCTTGTGTGGAGCCTGTCTGCTGCGTCGAGGACGTCTTCGAGGATGTCAGCGACTGCAACGCGTCGAGCGCACCCGATACGGCACCAAGGGCGAACAACATTCGACAACTCCAGACGATGCGGCAAGCCGCGGCCAATGCTCCGATCCAGTGAGCAAGCGTCGTGCCAGCGCAAAAACCTCAATCAAATCCGGCTATCCCTCGCTTTCCGCCGTCGGGGAACACCGGCAATTCGTGCCGGCTGCGGCAGAATTTTCCGCCCACAGGAAGCGCCTGCCCCCCTGCATTGCTCCCCCGCATCGCCCATGTTAGGCGAGGCCCATCGTCACATGGCCCATAGGCTTTTTCGGGAAACAGTGCCCATGACCCAAGCCCTCGCACTCCGCCCCCTGATGATCGCGCCGTCGATCCTGGCGTCGGATTTTTCCAGGCTCGGCGAAGAGGTGCGCGCGGTCGATGCGGCCGGCGCCGACTGGATGCATCTCGACGTCATGGACGGGCATTTTGTTCCGAACATCTCGTATGGACCCGACGTCATCAAGGCGATGCGTCCGCACACCAGGAAGATCTTTGACGCGCATCTGATGATCGCGCCCTGCGATCCCTATCTGGAGGCCTTCGCCAAGGCCGGCTGCGACCACATCACCGTGCATGCGGAGGCAGGTCCTCACCTGCACCGCTCGCTCCAGGCGATCCGCGCGCTCGGCAAGAAGGCCGGCGTCTCGCTCAACCCGGGCACGCCGATCAGCGCGATCGAATACGTCGTCGACCTGATCGACCTCGTGCTGGTGATGTCGGTCAATCCCGGTTTCGGCGGGCAGGCCTTCATTTCCTCCGCGCTCGGCAAGATCCGCGACATCCGCGCGATGACCGCGGGCAGGCCGATCGACATCGAGGTCGATGGCGGCGTCGGGCCCGACGTCGCGGGTGCCCTTGCGGCGGCCGGCGCCAACGCCTTCGTCGCCGGCACGGCGGTATTCCGCGGCGGCACGCAGGAGGCCTACAAGACCAACATCGATGCGATCCGTAACGCGGCCGCAAACGCGCGCGGTGAGGCGATTTGAATCCGCGCTCACGAAATATATTGCGGGTTTCTACGGGTGTTGCGCCGCGACAAACTTGAGATTGCCTTCAACCCCGTAATCATCCCAGCTTCCCTGATTCGTACAAATCGATGCACAACAGCGCTCCCCTTTTTGACGGGAGCACATCATGACAACGACCCTGGTCTGGACTGGCGTGGCGTTGTGGCTTGGCTTGAATGCAGCAATTGCGGCGCGTTGCGTCTACGTAGCGCGGCCGGTGAAGGTGGCATCTCGTTCCGCCCGCGTCATCCATCTCAATCGCCACCGCGGCTGAACGCCCGTGCAGGTGATGATCGTGAAGCGTCAACCGAAGCGCAGGTGCTGCATCCCGCGGCGCCCGCATCCCGACCTCGATTATTTCTTCGATCGCTTTGAGCGTACCGCGTGCGAGGCCAACGACGACACCGGGTCCGAGATTGTGGACCTGGACCAGTTCCGGTCACCGCGTCAGCACTGAAATCATTTTCTTTGGAATAGCCTGATGAAACCGCTTTGCCCCAACTGCCTGAACGCGATGTCGAAGGCAGCCTCCTCCGGCAATCTGTTCAATTGTGAGCCGTGCCGCGAGATCATCCAGTTCTTCGGCGTCGGTCACGACCGCAACGAAGCCGGTCCGGACTTCTGGCTGCCAGTCCGCCGCAAGCGCGACGCTCACGCCGCCCACGCTCTCTGACCTGCGCATTGCCTTTTTGTTCGCGCATGATCTCCGCGCAAACGCGTTCCGCGTTCGTCGCGAGGGAAAACCGCTACACACTTTTCCGGATCATGCGCAGCTAGCCCGCGGCTTCGTCCGCCCTCACCTCTTCCGAATCCGCGGCCATCCTCGGCGGCCGCACCACGGTGACGGTGCAGGTTGCTTCGGAGGCGACCTTCGATGAAACGCTGCCCAGCAGGGTACGCTTGAACGAGCTCTGCCGCGCGCCGATGATGACGTGGTCGACCTGGTTGATCTCGGCGAATTCCAGGATCGCTGCGGCCGGATCGATCGCCTCCAGCACATGAACCGTGAGGCGGCTCTCGTCGAGCTTGAGCGGCGTCGCCCAATGCCTGAGCGCGACCATCCGGTCGATATGCTTGTTGGATCCGTCTTCGTCGAGCGTCCGGTCGATCACGAGACGGTTGAGCTTCAGCACGTTGACGCAGGCGAGTCGCGCCGAGGGCAGCGTCGCCAGGATCCGCTCGGTCGTGACGAGCAGCGCCTCGTTCAATTCGGGCGCGCCTTCGGCGGTGTCGAGCGCGATCGCAAGGATCGGGCTCGAGGCAATCTGCGCCGCCACATCCGATTTCGGCCGCGACTGCGTCACCTCCTGATTGAAGCGCCGCCGCCAGGCGACCGAGAGCGGATCGCGCTTGAGCCGCTCCGAGCGTGTGGTGAGCCTGACCTTGTCGGGATGGGTAAGATCGAACGCAAGCTGCGAGGCGGTCGGATAGCGCCGGACCGGCTCGATCTCCAGGCACCGAAGCACGATCTCCTGAAGCCAGGGCGGATAGTCGGGACGCAATTTGCGCGGCGGATGCGGATCGCGCCACAGCCGGCGTCGCATTGCGCGCAGCGTCTCGCCTTCGCCGAATGGACGCTCGCCCGTGGTGAAGAAATAGAGCAGCACGCCCAGCGAAAAAAGATCGCTGCGCGGATCGTTGCGCACACCCAACAGCCGCTCCGGCGCCATATAGGGCGCGGTGCCGTAGGGCAGCCGGAACTCCTCCTGCAACAAATCCGGCAGATGGTCGTGGTGCGACAGGCCAAAGTCGATCAGCACCGCCTCGCCGCTCGCCCGGAACATGATGCTGCTCGGCTTGATGTCGTGATGGATCACGTTCTGCCGGTGCAGATCGGCCAGCGCGGTCGCGATCTTCGCGACCAGCCCGCGCGCCTCCTCATAGGGCAGCGGCAGGTCGGGCAGCCGCGGGTAGAGTGTGGTGCCGGGAAGCTGCTCGATCACGACATAGGCCTGGCGGGCGAAATCGCCGGTGCCGAAGCAGCGCGGCACGTGCGGGCCGGCGAGCCGCGGCAGGATCATCTGCTCCATCTCGAAGGAGACGATGGCGGCGGGGTCCTCGCCCTCGGATACCCGCGGGACCTTCATCAGTAACGGAGCATCGATGCCGGGATGGGTGACCGTCCACAGCGTCGCCATGCCGCCGGCATGCATGCACTCACCGACAGTGAAGCCGTCGATCTCAGCTCCGACCGTGACCAGGGATTTCGGCATCGCTCAACGCCCCTGCGACAGCCGGTCGGCCAGCCAATGCGGCAGGCCGTTCTCCCGGATTCGGCTCGCTGCCGCCTCGATGTCATAGGGTACCCGGCAATAGGTGATCTGACAGCTCTCGGTTTCGAACAGCGTAAAGCAGGCGGAGGGATCACCGTCGCGTGGCTGACCGACCGAGCCCATGACCGCGAGCCATTGCCGGCCGCGCAGGAGCTGCACGGGAACGTCGGTCTTGGGTACGAAGCTCGTCATCTTCGCGGTCACCGACATCGAATAGAGCGCCGGGCGATGGATGTGGCCGCAGAACGTGACGTGGCACGGCGTCGCGATCAGGCTTTTTGCGGCGTCCGTCGTCGAGCGGACATAGTGCCATCGCGTCGGGTGCGAGGCTTCCGAATGCACATAGAGGCGGCCCTCATCCTCGACGGACATCGGCAGCTCCGCGAGGAAGCGCCGCTGCGCGGCATCGAGCCGACCGCGGGTCCATTCGATCGCGATCTGCGCTTCGGCGTTCATGGTCTCGGCAGACGATTGGACCGCTTGGTCGTGATTGCCGCGCACAGCGACGGCGCCGTGAGCCACCAGTTCCATTGCGGTGTCGACCACCCATTCCGGATCGGCGCCATAGCCGACGAAATCGCCGAGCAGGATGAAGCGCTCCGCGCCGCGCTCGCGCGCCGCCTTCAGGCACACGTCAAAGGCCTGCCGGTTGCCGTGGATATC
Source organism: Bradyrhizobium sp. UFLA05-125 (assembly GCF_059803515.1). NCBI lineage: Bacteria > Pseudomonadati > Pseudomonadota > Alphaproteobacteria > Hyphomicrobiales > Nitrobacteraceae > Bradyrhizobium > Bradyrhizobium sp. UFLA05-125. The sequence continues at coordinate 98,770 of NZ_JBANBJ010000005.1, read as the reverse complement.
CGAAAAGACGGCCAGTCGCACGCGTCCTCCACCCTCAAACGCTGTTCGTATGCCGATAAAGCCAATTTGGGGGACGTCAACAAGATGCGTCAGCGCACGCCTGTTGGCCAGCCGTCCGCGGCGCAGCCGGTAGCGGTGCCTATTGCTGGTCCTTAGGGGGCATTCTGGGCGGCGGCAGCGGCGTGAACACCGCGCCCTGCTCGCTACCTGCCGGCGGGGCCCTGAATTCGCCGGTCGATGAATCGCCGCCGGCCGTCTCGATCACGGCCTTCGGCGTCACATATTCCCGCACCATGTCGATGACGGTGCCGTCACCGCCGCCAAAATCCGCGGCGCGCCCGCCCTGCGGGCGTCCTGCCGCGATCTCGTTCTCCGCTCCATGGGTCTTCTCGGCCAGCGTGTCATCATAGGGAACGCGGAAAGCCCTCGGGATACCGCTCGGCCGGTTGTCCTCGTCGAGTTCCTCGACCCACAGATAGATCGAGCCGGGATCACCCTCCAGCGAATGCGGCTCGACGATGCGCGCCGCCAACAGCTTGAATGACACGGGCAGCCGGTCCGTGGTGGCCCAGCCGAGCAGCCCGCGCATCGCGCCGAAGCTGACGAGGTAGAAGACACTGGTCACAACGACGGCCATGGCCTTCAGCGACCAGTGCAGGCGTCCATAGACCAGGACGACCAGGAGCAGAGCGCCGATCACGGCGTAAGCGACCGAAATCGTGAGTATGACGAGTTGCAGGCTAGTCACGGCGCATCCTCACGCCAGTCTTCGGATCGATATCCGCGCCGTTGCGCCAACTGCTGCGGAACGTTTCCAGCAGCGATTTCGGCCGCTGATCGACGTTGATCACCTTGCCTTCGGCATCGAGCCGGAACCGCACCGCGGTTTTCTCGTCACCGGTATGGTTGAGCGTCAGCTTGTTGTCGAAGATCACCTGGGCGGTCGGGTTGAGCTTCTGCACCTTCACATTGGCCGCGACCGGCTCGCCGGTCGTGGCCTGGAAATGCGAGACGTTGACGGTGTATTCGCCGGCGACGATGCCGCGCACGGTGACGATCTCCTCGCGGATCGGGGATGCGATCTTCTTGCCGTTGACCACGATGAAGTCGTTGGCGCCGCCGCGGTCGTCGCGGTCGAGGGTGAGAAAGCCAGCCTCGCGATGCCGGTACCAGGCGATGTTGCCGGCGGGATCCTGCACGAACAGGTCGAGATCATCAGGATGATTGTCCGGCCAGTCCAGCGTAATCATGAACTCGGCCTTGGAGTCGATCTTGCCGTCCTTGGCGTCCGGCGAGACAGCGAGAAGCGCGAGGAAGAACAGGAAGGCCACCACCTGGAGTGCCTTGAACAGCATCACGCCGAGCGGATCGAACGGCTCCTCGCGCGGATAGAGCCCGAAATCGTCCATCATGGCGGCGTTCCCGGACGCTTACGTTCCAGAGCCGGGGTGACGTAGGTCTCGGTCAGCACGACGGCGTCGGAGAACACCCGCTGGGTCGCGGCGTCGAGCATGTAGTACTGGATGCGGACCAGGATCGAGCCGACGAGGCCCGCAAGCGTCGTGTACATCGCAACCGCCATGCCGTCGCTCATCAACCCCATCGAGGACCGCATCGCGACCTTGTCGGCCGCGTCCAGCCCGGCAATCGGCGCCAGCATGATGATGAAGCCGATGATGGTGCCGAGCAGGCCGAGCTTCATCAGCGTGTCGGAGACGAAGGCGCCGAACCCGTTGGAGCCGCGCAGGCGGTCGGCAAGCGTCCGCAGCAGCAGCGTCTGGTCCACCGGACGATAGTCCTGCGCCGCGGCTTTCGTCACGAGGCTCTCGATGTGATTCCTGACGAGGCCATGCGGCAGCGACGTGCCGGCAGCATCGAGCGCCTTGCTGCCGTCCTTGGCCGACAGCACCGCACGGCAGCGCCGCGCCGCCGCCGCTTCCCGCGCGATCGCGCGGGTCCGCCAGCAGCAATGCCCGCAGGTGACGACATAGAGCACCGCGATCAGGCTGGAAATGTAGGTGCGGTCCGAGACCACCATCAGATGGATCAGGCCAAAGCGCCACAGCAGCACGACGGCGAAGACCGACAAGCCCGTAAAGATCATCCAGAGCAGGAGCGCGCTCCGCTCCGACGGATCGGCCGCAGGCGGCGCGCTCTTGCCGATGGTGATCGAACTCATGCTGTCTCGCTCCCCGCTCTGTTAGCGCCCCGCCCCCGATTAGATCAAAGCCGCCGCGCGCAGTCCAAAGAGCCATGCCCAAATCGGCTTGGGAAATTTTCCCGAGCGGCATCGCCGGATGTCGCTCGCGATTGGCAAGGTGCGGCGGCGTTGTTATCGTGACCTTACCAAACGTTGGGGGTGATCGCATGCGCCTCGTGCTTCAGCTCGTCGCCCGTTTGCTCGTCATTGTCGCGTTGTGCCTGACCGCCGCGACGGTGTGGGCAACTTTTGATGCCTATCGCAGCGTCGATCGCGCCACGGCCGCGTCCGCCCAGCGGGTCGCGCATGCACTGGAGGCGCTGTACTGGCGCGAGCTCTTGCTGCGCAGCAACAGGATGCGCGAGCATCTCGTACCGGTTCCGGACTGGCGCACGCTGGAGACGATGAAGCTGATTGCGCCGGGCGTTTGTGTGCAGTTCCAGCCGGCGGCCGCATTCGAGAGGCCGCTATGCGGCCAGAGCCAGGGGATCGGCCAGACCCCACCGCGCTGGTTTGCGTCCCTGGTCCCCATCTTCCTCGGCAGCCATGCCGAGGTGGTGCGACCGGTGAGCCCGCGCGCGGCCGCGGCCGGCGCGGTCGTGGCGACGCCTGATCAGGCTGCGGCGATCTCGCTCGCCTGGGAGTACATTCTCAACGTGATCGACGTCGCGCTATTGATGTCGGCGGCGATTGCGCTGCTGGCCTCGCTCGCGATCGCGCATACGCTCGCGCCGGCCCGCTCGATCGTGACCGCCTTGCAGCGGATGGCGCGCGGGCAGTACCGCACGCCCCTGCCGCGCTTCCGCTCCGTGGAGCTTGCGATGATCGGCAAGGCCGTCGGCGAGCTCGGCGGGAGGCTGGAGGAAGCGACCGAGCAACGCGCGGCACTGACAAGGCGCCTGCTCGAGATCCGCGACGACGAGCGACGTGCGCTCGCCCGCGAGCTGCATGACGAGTTCGGACAAAATCTGTCCGCCATCCTCGCCTTCGCCAGCACCATCGAGACGGCGAGCGCGAAGGAGACGAATGCGAGCGGTGCGGCACAGGATGCACGCATGATCTCGCAGGCTACGCATCGCATCATGTCATCGCTCCGCGACACGCTGAAGCGGCTGCGCAATCCCTTGCCGGAGGAGCTGGGGCTCGAGGCGAGCCTCGTCAATCTCGTCGATAGCTGGCGCTCGCAAAGCGCGACGCAGCCGACGATCCAGCTCGACCTCAAGGGCAACCTTGCGGACATCAGCGACACGGCGGCGACCACCGCCTACCGCGTCGCCCAGGAATGCCTGACCAATGCGCTGCGCCACAGCGCGGCGCGCGAGATCAACTTGCGGGTCGAGCGGCGCGCCGGCGCGGACGACGCGCTGCTGATCCGCGTCGAGGACGACGGCGACGGCGATGCAGATCGGGTGGTGCAGTCGGCCGGCTTTGGGCTGACCGGCATCCGCGAGCGTGTCGCGGCCGCCGGCGGCTCGCTGTCGATCGCGCGTGCCGATCGCGGGCTGAGCGTGGCGGCGACCATTCCTCTGGCCGCATGAGGCTGGCATGACGGAGGTGGCGGCAAAGGGCATCTCGGTACTGCTGGTCGACGATCATCCCATCGTCCGGCAAGGCTACCGTCGCGTCCTGGAAAGCCAGGGCGATCTGCATGTCATCGCCGAAGCCGACAATGCCGCGGACGCATACGGCGCCTTCAAGACGCATGATCCTGATGTCACCGTGCTCGATATCTCGATGCCCGGCGCGAGCGGCCTCGAAGCCATCCGCAACATCCGCGCGCGCAATCCCCGCGCGCGCATTCTCGTCTTCACCATGCACAACGAGGCCGTTCTGGTGAAGGCTGCCTTCAATGCCGGCGCCAGCGGTTTCGTCACCAAGAGCAGCGAGCCCGCCGCAGTCGTTGCAGCCGTCCGCGTGGTTGCCCGCGGCGAGCGCGCCATGAGCGACGACATCGCCCATATTCTGGCCGAGGAGAGCCTGTCACCGACGGGCTCAGTGCTCGATCAGCTCGGCGAGCGCGAAATCGAGATCTTGCGGCAGTTCGTCAGCGGCGCCACCACCGAGCAGATCGCCTCGCACCTCAATCTCAGTGTGAAGACCGTGCAGAACTATCACTATCTGATCAAGACCAAGACCGGGGCGCGTACGGATGCGCAACTGGTGCGGCTTGCGGCGAGTTGCGGGCTGATGCGGATCTAGCAGCAATGCTGACGCATAGGGATCGTCGAGCGTCGCTCCATCGGAACTGAGGCCACTCGGCTCCAGTTAGTAACGCAGTGGAGGAGTAACGCCATGAGCAAGGCTAATCATAAGACAGCCCATCCCCCGATCATTACCGTAGGCGAACTCATCGACGAGCTCTGCCGCCTGCCGGATACGGCTGCAGTCAGCTTCCGCTGCCCCATGCTCGAACAGGAGCTGACTTTCTACCGCCTTCGAAAACGCGCAAAGGGAATCGTCGAAATCGAGGTCAATGCCTATCCCGAAAGCCCGCCAGTTGTGCCATCGACCGCCGACACCATCCCCGCGCGCAAAAAGCCCGTTCATCCGGTTGCGCTTCACGACGGCCCCCTCGCCCACAAGGCCAGAGGGTGAGAGGCACACCGGTAGATTGGTCTCTGGTGCGCCAGAACGAGATGACGGAGCGTTGCCCCTTACGACTTCAGTCCGCGCAGCACTAGTGCGAGCAGCGTATCGACGCGCGCGGGCAGATCAGCGTCCTTCCACTCGTCGGCGTGGGCGGGATGGTGATAGCGGCTGGTCGCATCAAAAATCGCGCGCGCGGTGACATTGGTGTCGGCTGCGTCGAACACGCCTTGCTTCACGCCGTCGGCCAGGATCGCCGACATCTGCTCGACGAGGCCGTCCTTGTGGCATTTCACCGCCGCGCAGGCCTCGCGCGCGAGCGTCAGATAAGTCCGGAACATCTCGGGATCGTCGCAGACGCGCTCGCGCTTGGCGGCGAACAACGTCCGTAGCCAGGCCTCGAGCCGCGCCGGCGCGGGCCCCGTATCCTGGGCGATCTTGCGCAGCGGCGCATCCATGCGCTCGAGCCAGCGCTTGGCCACGGCCTCGCGCAGCGAGGCCTTGCTCGGAAAATGGCGATAGACGCTGCCATGGCTCACATCGAGCGCGCGGGCAACGTCGACCACGGTGGCCTTGGCAAGCCCATAGCGCCTGAGCACGTCCTCGGTGACTTCGAGGATGCGCTCCGGCGTCAAGACAACCGCTTCGTTCATGCCAGCACCAAATTTCCGCCCTGGGTTTATTTATCCGGCGAAAGTCCTCTTCCGAAGCCCCTCGCCGGTCGTTTCGGAAAGCTCTCGCCTTAATGAGGCAGTTTTGCAGCCTGCGCCGCGATCTGGCGCGCCACCAGGACATTGAGCCAGTGCCCGATCTGCCCGGCGATACTGATGATTTCGGTCGTCATTGTCGTAAGTCTCCACTTCGTCCCGACCCACCCTCTTCGTTACGGCCCATAGGTCCCTTTGTTTCGGACCCGGGCCCCGGGATGGAGCCGCGGGACGCCCAATCGGAGCGTCCGAGAACGGATATACACCTTTCGATAACAGATTTCAATATCTGTCAGTCAGCTTTTCGTGATTGACAGTCCATCCGAAAAGGGCCGGCTATCCCCGGTTTGCCAGACCTGGACGTTTGTTTCGCCCTGCCCGCTCTGCTAAATCGCGGCGTAAAAAACATTCTGGCCGGTGTCCGCGCCCTCGGGCGCGCCCGCCCCACCTGGAGCCTAGCGATGATCCCCCGTTATACCCGCCCGGAAATGGCCTCGATCTGGGAGCCGCAGACGCGGTTCAAGATCTGGTTCGAGATCGAGGCGCATGCGGCGGACGCTCTCGCCGAGCTCGGGACGATCCCGAAAGAAGCCGCCAAGACGGTGTGGGACAAGGCTCGCAACGCCACCTTCGACGTCGCTCGCATCGACGAGATCGAACGCGAGACCAAGCACGACGTCATCGCCTTCCTCACCCACCTCGCCGAGATCGTCGGCCCCGAGGCACGCTTCGTCCACCAGGGCATGACCTCCTCCGACGTGCTCGATACCTGCCTCAACGTCCAACTCACCCGCGCCGCCGATCTGTTGCTCGCCGATCTCGACAAGGTGCTTGCAGCGCTGAAGAAGCGCGCCTTCGAGCACAAGATGACGCCGACCATCGGCCGCAGCCACGGCATCCATGCCGAGCCGGTGACGTTCGGCCTCAAGCTCGCCTTTGCCTATGCCGAATTCTCGCGCGCCAAGGAGCGCCTGATCGCGGCACGGAAGGAAGTCGCGACCTGTGCAATCTCCGGCGCCGTCGGCACCTTCGCGCAGATCGATCCGCGCGTCGAAGAGCATGTTGCGAAAGCCATGGGACTGGTGCCGGAGCCGATCTCGACGCAGGTGATCCCGCGCGATCGTCACGCGATGTATTTCGCCACGCTCGGCGTGATCGCCTCCTCCGTGGAGCGCCTCGCCGTGGAAATCCGCCACCTTCAGCGTACGGAAGTGCTGGAAGCCGAGGAGTTCTTCTCGGAGGGCCAGAAAGGCTCCTCCGCGATGCCGCACAAGCGCAACCCGGTGCTGTCGGAGAACCTCACGGGTCTGTCGCGCATGGTCCGCGCCTATGTGACGCCGGCGCTGGAAAACGTCGTGCTCTGGCACGAGCGCGACATCTCGCACTCTTCTGCCGAGCGCATGATGGGCCCTGACGCCACTGTGACGCTCGACTTCGCGCTGGTGCGCCTCGCCGGCCTGATCGACAAGCTGCTGGTTTACCCCGCCAACATGCAGAAGAACCTCGACCGCCTCGGCGGTCTCCTGCATTCGCAGCGCGTGCTGCTGGCCCTGACGCAGAAGGGCGCGAGCCGCGAGGACGCCTACAAGCTCGTGCAGCGCAACGCCATGCCGGTCTGGCGCGGTGAAGGCGACTTTTTGCAGCTCCTGAAGAAGGACGCCGAGGTGAAGAAATATCTCTCGGACGCCGAGATCGAGGAGCAGTTCGACCTCGGCTATCACCTCAAGCACGTCGACACGATCTTCAAGCGCGTGTTCGGGGAGAGCTGATTTCACCGTCATTCCGGGTTCACGCGCGTCGCGCGTGAACCCGGAATCTCGCGCCACAATCTCCGGATTCCGGGTTCGAGGCTTCGCATCGCCCCGGAATGACGCTATCCTCGGCAATCCAACAAGAAACGGACCCTGCCCATGCCCGTCATCAATCGCGTCGCCGCCCTGTCTGATGAAATGGCCGCCTGGCGCCATGACTTCCACGAGAACCCCGAGTTGCTCTACGAGGTGCACCGCACCGCCGGCATCGTCGCCGACAGGCTGCGCGCGTTCGGCTGCGACGAGGTGGTGACCGGCATTGGCCGCACCGGCGTGGTCGGCGTGATACGCGGCCGCAAGGCTACGTCTGGCAGGACGATCGGCCTGCGCGCCGACATGGACGCGCTGCCAATCATGGAGACATCGGGCGTGCCGTATGCCTCGAAGGTACCCGGCAAGATGCACGCCTGCGGCCATGACGGGCACACCGCCATGCTGCTGGGCGCCGCAAAGTATCTCGCCGAGACCCGCAATTTCGACGGCACCGCGGTCGTGATCTTCCAGCCTGCGGAAGAAGGCGGCGGCGGTGGCAAGGCGATGGTCGACGACGGCCTGATGACGCGCTGGGGCATCCAGGAGGTCTATGGCATGCACAACATGCCGGGTCTTCCCGAAGGCCATTTCGCCACGACGCCGGGCGCGATGCTTGCCTCTTCCGACAACATCCAGATCACCGTTCACGGCAAGGGCGGCCATGCCGGCGCCACCCCGCACAAGGCGATCGACAGCGTCCTGATCGGATCGCAGATCGTCAATGCGCTGCAATCGATCGTCGCGCGCAACGTCGACCCGCTGAAATCCGCCGTCATCTCGATCACGCAATTCCACGCCGGCACGGCGTTCAACATCATCCCGGAGGTCGCCGAGCTCAGCGGCACGGTGCGCACGCTGGATCCGGAAGTGCGTGATCTCGTCGAGCGTCGCATCGGCGAGGTCGCCGACAGCGTGGCGCGCGCCTATGGCGGATCGGCCGAGACGAAATACAGCCGCATGTATCCGGTGACGATGAACCACGCGCGCGAAGCCGGCGTTGCCGCCGAGGTCGCCCGCGAGATTGCCGGCGCCGATCGCGTCAACGAGAAATTCATACCGATGATGGGCGCCGAGGACTTCTCCTTCATGCTGGAAGCGCGTCCGGGCGCGATGATCCTGGTCGGCATGGGCGACGGCAACGAGTGTCACCATCCTGCTTACGTCTTCAACGACAACATCCTCGGCCACGGCGCGTCCTATTGGGTCCGCCTGATCGAGAAGACAATGCCCGCGGGCTAGGCTGTGTGCTTCGTAGGGTGGGTTAGCTCTGCGGCTACGCGAAGCGCAGTCCGCCGGGCGTAACCCGCCGCCTCTTCAGCTTCCGCGGAAATAGACTTGGCGGGTTACGCTTCGCTAACCCACCCTGCATGTCACGCGGCGCCGGATAGTCGCGTCGGTTCCGGAACTCGTAAGCTCCGGGACCTCAACTTTTTCTTGCGACTATCTCGCCGCAAAGAAGCCTACGCGTGCACCACCTCATGCCGCATCACGAATGGTGCCAGCAGCTTGTGCACCTCGCCTGCGATCTCGTCGCGTTTGCCTTCCGGCACATTCGCAATCGTCACCGTCGCGATCGAGCCGTGGCTGCCATGCGCACCGACTTTCACCTTGCAGTCGATGCCCGTCTCGGTGAGCGGGGTGAGCACCTTGGCAAACACGCGCTGAGCTGCGTCCCAGCGCAGCTGAGGCTTGAACACCTTGCCGACGCCGGTGACGGGCATCGGATCGATCGGAATGATCTGCACGGGCACGGCGGCGCGCTCGGGCGTGCGCTCGCGCACCCAGGTTTCCAACTCGCCCGGCTCGACCTTGGCACCAGACTTGAGCTGCACGTAACCGACGGGGATCTCGCCGGCATAGGCGTCGGGCTGGCCGACCACGGCAGCAAAGCCGACGGCCGGATGCTGGAACATGATTTCCTCGATCGGCGCGGGATCGATGTTGTGGCCGCCGCGGATCACGAGATCCTTGGCGCGGCCGGTGATCCAGAGATGGCCGTCCGCATCGAGCCGGCCGAGATCGCCGGAATTGACCCAGACCTCGTCGACGAACGCGCCCGTGTTGTGGGCATCGTTGAGATAGCCACCGAACACGCCAGGCCCGGCCATAATCACGACGCCGATCTCATCCACGGCGCAGTCGCGCTCGAGCCGCCCCTCGGCGTCGAGTTGGACGATGCGCACCTGCGCATAGGGCATCGGCAGGCCGACCGAGCCGAGGCGGATGGGCCGGTCCGGATAGGCCATGGTATGCACACTCGAGGTCTCGGTCATGCCGTAGACCTCGACCACCGGGAGCTTCAGCTTGTCCTGGATCGCGGAGCCGACCGCGACCGGGATCGCCGAGCCGCCGCCGGCGGCGAATTTCAGGCTCGAAAGGTCGGCACCACCCGGCGGCACGGCAAGCGTTGCCGCAAGCACGGTCGGCACGCTCGATAGCGCCTCCGGCTTGAAGCGTTCGACGAGCTGCCAGATGTTCTTCACCGCATTGGGATTGCGCCAGCCGGACGGTGACAGCACCACGATGCACCCGCCGCACGCGAGCGTCGTCAGCACCTGCGTCAACGAGCCTCCGACGTGAAACAGCGGCATGCCGAACAGCAGATTGCCGCCCGGCTTCGACTTCAGGAGCAGGTTGAGGCCCCAGGCCTGGTAGACCTGGTTGGTGTGGGTGTGGCGAACGAGCTTCGGCGTGCCAGTAGTGCCGCCGGTGTGGAAATAGGCCGCGATGTCGCCGCCTGCAATCTTGCGGCCGCTGACGAGCTGGTCCGCCGGCTGTACCTTGATGAGATCGTTGAAGGCGAAGATGCCGTTCGCGGGATCGCCGCCGCCACCGACCTGCACGATCGCCTTGAGGCGCTTCAGGGACGGACGGATCTGCTCAACCTTCTGCCAGATGTCGGTGCCAGGCACGGGGCCGAGCGCGACCAGGATCGTGGTATTGGCGGCCTCCAGAATCTCCGCGATCTGATGCGGCTCCAGCAGCGGATTGACGGGATTGGCGATGCCTGTGGCCTCTGCGGCGAACAGGGTCACGAAAGCGTCGGGCAGCAGCGGCAGCATGAAGCTGATGACGTCGTCCTTGCCCGCACCCAGCGCGTGAAACATGTTGGCGGCTTGCGTGACGCGCGCGACGAAATCCCGGTGCGAGATGACCAGCGGCGCATCGGCGGGATCGGCATTGGGCAGAAACTGGATCGCGGGCGCATCCGGATTTCTGGCCGCCCCGAGCCTGATCGCATCATAGGTGCTTTCGGCTGCGATGCGCTCCGCGTAAGGCACCCGCTCCAGCGTCCGGACCTGCTCGTCCGTGGCCAATTCCGGATAGTCCTCGCCGATGATCCGATCGAGCGCGTGAATGCCCGCCATCCCGTCCGTCCTCCCTCGTGTCTGGTGCCGCCTGGACTCTTTGGGTTTTGCTTTCAGGCGGGGCTCGATCCGCCCGCGCGGATCAAGAGCGGACAGAATGATCGATGATTTGGCCGCCGTCCATGCCCCGATCGCTCGCCGGTGACAGGACAGGCGCCCACCGCCACCGGAATCGCTCCAATATGGCGGTTCGGACGCACGGGGCGGTTAATCGTAGTTCACCTTGGGAAAGAAATCGCCACGGCCTTCCGGCGTCATGTCCAGGAGGCCCCAGAGCGGGTCGACAAGATCGCCGGCACGATGATGCTGATTTGCAACCGGCGGCGCATAGGCCATCTCAGAGCCCCAAGAGTGCCTGATCGCCCCGTCGCTTTTCTTGAACACGTTGAAGATCGTCTCGTCCCAATTCTCGTTGTCCGGCACGCGATGCTGCGTGCGCATTCCGGCGGACAGCTTCAGAGTATCGCCGAAATAATCGGCGTCGTAGGAATTGCCGGCCGTCGAGAGCAGCAGAAGATGATTCCAGCCGCGCTCGTGTGCCCAGGCCGCAAGACGCGCTATCGGCGATTTGGCAACTATGTACATCGCGGCGCGCTGGCCGATATGCCTCGCCGCACCATCGAGCCCGTCGAGCAAATGCGTGCACCCCGGACATGGCAGCGCGCTTTCCGGTCCGTACATGAAGCTGTACAGGATGAGCGTGTTGCTCGCCCCGAACAGCTCGGACATCCTTACCTTCTCCGGCATGCTGTTCTTGCCGATCCGCTCGAACAGGTAGTCCTCGGGTACTTCGCCGCCGAGCGGCAGCGCGCGACGTTTGGCCGCGACGGCCTCGATCTGCGCACGGAGTGCCATCTCCTCCTCGAGAAGCGCGTTCCGAGCCGCACGATATTCACCGGTCTCATTGGGATAGCGCAGATGCTCCATCGCCACCTCCGGATGCTGCCGCGGTCCAACAGGATTGACGGGCTCAACGTCCCAGCGACAGCCGGGTTCCGGACGCGCCGGCGCCATCTCTCGTTGGATGCCAGGCATCAACGCATGGCTCGGTCTTCACTGCCCGGAGAGGCTCCGCAACCATTCGCGCAAGGCGGGCGGGAGGTCCGCCGGATTGGTGCTCCGGGTCACGACCGCAGTGTTCCCGCCGCTCTTGCGGTAGACGGTCGTGCGCCCGGGCTCTTTCTCGATCCGCACATCGGCTTGCACGGGATCGCCGCTCTGGGTGATCACCGTCTGGCCGTTGGCATCCTGCACGATCGTCGTATGGCCGTCTCCATCGCTGCCTGCCGACGCCGGCCCGGTTCCGCCCGACACCATCATCACCACTCCCGTTGCAAACAGAACGAGTTTCATGCGCGCCTCTTGCAATCACCGCCCGAACTGGAAGATGGCTGCCCAGTTGAAGCGGCCGGCCTGACTGACGGCGCCGGTGTTCATGTCACCGACCTGCACGAGCAGCGTATCGGTGACATTGCCCATCTGCATGACCTGCGTCGTGTTGCTCGCGCCAAACTGACCGATCGCAGCGCTGGTCTGCATGACGTTAGCATAGTTGGTTGCTCCGTTTTGGATAATCGTTGCACCAACCGGACCAGCACCGCCGAGTTCGAACACCTGCACGAAGTTGAGCTTGCTGCCGTTTTCCTCGACCACCACCGGATTCTGATCATTGCCGAACCCGAAGATCGTCTCGACGTTGACCTTGTCGTTGGACAGCCCGCTCTTGATCGTGCCGGCGGACGCTGCCGTACTCGCCGCGATCGCGGCGGCGATCGTGGTCGCCGCCCAAATGTGACTACGCGATCTCATGAGATCTTTCTCCCGGCAGTTCCGAACGGGGGTTCGGATCTCACGGACTGGTCTGGGTGACGTGCGACGTGTTGTTCAAGCCGACTTGGCCAGCGAACGCGGAATTCAAGCTCCCGAATTGGGAGAGCGAAGCGCTGTTCGTTCCGCCAAATTGCAGGATGCCGGTTGCGTTGTTATTTCCGTTCTGGGTGACGGTCGCGCTGGTCGTGCCACCGACCATGAATATGCCCGCCATGTTGGTCGAGCTGCTCTGGTTCAACACGACCGGCGGTCCGTTGAGCGAGACGATCGTCTTGATGTCGGCGCTTTGTGCCCGGGCCGGGCCGCTCGCTGCGCAACAGGAGACGAGAGCTGCCATCGCAGCGATCAGAAGATGCTTGTTCATCACATGCCTCCACAATGATGCCGAGATCTCGGCACGACCTCACGTCACGGAGCTGCCTGCAGGATGGTCGAGCCGTTCAGGATCCCGAGCTGGCCGACGGCGGCCGTGTTGTTCAGGCCAATCTGTCCGATAAGGCTCGTGTTGGAGCCGCCGACCTGACCCACACCGGCAGTGTTGGTCGCAGTAGGCGTCGTGCCCCCCTGTCCAATCGTCGCCGAATTGACCGAGGACAGTGATCCCAACTGCACGCTCGTCGCCTGATTGGTCGCACCGAATTGCAGCGTCGTCGCGGTGTTGTTCACCGGGCCGCTCTGCGTCGTGGACGAGGCATTCGTGGTACCGAATTGCAACACGCTGGCCGTGTTGTCCGCTTTGGCTTCGACAGAGGTCAGCGCACCGAGCATGACGGCCGTCGCAATCAGATAATTGATCCGCATATGAAATCCTCCGCAGTAGTAAACGGGCAGTAGTAACTGGTCGGTCCGGCGTTTCATCAACAGGCCAGATCGCAATGATTTCGAGCAAGGCCCGGGCGCGCCCGCGCTGTGACGCGCCCAGGGAGGTACGGGGCTGGCTTAGTGCTGCGTAATGGAGCTGAGGTTCAGGCCGCCGCCGATCTGCCCAACGGCAGCGAAGTTGTTCGGCGCGCCGCCGATCGAGAACTGGCCGATCGAGCTGGTGTTGTTGCCGGTCGCAACCTGTCCGGTGATGGCTGCGTTCGCGGCGCCGACCTGGGTCACCGAGCTGGCGTTGTTGAGCGAAGGCGTAGTCGTGCCTTGCAGGGTGAGCGCGCCATTCGCGAGGCCGATCTGAGTGGTGGTCGAGCTGTCGTTCACGTGGCCCTGCTGGTTCACGGAGGAGCCGTTCACGAGGCCGAGCTGGAAGGTGGTCGCCGTATTGTCGGCGCGGGCGCCGGCGGTGAGGGCGATCAGTGCGGCGGAGGCAAGAATCAACTTACGCATGGAGTATCCCTTTCGTGCCAAGGTTAGCGGTGAGCGATGTCGTATGCAAAACTCTGCGACATCATGCGGGATACTCTGAACCGTCGACGCGGCGCTTGATAGACTGAGGTTCATGCTAGTCCGGACGGACTAGATGCCGCGTGCGAATTCGGCTCCATTCAATGCAACTGCGCCTTGACGTGGCGTCGCAACGTTCGGCCTGATGCTGTCGACGAGTCTCACCACCTCGATGGGTGAACGCAGCTGTAGCTTCCGCATCATGCGCGCGCGGTGCACCTTCACCGTCACCTCGCTGACATTCAGCCTTGCCGCGATCTGCTTGGCGACAAGCCCCTCCGCCATCAGCAGCAATATGTCGCGCTCGCGTACCGTCAGCTCCTCGAAGCGACGCCGGGCTTCGCGCACGATGAACTCGCGCTCAAGCCGCCTGCGGTCGCGTTCCACGCCGAGCCGCACCGCATCGAGAAACTCCTGCTCACGAAACGGCTTGGGCAGGAATTCCACGGCGCCGCGCTTCATCGCTTCCACCGAGACGCGGATGTCCGAATGGCCGCTGATGAACACGATCGGAACCGAGACTCCGGAGTCGGCCAGCGTTCGCTGCAGATCGAGTCCGGTCGGCGACGTTCCGGGAAAGCGAACGTCGAGCACCAGGCACGACGGACCGTCGGAGAGCTCCTCGACCGAGAATTCGTCGGTCGAGCCGAACAGCTTCACATCGAGGCCTGCGTCCTGGCAGAGATCTGCAAGGGCACTCCTTATTTGTTCATCGTCGTCGATCACGTAAATCGTTGCCCGGCTCGTACCCATGACTTAAAGGCTCCTTGTCCAACAACTTTTGGTCGTGAGAACCGATCTGCGCCGGGTTCCCTCACACGCAATCAACGAACCATCCTAGTGCAGCGGCGTGACATTGCTGTGGGCCAGATCACAGCTGTGGGCCAGATCACACTTCCTGCCTTCCCTCCGATGCGACGGATCAGTGACAACGCGCCGCAGGTGCGGGCGTCGAAACGCTCCGTCGCATTCGACGGGTGGTCATTGTTCTCGATCTTGCGTGAGCTCACGGCATCGCCGCAGACATGACGCAGCGTTGTAGATGCGGAAGGCCGAGCTTCCCTGCGACGAATGTGCTGAAGCCGCTGCCGTGTCGCACATGTATTCATGGTGCGCTCTCGTACACGAGCAGAAATCAGTATGATCCGACTGGCGCGTGCCACCTCCACACCATAGCACATCCTACAATTAGTGATTGAAAAAGATCGATTCCAGGGTCACATCGAATCCCGGAGTATATCGATCGTCCCAAAAGTGGCGGATCGACGCCCCACAACTTGACGTTTGTTTCATGGAGCGCACACGTCCAGAGGCCTAGAACCGACGACATATTGCTGGACCGTCAAGCGAAAGCGCAGGAATTGCTACCTGTGCGTTAGGGTGCGAATTGTGCCTGACGGTCTCCTTTTTATTAAGGCCGAGGTTTCAATATGCGTTTTGTGCCAATCCTCGTTGCGTTGGGTGGCGTCTCCGCACTTGCGGTAGCTTTTGCCATCGATCCCGCGGCTATGCGCTCTTCGGCCGACTGGATCGCAAACGAAGCCGGACACGCCTATCGCTCAAGCGCGAAGACCATCCTGCCCGCTGCACGCGAAACGCCGATCTTCCGCTCAGACGCGCCGATGTTCCGCTACGCCTCGATCCAGCGCGGCAGCATCGAGCAGACAATCACGGTGACCGGTGCGCTTCAGCCCGTGAAGACGATCGAGGTGGGCTCGCAACTGTCGGGACAGATCTCAAAGGTCTACGTCGACTTCAACGACAACGTGCGGAAGGACCAACCGCTGGCACAGATCGACCTGCGGAGCTTTGCGGCCAAGGTCGACGAAGCCAAGGCGGCGGTCGAGATGGCGCGCGCAAATGTCGAACTGGAGCAGGCCAAGCTCGACCGCGGCAAGATCGACCTGGAGAATGCCAAGGGCACGAGGGCGGTGCTGGCGGCCAAGCTCGACAGCGCCCAGGCCGTGAAGGCGTCGGCGCAGCGGACGCTCCAGCGCAAATTGGCGTTGCAGTCGCAGAACGTGGTGGCCGCCACGACAGTCGAGGACGCGCAAACCGATTTCACCGCGCGTCTCGCACAGGAGCGCGAGGCGGAGGTCCTCGTGACGCTGAACGCCTACGCCGTCGAAGGCGCCACTGCCGACGTGCGCCGGATCGAGGCCGAGCTCCAGCAGGCGAGGACGGCGGTGCCGGAGAAGCAGGCCATTCTCCGCGCCGCCGAGGCCGATCTCGACCGCACCATCATCCGCTCTCCGATCGACGGTGTGATCGTCGGTCGCTTCATCAACGAGGGGCAGACGCTCGCGGTTGGCCTCGAGGCCCGGACGAATTTCCTGGTGGCGCACCGGCTCGAGGACATGGAGATCCACGCCCAGGTCGATGAGGCAGATATCGGACGCATCGCGACCGCGCAGCGCGCGCACTTCACGGTCGATTCCTATCCCGACCGCCGCTTCGAAGCGATCGTGCGGCAGGTCCGCAAGGCGCCGCAGACGCAGCAGCACGTAGTCACCTATACCGTCGTGCTGTCGACCTCCAACCTCGACGGCGCACTGCTTCCCGGTATGACCGCGCTCGTCAAGATCGTGGTCGACCGCCAGGACGACGTTCTGAAGGTACCGGTCGCGGCGCTGCGCTTCCAGCCGAGCGGCACGCAGCCATCAACGACCCAAGGCCGGGACGGCGTATGGCTGCGCACGCCCACGGGTTCGCTCAAGCGCATCGCGGTCACGGTCGCCAGCGACGGCGCCGAGCAGGTCGCGCTCAAGAGCGGCGACCTGACGGAAGGCAGCCAGGTCGCGATCGGACAGGCGATCAGGCCTGCGGGCATGGAACTCCTCGGAATAAGGTTCGGATCATGACCGCCCTGCCCGCACTCGTCAGCCTCAGATCGGTCGGTCGCATCTACCGGACAGAAGGCGTCGCGGTGACCGCGGTGCATGATGTCAGCTTCGACATCCGGCGCGGTGAAAGTCTTGCCATCATGGGCCCGTCGGGGTCCGGCAAATCGACCCTGATGAACATGATCGGATTGCTCGATCGGCCGAGCGAGGGCGCGATCCTTCTGGAAGGTGGCGACGTCGCCGATCTGCCTGATGACCGCAGGTCCGAACTGCGCGCGCACGCCATCGGCTTCGTATTTCAATCCTACAATCTGCTCGCGCGGCACAATGCGGTCGAGAACGTGGCGCTGCCGCTCGTCTATGGCGGCATCCGCCACAAGCAGCGGATAGTGCGTGCCGAACAGTGCCTCGAGGCGGTCGGCATGCTGCACCGGGCGAGGCATTTTCCGCGGCAACTGTCAGGTGGCGAGCAGCAGCGCGTTGCGATCGCGCGGGCCCTGGTCGCCCAGCCCGCGATCGTGCTCGCCGACGAGCCGACCGGCGCGCTCGACAGCCGGACCGGCGCCGAGATTCTGGCCCTGTTCGACGCACTCCATGACGGCGGCCAGACCATCGTGATGATCACCCATGATTCCACCGTGGCCGCGCGCTGCGAACGCACCATTCGCCTGCACGACGGCGAGGTCGTCGCGGATGAGATGCGTGACCCAATGCCGAACAAGGCCTGGGCATCATGACCGCATATCAAGCCCTTCAGACCGCCCTTCACGCGCTGCGCCTGAATCCGCTGCGCAGCATCCTGACCATCCTGGGTATCGTGATCGGCGTGGCCTCGATCGTCACGGTCTTTGCCATCGGCAAGGGCGCGCAGCTTCGCGTCGAGGAGCAGATCCGTTCTATCGGCTCCAACGTGCTGATGGTCATGCCGGGCGCGGTCCAACAGGGCGCCGTTCGCATGAAAGCCGGCACCAAGCTGACGATGACCGAGGGCGATGTGCAGGCGATCCTCGATCAGATTCCGGAGATCCAGACCGCGGCGGGTTCGGTTGCGGGCACTGCGCAAGTCATCCGGGAAGCCAAGAACTGGAACACCACGATCAACGGCACGACCACCTCGCACTTCATGGTGCGCGACTGGCAATTGTCATCCGGTCGATACTTCTCCGCGGCAGAGGAAGCCGGCGCCGCAAAGGTCGTCATTCTCGGCAGTGCCGCCGCCAAAGAGCTGTTCGCGCCGGGCGACGATCCGATCGGTGCGCAGGTCAGAATCATGCAGGTCCCGCTCGAAGTCATCGGCGTGCTCGATCGCAAGGGTCCGGCGCAGGACGATGTCGCCTTCGTTCCACTGACCACCGCCAAGCTGCGCTTTCTCGGCAGCGCGAGCGGTATCAACCGGGACGCCATCGCCTATATCCTCGTCAAGGTCGCCTCCGATAGCCAGATGGCGGGCGCGACCAGCGAGATCGAAGGCCTGCTGCGACAACGGCACAGGATTCCCGTCGGCCAGGCCGACGATTTCAAGGTGCAGGATCCGGCGGCCGCCATGGAGGCGCAACAGGGCGCCATCCGCACCGTGGCGCTGCTGCTGTTCGCGATCGCTTCGGTCTCACTGCTCGTCGGCGGCATCAGCATCATGAACGTCATGATCGTTTCCGTCACAGAACGCACCCGAGAGATCGGTATTCGCCGCGCGCTCGGCGGCCGAATGCGCGATATTCGTTTGCAATTCCTTTGTGAAGCTCTCGTTCTTTGTCTTCTTGGCGGCGCCATCGGCGTCGTCGGCGGCGTCACGCTGTCGATGACGGTGGCGCGAATAGCCGGCTGGGTCACTGCGATCGACATGCAGTCGATCGGCCTCGCCGTTGGATTTTCAGCCGTGACCGGTGTGATCTTCGGATTCTATCCCGCGCACATGGCTTCCAAGCTCAGTCCAATCGAGGCGCTCAAGGTGGAGTGAGAAAAATGCTGGGATGGTCACGTCAACCTTCATGCCAGGGAGGAATTGGTCATGAATACAAGCGTACCGATCACACCTACGCCGCGTGAGCGCGAGCTCATGATGCTGATTGCGCGTGGCATGCAGAACAAGAACATCGCCTACGAGCTCAAGATCTCCGAAAATACGGTTCGCGCGCATATCGGCAACATCATGCGCAAGTACCGCCTTCAGAACCGGACCCAGATTGCCATCATCTTCGCGCTTCACGCGGCTTCGCCATCACTGCGCAGTGACCTCGTGAGTGGCTCCGGTCCAACGCTCAATTCCGCTCCTGTGTCGATTCAGCATCGCAGCGTGAACAGCGCCGCGAAGTGAACGCATTACACCGGCCGCCGTCAGCCGGCCGAACGCCGATGAGCACGGGGATACTGCCCTCGCTGCGCTCAATCGGAATCGTCAGCGACCCGTACGATGGCGGCAACGGGGCCGCCGCCCGGAGGCCCCTGATGCTCGGCCCCGCCAGAGACGTAGACGGCGCCACTTCCTGCAAGACCGCCGATCAGGCCGCCAACGGCCGCGCGGGCATGCTGCCGTGTCGCGCTGATGTCGGTATCTTCCAGCATCGTGTGGCGAAAACCGCGGACGCTGCCGGTCGGCGAGGCCTCAGCCTTGGCGAAGATATTGACGAGCTCTCGGCCCGTATCCGTTGTCGATCCCGCCTTTAGCCCCACGCTTGCAAGCGTCTCGATCACGGCAGCGGCATCGATGGCATCATGCATGACGGCATGGCCGATCTCGAACGGGCTCGCCGAAGACACCGAATTGCCGAGCACGATGACGACGTTGTGCATCAATTCGATCCCCGCCGAGGTCGAGGCCACCGAGGAAAACAGCTCGAACCGCCCAGCACGTCCTCGTCACGGATCCCGCCCTCGATCTCGCCGAGCGCCAGCGCGACGCCAAGCGCCGAGGCGCCGCGCGAATAGGCCATCGAGCTGTAGGCACTTGTCGTCACGGTCGTGTTGCCGCGCGCGAAGGCTGCCTCGACACGCTCGCTGGTCAGCAGCGGGCATTTGATCTGGACGAAATGGACGTCGTTCGGCTCGGTAATGCCGGCATCCGCCATGGCGGATGCCACCGCTTTCGCCGTTTCCCTGATCTGCGCGCCGCGGCCGAGCTCCTCGGGAAGGAAATCGCGGGTCTGTGCCATGCCGATGCTGAGCCGCTTTCCAGCAAAACCAGCCGGCGCCGGCGCGATGCTTTGGCGCGTGAAGACGGTAATGTGCGGGCTCAGCACGCCTTCGGTACCGCCCGACATCACGAAGGCGATGCGCTGCTCGACCTGATGTGGCTCGAGCCCAACATGCGGCGCGAGCGCCGTGCAGAGCGCAGCCACGGCATACTCGCGCGTAAAGTCGTTGACGCCGCCATTACCCTCGGTCTTGCCCAGGATCGCGAGGATCGCTTTCGGATCGATCTCGCCCTGCCCGATCATTTTCAAAAGGCCCGCCACGTCGCCCGGCCCTTTGGTGGCAATGCGAACGACGCCGACCAATGTTGTGCGCATGCCACCCCCCTCGCGGCGCGGCGACGCAGCAGCCGGCCGCACAACGAGCATAGTGGCCGGGAGGGGGATTTCCAGACCGTAAAATCTGCGGTCGCTTTCGTCAGGCTGTCATCGAACCGCTGCACACAATTGCAGCAGACTGCAAATCTGCTCGTCGGTCGGGTAAGGCAAGTCTCCCGGCGATCAACCGGTCCCCGTGATCTGCCGCTCCAGACGCCGTGCCGCGCGAAACTCATCCAGATGATGGATATTGGGCGCGAACGCCGCCTCCCTGGACAAGAGATGATAGACGCGCGCGACGGTTCGCTGCTTGCGCTTTGCTGCTCCCGCCGGCAAGGCGCGCGCCTTGCGGGTGGCCGCAATCGCATGCTCACGAAAATAGTCGCAAGAATCGGACATGACGGCTCACCAGACATTGCTTTTGGTGCTAACGGCCTCGAATAAGGTCCGTTCCCCCTCCCGGTCGACCGGTTTTAGGCCCGACGAGTGGGTAATTGCCGAAACCGGCGTGCGGGCTAGAATTGGCTGCTTGCATCGAATCCGCCGGTCATCTTACTCAAACGATCGATTTCGATTATCCGTATCCTAAAAGTACCGACGGCTTGAGGCGTGAGGAAATATGATGACGTCCAGCGCAGATATCTCGTCGATTTTGAACCGCATTCTCGATACGGCTGCGGACAATCTCAGGATCGCGAAGATCCTGGTGCAAATGGGCCTCGATCCCAACAACATCACCTACGACGCCCTGTTCAACCGCCTGCTGGAGATCTTCCTGGCCAACATCACGCTGGCGAATCTGTTCGCCGTCGTCGGCGCGATCTTCTTCGTCGCGACGCTTCTGATGCAGACCATGGTGCCGTTGCGGGTTGCCAACATGATCGGCTGCGCGTTGTTCGCCATCTACGGTCTGCTGTCGGGCAACACCTCGACGTTTCTGCTGTATCTTCTCTTGGTCCCGATCAACGGCGTTCGCCTCCGCCAGATGCTCAAGCTCGTCAAGAAGGCGCGCCACGCGACGCAGGGCGACATGTCGATGGAATGGCTGAAGCCCTTCATGACCGAGCGCAAATACCGCCACGGTGACACCCTCTTCAAGATCCACGACCCCGCCAACGAGATGTTCCTGACGGTGACCGGCAAGTTTCTGGTCAAGGAGATCAACATCGAGATCCCGCCTGGCCGCCTGATGGGTGAGCTCGGCTTCCTGACGCCGAACAACCAGCGCACCGGAACGGTGGAGTGCATCGAGGACGGCCAGGTGCTGACCATCACCTATGAACGGCTGCTCGAGATCTACTTCCAGGACCCGCAGTTCGGCTACTACTTCCTGGTCCTCGCCAGCCAGCGCCTGCTCGAAAACATCTCGCGCTTGCAGGACCAGCTCAAAGCGGAGCGAGCTGCGACCACCAACCGGATTGCGTGAAGGCCCCACACTCCGTCATCACGCGCACAGCACTTTCATTGTGATCGCCCGCGAAAGCCGAAAGCGGGTGATCAAGCATTCCTGTTCCTGTGACGGTGACGTGATACGGAGGAGACGCGGCGTACTGGATGCCTCGCTTTCGCGGCATGACAGCGGTGTGGGGGCACGGTCGGACCACCTACCTACCCCGCCTTCGCTTCCTCCGTCAGCATCCGCACCGCGACGCGGTCGCGGCGGATGTAGTGGTGCCAGGCGGTGGCGGCGACATGGACCACGATCAGGGCCAGCAGCACATAGGCAAACAGGATGTGGCGGTCTTCATAGGCGCGTGCCGCCTCGCGGTCGGGAGAGGTGAATTGCGGCACGTGAAACAGGCCGAAGAAGCTGGAGTAGTCGGGCGCATGCGCGCCGGAGTGGGCCCAGCCGAGCATCGCGACCAGGATCACGATGAGATAGAGCGCGGCGTGGCTGATGCGCGCGGCGAACTTCTGCCAGGGAGGGCTGTCGTCCGGCAGCGCCGGCGTCGGGTTGCCGATGCGCCAAGCCAGGCGAATGACGGTGAGCAGCAGGACCAAGTAGCCGATGTCGGCGTGGATCGAGCGGTAGAAGAAGCGGTCGGGCCTCGCCGGCACGTGGTTGACCCACCAGCCGAAACCGATCATGCCGATGATCGCAGCCGCGAGGATCCAGTGAAACCAGCGGGAGATACTGCCCCAGCCGGCATTGGTGTTTCTGATCATGTCGGCTCCCGAATTCTGCGGATGTCCCCAACTGCGGCGCAGCATGGCGCGATCTGATAGCGAGCGAACGCGATCGAGGCGATTTGAATCGTTCAAAATTGGGCTGCACCCGCGTTCGCCGCAAAAGCGCCCCAAAAACCGAATGGTAACCATGGCAGGGCTAGGGTAACCAGGTGACCGACTCCCCTACCATATTGGTGTTCGATTCCGGCCTCGGCGGGCTCACCGTGCTGCGCGAGGTCGTCGCGGCACGCCCCGACGCGCATTATGTCTACGTCGCCGACGACGCCTTCTTCCCCTACGGCCATCACAGCGAGGACGAGATCATCGCCCGCGTGGTGCCGCTGATGGGCGAACTGATCGACACGCACGATCCCGAGCTTGTCGTCATCGCCTGCAACACTGCCTCCACGCTCGTGCTGTCGCATTTGCGCGAGGCCTATTCCGTACCCTTCGTCGGCACGGTGCCTGCGATCAAGCCGGCCTGCGCGCAATCGAAGACGAGGCGTGTCTCCGTGCTCGGCACCAAGGGTACCGTGAAACGCGAATACACCCGCGCCTTGATCCGTGATTTCGCGCAAGGCTGCGAGGTGACGCTGGTCGGCTCGCCCCAGCTCGCCTCGCTCGCGGAAGCTGCGCTCGGCGGCCACGCGATCAGCGACGGCGAAATCCTCACCGAACTGAAGCCCTGCTTCGTCGGCAATCCCGACGACGCGACCGCGCGCACCGACACGATCGTGCTCGCCTGCACGCACTATCCACTGCTGATCGACCGGCTGACGAAACTTGCGCCCTGGCCGGTCGACTGGATCGACCCGGCCCCCGCGATCGCGCGCCGCGTCTCGGACCTGCTCGGTCCGCGCGCCGCCGAGATCGTGCAGACCGGTGCGGAAATGATCTTCACGTCTCGCCGATCGCACGGCCTCGGCCCTGCACTGACGTCATTCTTCGGCGGGCGCATCCCGGCCTGACTTCTCGCGGGCATACTGCGCTGCTAGGTTGCGCCGCTCCTATCCCGCAGGTTCTGGCCATGTCAGCCACATCAACGCCGCTCAACCGTCTCCGCCAGCTCTGGCGCGAAGGCCGTCCGGCCTTCGGAGCGATCGCGACCATTCCGAGCGTGCAGACCGTGCAGATCATGGCGCGGTCGCTCGACTGGATCATCATCGATCTCGAGCATGGGCCGATCGGGCTCACCGAAGCACATGCTATGATCGCGGCCACCACGGGGACGCCATGCACGCCGCTGGTGCGCATCGCCGCCAACGAGCCCTGGCTTGCCAAGGCCCCGATGGACATCGGCGCCTTCGGCATCAATTTCCCGATGATCACCAGCCGCGAGGAAGCCGAAAAGGCGGTGCGCAGCGTGCGCTATCCGCCGCGCGGCGATCGTCTCTGGGGTCCCTTCCATGCGCCGTTCCGCTGGGGCCAGTCGATGCCCGACTACATGGCTTCAGCCGACGACGAGATGCTCTGCATGATCACCATCGAGCATGTCGATGCGGTCAATCGCATCGACGAGATCATGGCAACCCCAGGGATCGATATCGCGGTCATCGGTCCCGGCGATCTCGCTACCTCCATCAACAAGCGCGGCCAGATGGACGACCCCGAACTGTTGGAGCTGATCGCCCGGGCCGAGGCCGGCATTCTCAGAAGCGGCGTGCCGATCGGCGGGGCGGCGCGCACCACCGATCAGGCCAATCGCCTGATCGATCGCGGCTACCGCGCCATTGCGCTCGGCTTCGACTGGTCGCTGTTCCAGCGGGGTATCATGGCGGCGTTCGAGGGTATCAGGCGGTAGGCCGCCCTTCGCGCGATTCTCAAGGTCGATTGTGGGCGACATCAAATTATCCATTTAAGGCATTGAAATGACATGATTTTACCGAATTCATCAACCTTCTTCTGAACCGGAGGAAGTCATGATTCTTGCACCCGCTGGCTCCAAGCCGGCTGGTTCATGCTAGATCAGGGCAGTGGGCGGACCATCGACTCGCCATATCAATTTGAGCCCCGCGGAAACCCGAGGACGATGCGCGGTAAATCCAGGAAAATCTCGCTGCTGCGGCGCATGGTGTTCGACCTCATGCACGCCTCGATGGGCGTGCCCTTCGTCTCGCTGTCGCGGCCGCTCCAGATCCGTCCCCTGCTTGAGGCCCGGGCCAGCGCAAAGGTGCCGGCCGGCTGGGCCGCGATCTTCGTCAAGGCCTTCGCGCTCGTCGCCAGGGACGAGCCGATCCTGCGCACCCTCTATGCCAAATGGCCGTGGCCGACCTTCTATGAGCTGCCCAAAAGCGTGGCGATGGTGGCGGTCGCCCGCGTCGTGGACGGCGAGGAATGCGTGGTGGCGCAGCGGATTGCCGGCCCGGACGGCCTGCCGCTGGCCGAGATCGACGTCCTGATCCGGCATGCCAAGGAGGCCCCGCTCAAGGACGTGCCGATGGTTCGCAAGATGATGCTGGCGATGCGCCTGCCGCTGCCGCTGCGCCGGCTGGCCTGGCTGATCGGGCTCAATTTCGGCCGCCAGCGCGCCAGCTTTTTCGGCAGCTATTCGGTCACCTCCGTCGCGGCCTATGGCGGGGGCGAGCTAAATGCCATCACGCCGGGGCCGTTTATCCTGAGCTATGGGGTGGTCGAGCCGGACCAGACCATCAATGTCGTCCTTCGCTGGGATCACCGGATTACCGATGCCGCCCCGATCGCCCGGGTCTTAACCAAGCTGGAACAGGTCCTGAACGCTGAAATCGCTGCCGAATTGCGCGGCGGCCGGCAGGCTGCCGAACCCAAGCCGATCCGGGCCGTGGCGACGTAAAAGATTGACAGGACGGCCCGATTTCTCCTAAAAGCCGCCTGCTCGCGGGCCGGTTTCGGCCCGCGAAGCGTTTCGCGACCCGTGGCCTTGTCCCTTGAAGCTTTGGGGATGGGGCCTGTCGGTGCCGGGATTTCCCGGTCACACAGGAGGGCGCGTTTCCTCAAATCAACCTAACTCTATCAAGAGGACGCGATGACTAAGCGCAGTGAGGCGAAGTACAAGATCGATCGCCGTATGGGCCAGAACATCTGGGGCCGCCCCAAGAGCCCCGTGAACCGCCGCGAGTACGGCCCCGGCCAGCACGGCCAGCGCCGCAAGGGCAAGCTCTCCGACTTCGGCGTTCAGCTCCGCGCCAAGCAGAAGCTCAAGGGCTACTACGCCAACATCAGCGAGCGCCAGTTCCACGGCATCTATGTCGAGGCGAGCCGCCTGAAGGGCGACACCGGCGAGAACCTGATCGGCCTCCTGGAGCGTCGTCTCGACGCGGTCGTGTACCGCGCCAAGTTCGTGTCGACGATTTTCGCAGCACGCCAGTTCATCAACCACGGCCACATCAAGGTGAACGGCCGCAAGGTCAACATCTCGAGCTACCAGCTCAAGGTCGGCGACGTGATCGAGGTCAAGGAAGCCTCCAAGCAGCTCGCCCACGTGCTCGAAGCGAGCCAGCTCCCCGAGCGTGACGTCCCCGACTATCTCGAAGTCGACCACGGCAAGATGAGCGCGAAATACGCGCGCATCCCCGGTCTCTCCGACGTGCCGTTCCCGGTGCAGATGGAGCCGCACCTGGTCGTCGAATTCTATTCGCGCTGATAACGAAGTTCGAAAGGCCCCGGCAAAACCGGGGCCTTGTCGTTTCGGCTGGTCACTCCCACCTCTCGATCTGCTATGATCGCACCGATGGAGCTTGATCATGACACGTCTTTTGGACGAGGCATTTAGCAAGGTATCGGTGCTGCCCGACTCCGAGCAGGACGAACTGGCGCGAGCGCTGCTTGAGCTCGCAGGCGTCGATCAACCGGCGATCCAGCTCACAGAGGCTGAAGAGGCCGATCTGGCCGAGGCGGAGGCCGAAATCGCCCGCGGTGAGCTGGCCAGCGCCGACGAAGTTCGCGCGATGTGGACTAAGCACGGGTTGTGAAGGTCCGTTACACACGGCGGGCGCTCGCCCAGATCGACACTGCCTTGACCTACATCGAATCCCGATCGCCGCAGGGGGCAGCTCACGTGCGCGACCGCATTGTTGCTCTGATTGCGTTGCTGCAGGACCATCCCTATGCAGGACGGCAGACAACTCGAGCGAACGTGCGCCGCCTTCTGGTCAATCCCCATCCCTATCTGATCGATTATCGCGTGACCGCGACGGAAATCGTTATTATGCGATTTCGACACGCCGCCCGACGTCCGCTTGAGAGCCGCTGACAACGAGCGAATAGAACTGCGCAAGGAACTTGATGATGCTCTACACCCCTCCCCCCGTCGATCCGAAGGCGCCGTCGGTGCGCATCAACCTGCTCTCGGACACGCAGACGCGGCCGACGCCTGCGATGCGCGAGGCGATGGCGCGCGCGGAGGTCGGCGACGAGCAGGTCGGCGACGACCCGACCACGAATGCGCTCTGCGAGCGCGTCGCCGACCTGCTCGGCAAGGAAGCAGCGGTGTTCATGCCCTCGGGCACGATGTGCAACGTCACCGCGACGCTGGTGCACTGCCGTCCCGGCGACGAGATCCTCGCGCATGAAACCGCACATATCATCGCGCGCGAAGGCGGCGCGCATGCTGCCCTCGGCGGATTCCAGATCACGCAGCTCCAAGGTCCCGACGGGCAGTTCACACCTGAGACGTTCCGCAAAGCGCTTCATCCGCGCACGCGCTACCAGCCGATCCAGAGAGTGGTCAGCGTCGAGCAGACCGCCAATATCGGCGGCGGCACGATCTGGAGGAAGGCAGCGCTCGACGAGATCGTCGCGATCGCAAAGCAGAATGGGCTTGCCACCCACATGGACGGCGCGCGCCTGCTCAACGCGACCGTCGCCGCCGGAATCTCACCACATGACATGACGGCAGGCTGGGATTCGGCCTGGATCGACTTCTCGAAAGGCCTGGGCGCGCCGATCGGCGGCGTGCTTGCCGGCTCGCGCGACTTCATCGACGCGGTCTGGCAGTGGAAGCAGCGCCTCGGCGGCTCGATGCGGCAATCCGGCGTCTGCGCGGCCGCCTGCATCCATGCGCTCGACCACCATGTCGATCGCCTTGCGGATGACCACGCCAATGCGCGCGCGCTGGCGCGCGGGCTATCGCAGATCGCAGGCATCGAAGTGCAGGAGCCCGAGACCAACCTCGTGTTCTTCAGGCCCGACGGCGCCGGCATTGCCGGCGACAAGATGGTTGGCGCCTTGCGCCAACACGGCGTGATGCTTGCGATGATGGATGGCCGTATCCGCGCCTGCACGCATCTCGACGTGACGGCTGCGATGATCGAGGAAACGATCGGCCATGTGCGCGAGATCGTGCGCGGGGCGTGATCAGCGCCCCATCGCCTCGTAGACCAGCCGCTTCAGTTCGATCTGGATCGGCCCACGCTGCGACGGCGACTGCATCATGCAGACGACGAACAGGTCGTCCGCGGGATCGATGAAAAAGAACGTGCCGCCGACGCCGTCCCAGCGATATTCGCCGGCCGGCAGCGGCGCGTTCGCTTCCGTCCGCACGGCAAATCCGAGGCCAAAGCCGCTGTCCGGGCCCGGAAAATAGAACTCAGGATCCTTCCCGATCCCCGTCCCTTCGCCGATCTGGTTCGAGGTCATCAGCGCGACCGTCTCGCGCCTGAGATAGCGCCGTCCGTCGAGCTCGCCGCCATTGAGCAGCATCTGCGCAAAGCGCGCATAGTCGCCGGCAGTGCCGACCATGCCGGCACCGCCGGATTCCCAGCGATGCGGTGCGGTCGCCTCCCTAATGCCGGCGACGGGACGGTCGAACCAGTCGCTCGGCATCGGCTCTGCGATCAATGGTCGCTTCGCATCGTCGGCGACGAAAGAAGCGGTATCGCTCATCCCCAGCGGAACGAGCAGCCGCTCCTTCTCGAACTGATAGAGCGACTGACCCGAGACGATCTCGATCACCCGCCCCAGCACGTCGGTCGAATGGCCGTAGTCCCATAGTGTCGCCGGCTGCTCGGCCAGCGGCAACCGCGCCAACCGTTCGACAAACTGCGCATTGTCGGGATCGCCGTCGAACAGGCCGGCCTGCGCATAGAGCCTGCGGACAGGGCTGTCGCCATAGAAGCCGTAAGTGATGCCGGAAGTATGGCGCAGGAGGTCGCGGATGGTGATCGGTCGCGCCGTTGGCACAAGCCGCAGGCTACTGTCCGGCTGCACGACGCCAACCTTCACATCGGCGAAGGCCGGAATGTATTTCGAAAGGGCGTCGTCGAGACCAAGCCGGCCGTCATCGACCAGCATCATCGCCGCGACCGAGGTCACCGGCTTCGACATCGAATAGAGGCGGAAGATGGTGTCGTCCGTCATCGGCTCTGCGGTCTTGATGTTGCGCAGGCCGAACTTTTCGTAGAGCACGGGCTTGCCATGCTGCTGGATCAGCAGGATGGCGCCGGGAATCTTGCCAGCCACAACCTCGTTGCGAAGATAGTCGCTGACGGGCGCAAGCTTCTGCGGATCGAGTTCACGTCCGGCAAGCAGGTCTTCCGCCGCAGCAACCGCGGCGAATGCCAAGAGCCCGGCGCAGACAAACAGCCAACGTGCCAGGGCCAGACGTCCTTCGACGGAACGACGGCCCGGCCTCATCGTCAATCGCCGGCGCCGTGCGCCAACAGCGCCTCACGATGCAAGACGGCACTTGGCTCGGAGAAACAGCAGAAGATGACCTGAGTGACCGAAGAAGTCGCGGCCAGAGCTTCGACCGTGGTTGCGACAGCAATCCGCGCGGCGCGGTCCGCCGGGAAACGGTAGACGCCGGTCGAGATCGCCGGGAATGCCACGGAAGCGAGCTCGTGCTTGCGGCAGAGCTCCATCGAATGGCGGTAGCAGGAGGCGAGCAGATCGTCTTCGCCGAGGTTGCCGCCATTCCATACCGGACCGACGGTGTGGATCACATGCGCGGCCTTCAACCGGTAGCCACGCGTGATCTTGGCATCACCCGTCTTGCAGCCATGGAGCATGCGGCACTCGGTGACAAGGTCCGGGCCGGCGGCCCGGTGGATCGCACCATCGACGCCGCCCCCACCGAGGAGCGACGTGTTGGCGGCGTTGACGATCGCGTCAACGCCGAG
Organism: Bradyrhizobium sp. UFLA05-125; assembly: GCF_059803515.1. Taxonomy (NCBI): domain Bacteria; kingdom Pseudomonadati; phylum Pseudomonadota; class Alphaproteobacteria; order Hyphomicrobiales; family Nitrobacteraceae; genus Bradyrhizobium; species Bradyrhizobium sp. UFLA05-125. The sequence goes on along the minus strand of NZ_JBANBJ010000005.1, from coordinate 69,240 downwards.
CGTCGTGATGTCGGCGACGATGATCTCGAGCTGCGCGCCACCGATCCGGCGCGTCAGCATCGCCAAGCGTCAGGCCGCCGCGTTGACGGCAACGCCCTTGTCGGAGAAGAGCTGCTGCAATTCGCCGGCCTGGAACATTTCGCGCACGATGTCACAGCCGCCAACGAACTCGCCCTTCACATAGAGCTGGGGGATGGTCGGCCAGTTCGAATAGACCTTGATGCCATTGCGCAGCTCGGCCGATTCGAGAACGTTCAGGCCCTTATAGCCGACCCCGAGATGGTCGAGGATCTGCACGACCTGGCCGGAGAAACCGCACTGCGGAAATTGCGGCGTGCCCTTCATGAACAGAACCACGTCGTTCGACTTCACTTCGCCGTCGATGAATTCCTCGATGCTCATATCATGTCCTTCCGGGGCGGAGCCCTCATCGCTTCGGGCCGGCTCAGCCATCTAACCCGATACCTGCCCCTATATGTAGCGCAAACTATTGGACATCCAAAGTAAAATGGCGGCGACGGAGCCCTGCCATGCGGCCAACGTGCGAGTTCGGGGCCGGCCAAACCATGACCTGATGGCTCTAATATCATCACCGAGGAGGACTTTTATCCCGTAACGGAGGCCCTATTTAGGACGAACCTGTCTCTTGGAACCGAGCTACGTCTGCAACGTTCTCTTGTCCACCTGGAGAAAACCGTGACGAAACAAGCCTCCGCGACGGCCAGCCCGCTCCCCGCGTCACCTTTCTCCGAATCCGGCAGCTTGGCCGAAGCGCTGGTGGATGCCTTTGTGACGGTCCGCAACGAGACCGAGCGCCGCGCGGCGCCGCTTAGCGCGGAAGACCAGCAGATCCAGTCCATGCCGGATGCGAGCCCCACGAAATGGCACCGCGCGCATACGACCTGGTTCTTCGAGCAGTTTCTGCTTGGCGAGCACTGTCCGGGCTATAAGCCCTTCCATCCCGACTTCGCATTCCTGTTCAATTCCTATTACGTCAGCGCCGGTCCACGCCATGCCCGGCATCGCCGCGGTGACATCACGCGGCCGAGCGCCGATCAGGTCACTGCCTATCGGGCTCACGTCGATGCCGCCGTCGTGAGATTCTTCCGCGGGATGGACGAAGCCAAGCTTCGCGCCATCAGCCCGTTGGTCGAAGTCGGCCTCAATCATGAGCAGCAGCACCAGGAGCTGATGTTCACGGATATCCTGCATGCCTTTGTGCAGAATCCGGTCCTGCCTGCTTACGATCCCGAGTGGCACTTCCCGGCTTCGAACAAGACTGGCGCGGAGTGGCTCTCCCTGAACGAAGGCATTCACAGCATCGGACACGCCGACGAGAGCTTCCATTTCGACAATGAGAAGCCCGCGCATCGCGCGCTCGTCGGCCCGGTGCGGATCGCACGCAATCTCGTCACCAATGCCGAATGGCTGGCCTTCATGCGCGACGGCGGTTACCGGGCCGCGTCGCTCTGGCTGATGGACGGCTTTGCGGCGGTCAGCAACGAGGGCTGGCAGGCGCCAGCCCACTGGCGCGAGATCGACGGTCACTGGCACGTGATGACGCTCGCCGGGCTCAAGCCGGTCGATCCCGACGCGCCCGTGTGCCACGTGAGCTATTACGAGGCGGATGCATTCGCGCGCTGGTCCGGCAAACACCTGCCGACCGAGATCGAATGGGAGGTCGCGGCCCGCGCCGGCCAGCTCAACGATGCCTTCGGCATCGTCTGGCAATGGACCCGCAGCTCATATTCGCCCTATCCCGGTTACCGCGCCGTGGAAGGCGCGCTCGGCGAGTACAACGGCAAGTTCATGGTCAATCAGCTGGTGCTGCGCGGCTCTTCGCTTGCAACTCCAGGCGGGCACAGCCGTATCACCTATCGCAACTTCTTCTACCCGCACCACCGTTGGCAATTCACGGGATTACGCCTCGCCGACTACGAGTGAGTTCTCATCCGACGACAACCGCGCGCCGGAAAGCGCGTTCAGGAGAGTATCATGAATGTGCACGCCAGCGCTTTGGCCGAAGCCCATCTTCCTGACGGACAGACCACCGCCTTTGCCCGCGACGCCATCGGGGATCTGTCACAGCAGCCGAAAAGACTGTCGCCGAAATATTTCTACGATGCGACGGGATCAGAGCTGTTCGAGGCGATCACCCGCCTGCCGGAATATTATCCGACGCGCACCGAGCTCTCGATCCTGCGCGAGCGCGGCAGCGAGATCGCGAAAATCATCCCGGAGCACGCGGCCCTGGTCGAGTTCGGCGCCGGCGCGACTACCAAGGTCCGCCTGCTCCTGAAACATTGCAGGTTCGCGGCCTACGTGCCGGTCGACATCTCCGGCGATTTCCTTCAGGGGCAGGCCAACGGCTTGCGGCGGGATTTCCCCTCGCTCGACATCCATCCCGTGGCCGCCGACTTCACTGCGCCGTTTGAACTGCCACCCGCGGTCGCCAACCTGCCGAAGGTCGGCTTCTTCCCCGGCTCGACCATCGGCAATTTCGAGCCGCACGAAGCCCAGGCATTCCTCAAGAGCGCGCGGCAGATTCTGGGCCAGGACGCGCTGATGATCATCGGTGCCGACCTCGAAAAGGACGAGCGCGTGCTCCACGACGCCTATAACGATGCCGCCGGCGTCACCGCCCGCTTCAACCTCAATGTGCTCGTCCGCATCAACCGCGAGCTCGGCGGCAATTTCGATCTCTCCGCCTTCACCCATCGCGCGATCTACAATCGCGAGCAGCACCGCATCGAGATGCACCTGATCAGCAGGAAGAGCCAGACCGTACGCATGCTGGGTACCAGCTTCTCGTTCCGGCCGGGCGAGAGCATCCATACCGAGAACAGCTACAAATACAGCCAGGAGCGGTTCGCAGCGCTGGCGCGCGGCGCCGGCTGGCGGGTGCAGGAGACCTGGACTGACGCGGAACGGATGTTCTCGGTGCACGCGCTGGTCGCGTCTAAATAGGCCGGACGGCCTATTGCGCCAGAATGGGCTTCGGCCGGCGCATCAAGCCGAGCTTCAAGTGCCACTTGCGCGTGCCGGTCAGCTCATCCTTGACCGGCGTCAGCATGTAATCCCACATCCTGTATCCGGCACTGCCGAGCTTCCAACCCTCGATCATGCCGTCGAAATTCGGGCCGGCTGCGTTGGAGCCGACGAGCTTGGTGAATCGGCCGTCTGGCCCCGCCTCATAGACCTTGTCGAGGTCAAAGGTGCTGCAATCCCCGTCCGGCATCCGATCGATATCGGCCGTGTAGAGAAACCGATGAACGGCATCCCCGCCGTCCCGTCTTGGAATTGCGAATTCAAGCTCGGCCGCAAGAAAAAGGTGGTCGGCACGAAACGGCATGCTGAAAGGTGTGAAGCCGATATTGCGGAAATTCCAGCGTCGGTCGATGACGGCCTGCGCCGCAAATCGTGCAGTGCCATCATCCGCGGTGGTGACACGCGTGCCGGAATTGGGCACCTGCCAATCCGCGGTGCCGAACACCAGGCGGACCGGCACGCCAGCGAGCGGCTGGTAGTCCTGATCCGTCAGTTTGAGCTCGACGTCGAGCGGGATCGTGTCGCCAGCCAAGACAGCGGTCGCCGAGAACGTCACTATCGCGAGGCACATTATGCAGCTCCGGAAGGCGTGGCTCATGTCGGCTCCGCATGCCCCGGCTACAGACAGTCGGTGTAAGCGAGCTTGCCGTCGCAGTGGCGACAGCAGAAGACATAAGCCGTAGGCCCGTGTTCGCGGTTGAGTGAGGCCAGAAATTGCGTCGCCGAAATGCCGCGATCGTTCACGATTTGCATCATCAACGTGCCCTCAAGCTGCGGATGGCGCGCGCGGATATCGGCGTAGCCGGCTGGCTCGATAAAAGCGGCCGCATCGCCGCAACAGGCCATCCACTGCTCCTGCTGCCAACCGGAGAAGCCCGGGGTGCGGAAAGCGATCTCCTCAACAATGTTGCGGGGAATCTCGTCCGGAAAGAGCGCTTCGTCGACGAAGCTCGCGTCGAACTTCTCATGCGCCGAGCCGTCGGCGATGCACCACGGACAGAGCGCTTCTTCGAGCTCCACCTCGCAATAGCTCGGCCCCGTATAGATGAAGCCGCGCCGCTGGTCGCAGCAGACGCATTGCGCCCCGGACGCAACGATGCTGCCGCTTGCAATCGGATCAGGATGATATCTGAAGACGGGAAGGTTCATGTCTGTCGGAGCCTTGACGAGAACGGTTCGTCGTTAGACGTCCGATCAGCACAAGCGGTTCAATCAACCTCCTCAGGCTTCGCGCGCAACGACACCGATTCCCACACCGCCACCACGATCAGGATCGCCGTCGTCGCGATCGACAGCCAGAGCGGCGATAATTCACCGCCGAACCAGCCTAACGCCAGAAGCATGACGATGCCGATGCCGTGCGAGAGCTGGAGGAAGCCGCGGATGGTGTGCTTGAACAGGATGGTGCCTACCAAAAACACCAGGGGACCGCCGACTGTGCTCAAGACCGTCCTGAGATCGGAATGTCCGTTCGGATGCTTCAGTACCAGCTCATCCGACACGGCGGTCAGGATGATGCCGGCAATGATCGGCATATGCAGGTAGGTGTAGGCGAGCCGCGCGAGCCGGCCGGAATCGGCGGATTTCGAGATCAGCTCGGAGCCCGCTTCCGCGCCCTTGTTGAAATAGATCCACCACATCGCGATGCTGCCGAGGAGCGCGGCCAGGAAGGCGGAGATGTTCTCGCCGGTCCAGCTCAGCTCGGCAAACGTCGCGCCGTTGACGACGACGGCCTCTCCGAGTGCGATGATGATGAAGCCGGCGCAGCGCTCGGCCATATGGCCACCCTCGACGGCCCAGGCTTCGACCGACGAGAATCCCAGCTTCGGCACCCAGAAGCGCGCGGCCGGCGAGATGTATTCGAAGACGACGGCCGCAGTCCAGAACCACAGCCGCGCCTCTCCCTCCGCAAACCCGCCTGCGATCCACAGCACGGCAGAGACCGAGAGCCAGAGCAGGATGCGGATCGCATTGTGCCGGACCATAATCCGGTGCGGCGGCGTCGCAAACAGCCAGAAGGCGGTACGTCCGACCTGCATGGACGCATAGGCGATCGCAAACCACAGCCCACGCCCCTCGAATGCCGTCGGGATCGAGGTCGACAGCACGAGGCCGCCCAGCATCATCAGGAAGAGCAGGACGCGGACCGGCGTCAGCTCGGGGTTCAGCCAGTTGGTGACCCAGGCGGTGTAGACCCAGACCCACCACACCGCGAGGAACAGCAGCGTGACCTGGACAGCGCCGAGCGGCGTGAAGCGGCCGAGCAGCATGTGCGAAATCTGCGTGACGGCGTAGACGAAGACGAGATCGAAGAACAACTCGACATAGGTAACGCGGCTCGGCTGGTCCGGCACGATGACGCGAAACATCGCGCCGCGTGTATCGTCCGCAGCCATAGCCTACCCCGCCGGCAAAAGATCAATTCAACATCAGCTTCCGGGCACGCCGGTCTGCAGCGCCAGCGCGTGAAGCACACCGCCCATCTGGCCGCGCAGCGACTGATAGACGATCTGGTGCTGCTGAACGCGGGACTTTCCACGGAAGGATTCCGAGATGACGGTCGCGGCATAATGGTCGCCGTCACCGGCGAGGTCCCGGATCGTTACCTCGGCATCGGGGATCGCTGTCTTGATCATCGCCTCGATATCGTGGGCGTCCATTGGCATTTCGGCTCTTGCTCCTTCTACCGCCTTCGAATTCAGGCCTTCGAATCACTTGCCGGGGTCCCCGGGACCGGCAGGCCCAAACTTAGCGTGAACGGCCTTCTAGGTCACGCTTCCAGCGACTATATTTCAGCTTCGAGCGGGATAAAGGCACGACTAAGTGCCGCGCACGGCCAATCGACCAAAAAGGCGTGAAATCATGAAGCTTCCGGGCCCCGACCACCCCATCACCATCACTCACAACCCCAGGCGCGTCCGCGTGACGGCGGGCGACGTTGTGATCGCAGACACCACAAAGGCGCTGACGTTGAAGGAGGCCCGGTATCCGGCTGTCCAGTACGTGCCGCGGGAGGACGCCAACATGGCCTTGCTCGAGCGGACCGACCGCGTCACCCATTGTCCCTACAAGGGGGACGCGAGCTATTTCAGCGTCAAGGCCGACGGCAACACGCTGGACAATGCGATCTGGACTTACGAGACGCCGTTCCCCGCCATGACGGAGATCTCCGGCCATCTCGCCTTCTATCCTGACAAGGTGAAGATCGAGGAAGTGGGGTAATTTTGGATGCTGTTATTCCGGGGCGGTCCGCAGGACCGAACCCAGAATCTCGAGATTCCGGGTTCGATGCTTCGCATCGCCCCGGAACGGCTCCAGTAGCTACGCCCTGAAGATCGTGAGTCCCAACACCAGAAGTATCAGGAAGATCACGACGAAGACGTAGAACAGGAAGCGCGCGATGTCGGCGGAGGCGGCCGAAATGCCGGTGAAGCCGAGCAAGCCGGCCACGATCGAGACCAGAAGGAAGATCAGCGCCCATTTCAAGATCGTCATCGCCAGCTCCGCGCCGCCGAAGCGGGCGGCCAATTGAAGATTTCGTGAACTTTAACGTGCAGAGTGACAAAGCGGTTCCTATGCACCGCTGCGGGCGCGAGACGAACCCTTGCCAAGCCAAACAGAGCTTGCTGAATACGCGCCCCGGCGGCAACATCGCATCCAGGGAAGGATGCAACCGGGGCGAACATGACAACGATCTCACCTACGGCGACGGCTGGCGCGGAGGTCAGCGCTGCTCCCAAAAGCAAGGTGCGAAACCTGTCGCTGGATCGGGCGCGCACGTTCCTGACCCTTGTGGTGCTGCTGCATCACGCCGTCATCCCCTATACCTATTTCGGTCACACCGATCCGACCGAGTGGATCGGGTTCGATCTGATCGTGCTCGCCAACGACTCGTTCTTCATGGCGATGTTCTTCTTCCTGTCGGGACTGTTCGTATGGCCCGGCCTCGGCCACAAGGCACCGCTGACTTTCATCAGCGACCGCATGCTTCGGCTCGGCCTTCCCTTCGCCGTCTGCGCGCTGACGCTGATCCCGTTCGCCTATTACGCGCTGGCATTGCAGGGCGGCTCCGATCTCACCTTCTCGGCGTTCTGGTGGAAGACGGTGACCGTCGGGCCATGGCCAAGCGGTCCGATCTGGTTCGTCTGGGTGCTGCTCGCCTTCGACGTCACCGCGTGCCTGCTCTACCGGGTCTCGTCGACGCTGGTGTTCCCGATCAACCGGGTCTCGCAATTGGGCTTCAAGGAGCCGTGGCGGTTCTGGCTGCTGCTCTGCATCGTCACCGAGATCGCCTACATCCCGTTGCTGATCTATTACGGCGTCAATCACTGGTTCGAATTTGGACCGTTCTCGGTGCAGGCGAGCCGTGTGCTGCTCTACGCCTCCTATTTCTTCATCGGCGCCGGCGTCGGCTGTGCCAGCATGGCCACCGGCGTGCTGGGCCCGGACGGCCAGTTACCGAAAAGCCGATGGAGCTGGCTGTTCGTCACCCTGCTCCCCTACGCGGGCATGTGGTGCATGATCTTCGTCAAGCGCGAGATCCTGGGCAATCCGCCCCATCTGCCGTGGTGGTATCATGCAATCTACGGCTCGTTCTTCGTGCTGTTCTCGGCCGCGATCCTGCTGACGATCCTCGCCTTCTTCCTGCACTCGAAAGCACCGGGACCGACGTTGCTCGACCGCATGCAGGGCGAAGCCTACGGCATGTTCCTGGTGCACTACCCGATCGTGCTGTGGATCCAGTATTACCTGTTCGACGTCAGCGTGCCGGCGATCGTGAAGGCGACGATCGCGTTCGTGCTCACGGTAATCCTGAGCTGGGCCGCCACGGCAGCGCTACGAAAGATTCCCGGCGCGACACGGGTGTTGTGAGGGAGTCATTCCGGGGCGATGCGCAGCATCGAACCCGGAATCTCGAGATTCCGGGTTCGCGCTATCGCGCGCCCCGGAATGACCTCAAGCCACCTTCGCGCCCATATACTCCGGCAGCCAGCGCTCGAATGCGGTGCGCAGCGTGTCGATCTTGACCGGCGCCTCGCCGCCAATCGTAATCGCGTCGCCGCCGGTGGTGCCGATGCGCACGCAGGGCACCTCGCAGCCGCGCATCTTTGCAAGCACGAGGCCGGCCTGTGTTTCAGGCACCGTCACAATGTAGCGCGCCTGGTCCTCGCCGAACCAATAGGCGTGCGGCACGAGCGCGGTGGGCGCAGCCAACAGGCGCGCTCCGATGCCGCTCGCCATCGCCATCTCGGCCAGCGCCACCAGAAGACCGCCGTCGGAAAGATCGTGCGCTGCGGTCGCAGTGCCCGCATGGATCATGCCGCGCACCACGTCGCCATTGCGCTTCTCGGCGGTGAGATCAACCGGCGGTGGCGCGCCCTCCTCGCGACCGCAGATGTCGCGCAGATAAACCGACTGGCCTAGCCAGCCATGGGTCTCGCCGATCAACAGGATCGCCTCGCCCTCGGCCTTGAAGGCGAGCGAAGCGGACTTGGTGAAATCATCGAGCACGCCGACGCCGCCGATCGAGGGCGTCGGCAGGATCGCGCGGCCATTGGTCTCGTTGTAGAGCGAGACGTTGCCGGACACGACCGGGAAGTCGAGCGCGCGGCAGGCGTCCGAAATGCCCTTCAGGCAGCCGACGAACTGGCCCATGATCTCGGGCCGTTCCGGATTGCCGAAATTGAGATTGTCGGTGATCGCGAGCGGCTTGCCCCCGACCGCGGTAATGTTGCGCCAGGCTTCGGCCACCGCCTGCTTGCCACCCTCGAATGGATCAGCCTCGCAATAGCGCGGCGTCACATCCACCGTCATCGCGAGCCCCTTCGGCCCGTCCTCTACGCGGACGACGGCAGCATCGCCGCCCGGACGCTGCACGGTGTTGCCGAGGATGACGTGGTCGTACTGCTCCCAGACCCAGCGCTTGCTGCACAGCTCGGGCGTGCCGATCAGTTTCTCGAGCGCAGCACCAATGCCCATCGGCGCCGCCACCTCTCGGGCATGCACGACCGGCAGCGAGCTTGAAGCGACATGCGGCCGGTCGTAGACCGGCGCCTCATCGCCGAGCTCCTTGATCGGCAGGTCGGCCATGACGTCGCCGCCATGCTTGACCACAAAGCGCTTGGTTGGCGTGGTGTAACCCACCACGGCGAAGTCGAGCCCCCATTTCTTGAAGATCGCCTCCGCCTCTTTCTCCTTCTCGGGCTTGAGCACCATGAGCATGCGCTCCTGGCTCTCCGAGAGCATCATCTCGTAGGCGCTCATGCCGGTCTCGCGCGTCGGCACCGCGTCGAGGTCGAGATCGACGCCGAGGTCGCCCTTGGCGCCCATTTCGACTGCCGAGCATGTGAGCCCCGCCGCGCCCATGTCCTGGATCGCGATGACACAGCCCTTTTCCATGATCTCGAGGCAGGCCTCGAGCAAAAGCTTTTCGGCGAAGGGATCTCCGACCTGCACGGTCGGGCGCTTTTCCTCGGACTTGTCGTCGAACTCGGCCGACGCCATCGAGGCGCCGTGAATGCCGTCGCGGCCCGTCTTCGAGCCCAAATAGACGATCGGCATGTTCACGCCGGAGGCGGCCGCATAGAAGATCTTGTCGGCGTCAGCGAGGCCGACCGCCATGGCGTTGACGAGGATGTTGCCGTCATAGCGGGTGTGGAAGCGCACCTGGCCGCCGACCGTCGGCACGCCGAAGGAATTGCCGTAGCCGCCGACGCCGGCGACGACGCCGGAGACGAGGTGCCGCGTCTTGGGATGCTCGGGTGCGCCAAAGCTCAGCGCGTTCAGGCAGGCGATCGGGCGCGCGCCCATGGTGAAGACGTCGCGCAAGATGCCGCCGACGCCGGTGGTCGCGCCCTGATAGGGCTCGATGTAGCTCGGGTGGTTGTGGCTCTCCATCTTGAAGACCACGGCTTGGCCGTCGCCGATATCGATCACGCCGGCGTTCTCGCCAGGCCCCTGGACCACCCAGGGCGCTTTCGTCGGCAGGCCGCGCAGATGGATGCGCGAGGACTTGTACGAGCAGTGCTCGTTCCACATCGCCGAGAAGATGCCGAGTTCGGTGAAGGTCGGCTCCCGCCCGATCAGCTTCAGGATGCGCTCATACTCGTCGGGCTTGAGCCCGTGGGCGGCGACCAGTTCGGGGGTGATCTTTGGTTCGTTCTTGAGCATGGATTCGGCGCTTTCGGCGGGGTCTGGCCGTTCTTAGGAACATCCACGGCCTGGGAAAAGCCCTTTAAGGCGCATTTTCCCACTGTCCATAGTTTTGCAGAAGGGGCCCGCGGGAACAGGAATTGCACAGCGCGGATGGATCGGATTTAAGGGCAAAAACCCCTCATTTGAAGGCCCCATTCCTTGCACGAGCTGACCAAAACGATGCCCGACCGCCGCCCCGACCTGCATGTCGCGACCGAGGGGGAATTCAAGGGCTGGCAGACCTGGATTCGCGATAGTTTTGAGAACCATATCGGTCCCTTCTGGCACCGCTTCGAGGAGGACGGCCGCGTGCGCTGCGCCTTCCGGGTCGAGAAGAAGCACCTCAACGGCTCCCAGAACGTCCATGGCGGTTGCTTCATGGCGTTCGCCGATTACTGCCTGTTCGCGATCGGCCGCCACGCGCTGGACGGCCGCGGCGTGACCGTCAATTTTGGCTGCGAATTCCTCGATGCCGGGCACGAGGGGGAGCTGATCGAATGCATCGGTGAGGTCACCCGCGCCGGCGGCTCGCTGATCTTCCTGCGCGGCGAGATGATGGCCGGCGAGCGCAGGCTGTTCACCTTCTCCGGCACGATCAAGCGGGTGAAGCGGAAGGCGCCATCGCCGACCGGTGCCTGACCCGGGAGCCGCACCACGCGCGATGGACGGCGAGCCAGCGCCGGCCGCTCAGGTCGAAAGCTGCTTCTCGGCGATCGAGAGCCACTCGGCCTGCGCATTGCGCAGATATTTTGGTGCGCGCCGCATCTGGATCAGGAGCTCGTTGAAGATCACCCGCGCTTCCGCGGTGCGGCCGACCATTTGCAGCAGCATGCCGTAGCGCACCCGCGCCTCGGCACCGGGGAAATAGGCCGACACGGCGTGATATTCCTCGAGCGCCTCGTCGAGGCGTCCGACCTCGGCAAGAGCGCGGGCATACAGAAGATGCGCTTCGGCCGAATCGAATTCCGGCCACTGCTTCTGGAGATCGTCGAGCGTCGCCAGCGCATCGGCCGGACGATTGCCTGAAAATTCTGCCTGAGCCTTGCCGAGCGCATAGGCGGGGTCGTGCCCCATCGGCAGCTTCAGGATGTGATCGTAGTGCCGCTCGGCCTCGCCGAATCGCGCGATCTTCACGCATTCCTCGGCGAGCGCGGCGCGATTGACGATGGAATCGGTCGCGGCGAGGCGATCCTGCAATTCGCGATAGCGCTTCTCCGGGTCGAGCCGGTTGGCGAAGCGCTGGCGGGCCTGTCGCGCCTGCGGGCTCGAGAACCATTCGGGAATGAGTTCGACAACGATGTAGGCCAGCGACCCGACCAGCGGCACCATCAGGATGATGAACGCCCAGGGCCGCAGCCGCCCGGTGCGTGCTGCGTGCCAAATGAGCGTGATCTCGAGCAGCAGGACGATCAGGGCAACGGGCATGCGAAATCCGACGTACGTATCAATGGCGCCGACACCCTTGATAGCATGTCGATGCAGTGAAACAATCCAGAGTTGTTCCAAACGCGCGGGACTTCGCGCGCGATCGAACAACCCTTCGTCAGTCGCGATGTCGGGTGATGAGGTTCACGCCGCGCGGTCGAGATGCGCGACGAGGCCGGCGAACAGGCCGCGTCCGTCGGTGCAGCCCATGATGTCTTCGACGTGATTTTCCGGATGCGGCATCATGCCGAGCACGTTGCCCTTGTCGTTGACGATCCCGGCGATGGAATGGGCCGCGCCGTTGATGTTGTGGGCTTCGTCGACCACGCCCTCGGCCGAGCAATAGCGATAGAGCACCCGGCCCTCGCCTTCGAGCCGCTTGATAGTCTCTTCATCCGCCTCGTAGTTGCCCTCGCCATGGGCGACCGGCACGCGGATCACCTGGCCGGCATTGTAGCCGCGGGTGAACGGCGTATCGGAGCGCTCGACGCGCAGATGCACGTCGTGACAGATGAACTTCAGCCGCGCATTGCGCATCAGCACGCCCGGCAAGAGACCGGACTCGCAGAGGATCTGGAAACCGTTGCAGACGCCGAGCACGAGGCCGCCATCGGCCGCATAATCGCGCACCGCATCCATCACCGGCGCGCGCGCCGCGATGGCGCCACAGCGCAAATAATCGCCATAAGAGAAACCACCGGGCACCACGACCAGATCGGTTCCTGCCGGCAGCGAGTTCTCGGCGTGCCAGACCATCGCCGGCTCGCGTCCCGAGATCAGCTTCAGCGCACGCGCCATGTCGCGCTCGCGGTTGATTCCGGGAAAGACGAGGATGGCGGCTTTCATGGCTTTGAGTTCCGAAGCGAGGAATGGAATCGGGCTGGCCGGCGGCCAAATCGTGAGGAGACATAACCATTTGACGCGGATTTTACCAGTGCTAGCCTCACTTGGCCGCTTTGTGCACAGGCCATAGCCAGCTCTTTGGCCGAACGATTTTGCTTGGGATTGAAGCCATGAACGTCCCGTCCTCGCCCACATCCCCAGCCGAACCGGTCACCACCGAGGGCGTCGTTGCGGCCGGTGCCTATGTCGATGGCCGGCGCGTCGCCAACATCGCAATCAGCGAAGCCTCGAGCTGGCGGGCAAAGCCCGGCCATGTCGTCTGGATCGGGCTGCATGAGCCGGACATGGCGATGCTCAGCGCCGTGCAGAAGCAATTCGATCTGCACGAGTTTGCGATCGAGGACGCCAACAACGCCCATCAGCGGCCGAAGATCGAGCAATATGGCGAGGCCCTGTTCATCGTCGCGCGCACGGCGCAACTCATCGACGGCCGCATCGCTTTCGGCGAGACGCACATCTTCGTCGGCGACGGCTATCTCGTCACCGTCCGTCACGGCGCCTCGACGTCCTACACGGCGGTGCGCGCGCGCTGCGAAAGCTGTCCGCGGGCGCTGGCCCGCGGTGAGGACTACATCCTCTATGCCATCCTCGATTTCATCGTCGACAACTACTCCCCCGTGCTCGAAAGCATTCACGAGGAGGTCGAGGAGATCGAGGACCACGTACTTTCCAACGTGATCACCAAGCCGCAGATCGAACGGCTCTACATGCTGCGTCGTGACCTGCTGCGGCTCCGGAACGCAATCGGGCCGTTGGTGGAAGTTTGCCGCCGGCTGGAGCACGATGAGCTGTCGATGGTGCGTCCGACCATGCAGCCCCTGTTTCGCGACGTCACCGATCACGTCCGCAACATCCAGGAACGCATCGATTCCATGCGCGAAGTACTGGCATTCGCGTTCGAGGCGAGCCTCTTGGTTGGCCAGGCGCAGGAAACGTTGGTCTCCAAGCGACTCGCCTCGTGGCTTGCCATCATCGCCGTTCCGACGGCGGTCGCAGGAATCTACGGCATGAATTTCAAGCACATGCCGGAGCTGGACTGGGAGTACGGCTATTTTGCCGTACTGGGCCTGATGGTGGTGGCGTGTCTCGCGCTCTACTGGCGCTTCCGCCGCGTCGGGTGGCTGTGAACGCTAGACGATCTCGACGCGATAGTTCTCGATCACCGTGTTGGCGAGCAGCTTGTCGGCGGCCTCCTTCAGCGCGGCCTCCGCCTTGGCCTTGTCCGCGCCGGCGAGCTCGATGTCGAACACCTTGCCCTGTCGGACGCTGGCGATACCGTCGACGCCGAGCGATTTCAGCGCGCCTTCGATGGCCTTGCCCTGCGGATCCAGAATGCCCGTCTTCAGGGTAACGGTGACACGTGCCTTCACGTCGATAATCCCTCTCAGCTCTTCACCAGCACCGGGCCCGAGCCCGCCGGACGCTCGTTCTCCATGAGGATGCCGAGTCGCTTTGCAACTTCGGTATATGCCTCGAGCAGGCCGCCGAGGTCGCGCCGGAAGCGGTCCTTGTCGAGCTTCTCGTTCGACTTGATGTCCCAGAGACGGCAGGAGTCCGGTGAGATCTCGTCGGCGACGATGATGCGCATCATCTCGTTCTCGAACAGGCGGCCGCATTCCATCTTGAAGTCGACGAGGCGGATTCCGATGCCGAGGAAGAGACCGGTGAGGAAATCGTTGACGCGGATGGCGAGCGCCATGATGTCGTCGATCTCCTGCGGCGTCGCCCAGCCGAAAGCGGTGATGTGCTCTTCCGACACCATGGGATCGTTGAGCTGGTCGTTCTTGTAGTAGAATTCGATGATCGAGCGCGGCAGCTGCGTGCCCTCCTCGATGCCGAGCCGCTGCGACAGGGAGCCCGCGGCGACGTTCCGCACCACCACCTCGAGCGGCACGATCTCGACCTCGCGGATCAACTGCTCGCGCATGTTGAGGCGACGGATGAAATGGGTCGGCACCCCGATGTCGTTGAGGTGCTGAAACAGGTACTCCGAGATCCGGTTGTTGAGGACACCCTTGCCCTCGATCACCTGGTGCTTCTTCGCATTGAACGCGGTGGCGTCGTCTTTGAAGTGCTGGATCAAGGTGCCCGGCTCGGGACCTTCGTAAAGAACCTTTGCCTTGCCTTCATAAATGCGACGCCGACGGCTCATGGGGATGTACCGTGTTTTGTTAAAATCCATGAATTTGGTGTGCTCCGGTTGACAAGGATTAGGACCCACAGCGGAGCTGCCGTGAACGGCCTGGAACCCATAGAAACAGAACAGGAACCAAACCTTAGGCAACCTATCCGATTGGCTGCCCCAGCACAATCGATCCAGCCCTTCCGGCATCAACTTATACCGTCTTGCCTGCGACTTAACGGCTCATTGGTCTGCCGATTCATGCCCCTTATCTAGGCATCGGCCGGGGTCACCGCAACGCAGCGCCACCGCCGGATTCAGCAAGGGAATTGGAACGGAAAAGCATGACCACTTTCGACAAGCGCGAGGAAGGCTTCGAGAAGAAATTCGCCCTCGACGAGGAGCAGAAATTCAAGGCCGAGGCCCGCCGCAATCGCCTGCTCGGCCTCTGGGCCGCCGAACAGCTCGGTCTCGCGGGGGATGCGGCCACGACTTATGCCAAGGAGGTGGTCGCAGCTGATTTCGAGGAAGCCGGCGATGGTGACGTCCTGCGCAAGGTTTTGGGCGATTTCTCAGCCAAAGGCGTGGCCGTCACCGAGCAGGCGATTCGCACCAAGATGAACGAACTGATCGCGGTGGCGGCGGCCGAGGTGAAGACGGGGAAATAAGCGAACGCCTTCTAGGCGGCACGCCGGCGCGCACGTGTTTTGCGCGCCGCGCGACCTTTCCGCGGACGCCCGGCCACGACAGCGCCGACAGCGCTGTAGTCACGCCGAATCGCCTCCAGCAACCGCCGCGCAGCCATGCTCAAAAATCCGTCTCGCCGGGTGACGACGGTCACATCGTGACTTGCCGACAGATCGCCGACAGCAATGGTCGACATGGTGCCCGAGGCCATCTCCTCGGCCACATGGCTTTGCGCGAGCAGCGCAAGGCCGAAGCCCGACTCGACGAGGCGCTTCTGCGCGGTGAGGCTATCGACCGGCGTCCACTCCACCTCGCCCAATCCTTGCGTGAGAAACAACGCAAAGACGTGTGAAGCCGCGATCTCGCGGCGCCCGGGTATCTCGGGAAACGCGATCCAGCGTTGCTCGCGAAGCTCGGCGAGACGACCGACGTGCCTGCCGGCGAGCGGATGATCCGGCGCGCAAACGACCTGTAGCCTTTCAGTCAGGACCGGCTCGCAAGCGAGGTCAGCCGACCGGTCGACATTGTAGCGCAGCCCGATCGTCGCCTCGCCGCGGCGGATGAGGTCGCTGACCTCGGCGCTGGTGGCGGTGCGAAGCGCGAGCGTGACGTCCGAATTCGCTTTCGCAAATCCTTTCATGATCTCCGAGAGGCGGCTGTCGGCGAGCGTGCCGGTCACGGCGAGCGAGACTGGTCCCGAATTCTGCTTCGTCAGAGCGCGTATCGCCTGCTCGGCATCCTGCGCGGCCGCGACGGCACGCTCGGCATAGGGGACCAGTACGCGCCCGGCATCGCTCAGCAGCGTACGGCCCGCGACCCGCTCGAACAGGGGCACGCCGAGCTCCTGCTCCAAGAGCGCAATGCGGCGCGAGATCGCCGGCTGCGAGCGATGCAGCACCTTGGCCGCATTCGAGATGCCTCCCCTGCGGTGAACGGTCAGGAACGTACCGAGGGCATCGCGGTCCATCGCGGACACCTCATGCAAAAAGCTGATGATGTGGAGAGAAATAACAAATTTGGCGAATGGAGGAAATGCTCCTATCGCTGGTGTCCGAACAGACACCAGCACACGGGAAGCAAGCCATGGCGAACCAATTGGAGAAGGCACAAACGTTTCGAGCCCTGCACGAGCGGCCAGGCGCCTTCATCATTCCCAATCCCTGGGACGCCGGCACCGCAAAACTGCTTGCAGCCATGGGCTTCGAGGCACTCGCCACCACCAGCCACGGCCTCGCCAACATGCTCGGCAGCGCGACCGTCAGCCTGGATGCCATCCTCGACAATTGCCGCGCGATTGCGGCGGCGACCGACCTGCCGGTGAGCGTCGATCTCGAGAACTGCGGCGCGCATGAGCCGAAAGGCGCGGCCGAGGCCATCCGGCGCGCGGCCGAGGCCGGCGCAGTCGGCGGCTCGATCGAGGATTCAACGGGCGATCGGGCGCGGCCGATCTATGATTTCTCGCTCGCGGTCGAGCGTGTGCAGGCCGCCGTCGAGGCGGCGCGCGCGCTGCCCTTCCCGTTCACGCTGACGGCGCGCGCCGAGAACCTGCTGAAGGGCCGCAACGATCTCGACGACACGATCAAGCGCCTTAGGGCGTTCGAGGCCGCAGGCGCCGATGTGCTCTATGCACCCGGCGTCTACGACCTCGCGACGATCAAGACGATCGTCTCGTCGGTGACAAAGCCCTTCAACCTGGTGATGGGCTTTGCTGACCCGACGCTGACGCTCGCGCAATTGTCCGAGGCGGGCGTCAAGCGCATCAGCGTCGGCGGCGCCATGTCGCGATTTGCGCTCGCAGCCTTCCTGCGCAGCGCGCGCGAGATGAAGGAGACAGGGTCCTTCACCTATGTTCGCGAGATGGCGCCGATCAAGGAGCTCCGCGACGCCTTCGCCGCGGTCACTCCTCCTTGAAACCGTACTCCGGCACGTTGCCGCTGGCGCCATAATATTTGTACGGCAGGAATTTGCCGCTCATGGTGACCTGGACGCGGTCACCCTTGGGGTTGGCGACGCGCTCGATCGCCATATCGAAGTCGATCGCCGACATGATGCCGTCGCCGAACTCCTCCTCGATCAGGGCCTTCCAGGCCGGACCGTTGACCATCACCATCTCGTAGAAGCGGTAGATCAGGGGATCAGTCGGCGGCATCGGCGAGCCCGTGCCGCGCATCGGCACCTCGTTGAGCATCGCAGTCTCCGCCTTAGACAGGCCGAACAGCTCGCCGGCATTGGCGGCCTGCGGCTTGGTCAGCTTCATCTGGCCCATGATCGCGCCAACGATCAGCACCTCGGAATAGCCGCCGATCTTGTCGCAGATGTATTTCCAGCTCCAGCCCTTCTCGCGCTTGATGTCGAGCAGTTTTTCGGTGAGGTCGGAACGTTTCATGTTGGGGACTCCCTTGCAGGCCGTTGTGTCGCGCTATCGCTTCCCTTGCGGCGGATAGGATAGCGGCAACCTCGTTTCGTGCCGTATGGACGAGCACGAAACGTGCCAATCGGCTGTCAGGGATTCGCGCTCAGGCCCTTCAGTTCGACAGTGGCGGCCTGACTTTCGATGAAGGTCTTCGGACAATCAGCCGCCGCTAGCTCAAACAATGGCCGCGCCTCTTCCTTTGAGCCGCGCTGCAAGGCGAACTCGGCGGCATAAAAATTCGCCTCGCAGACCTGCTCCTTTTTCTTCCTGGGGTCGGCATCGTCGGCAGCGCCGCGCACTTGCTGCGGCGTCATCGTGCCAAGAAAGAGGTTGACGATCGGCGCGGGCCATTTGGTCGCATCCAGTTGCTTTACATCTTCGCTGAGCCGGCTCGGTTGGTCGCTGCGCTTTGCGACGATTTCGCGCCACACGACCGGATAGGCGCCTTTTGGATCAAGCTGGATCGCCTGATCCAGGTCGGTCAACGATTTGGCGAATGAAGCACTCTGCCAATAAACCCTCGCACGATGAAAGTAGGCGCGCGCATTCTTGGTATCGAGTTGCAGGAGTTGATCGTAGTCCGCGATCGCGCGGCCGAAGTCCCCCTTGGTTTTGTACGCGTTGCCGCGAAGCGATATTGCATCCTTATCTTTGGGATTGAGGCGGATCGCCTCATGATAGTCTGCGATAGCGCGGTCAAGGTCCCCTTTTGCGTAGTAGGCTGCTCCCCGAGCGCGGAGCGCAGGGCCATCTGAGGCAGATACAACGGACTCACCATCGACGGACGCAGAAGCTGGGTCACCGTCTTGACCTTGAATCTGAGTCTTCCGATCGGGGGATCCTTCATCCTGATGTGCCAGCTGCATCGCCTGGGTGTAATCGGCAATGGCGCGGTCATAGTCGCCCTTTCGAGCATAGGCGACACCGCGACAGACGTAGACAGATCGGCTTCGTGGGTTCAGCTCGATGATCCGGTCATAGTCGGCCATAGCGCGGTCGAACTCGCCCAGCTGAAGAAAGGATTCGGCGCGGAAGTAGTAAAAATTCTCGTTCCTTGGCTTGATCTGGATGGTTTGATCGAGTTCGGCCAATGCGCGCTCTTTGTCACCCTTGGCGAAGTAAACCCGGCCGCGGCACAACTGGCCACCGCCGGTTTGCGGGCTGATCTCGACCGCTCGGTCACAGTCGGCCATGGCACGACCCGGGTCTCCATTGCGGATGTAAGCGAGGCCCCTGTCGACATGCGCTTTGACATTGTCCGGATGGATCAGAAGGGCCTGATCATAGTCGGCGATAGCGCGGACGAAGTCGCGTCTCGCCAAGTGGACTTGGGCTCGTCCAAGATATGCATAGGTACTCTTGGGATCGAGCTCGATCACCTTGTCGTAGTCAGACAGCGCGGCCTCGGGCTCTTGCTTCTGGATATGCGCAGAAGCCCGATAGAGTCGGGCGTTCAGATTGTTCGGATAGTGTTCGATGATCTGGTCGTAGTCGGCGATCGCACGGTCGACCTCACCTTTCTGGCGATAGAACATGGCGCGGCGGAGATGCGCCATGACAACACCTTGCTGCATCGCCGTCGCCGACTCGATAACAGCCGTGCATCCCGCGATCCGGTCATCGACACTGAAATTTCCGACCGCGTTGCACTTGGCGGTCAAGGGCATTTCCGCGCGGGCGGTCGATATTTCGAGCAAGGTCGTCAGCGCCAAAGCGCTTGCGCCTCCTGCCGCACAGACGAGTGCGCGGCCTGTCATTCCAAACATGCAGTCCCCAACTCAATTCCCAGGGACCATATTAGCAACCAACGACACTCCTGCACAGCCCTTGGTTGCGGCGCTCGCAAACCGCGGCGCGCCCAAAGCTATGTCGGCTGCGCCATCATATCTTGCAGTCGCACCAGCTCCGCTTCCAAATCCCGCTCCACATCCACCGCCTTGATCTCGATCACCCGATAGTCCCTCGCCTCGAGCCACGCCCGCCTTGCCGCTCGGTCCGCCGCGATGGTCTCGCCCTCGCCCGGATTGACCAGCTCGATCGCAAGCCGGTGCACGAAGGAAACGAAGTCCGGGATGTGACGGCCGACCGGCGTCTGGCGCTTGAACTGGCCGGCGAAGCGACGATCGCGGGTCAGGGCCTGCCAGAGCAGGCGTTCGGCGTCGGTCGGGTTGCGACGAAGCAGGCGCGCGAGCCCGCGCACGGTGCTGCCGCTGTCGGGCGCCGCGCCCTGGCCGTGCTCGGCGAGCAGCGCGCGCAGCCGCGTCGCCTGCTCGCCGTCGAGCACGCCGCCCTTGGCCGGGCCCTTGCGCCCTTCAGCGATCGCCATCACCACGCCGTGCAGGGTGTGCATGTCCTGCTTGGTCGGCTCCATGCGGGTGAAGATGTTGCGCAAATTGACCAGCATGGTGTCGCGCTTCTCGGCCGGGCGCAGGAATTCGACGCGGTCGAGCTCGCGCACGAGGTTATCGAAGAAGGCCTGGATCTGGTGCTGCGAGGCGCGCTCCGAGCGCTCCGGCATGCCGTGCGGCAAGGCGCCCTCCGTCGCCCGCTTGAACCATTCGTAGCCGACCAGCAGCACCGCCTGCGCGAGATTCAGCGAGGCGAAGCCCGGATTGACCGGGAAGGTGACCACCCGGTTGGCGAGCGCGACCTCCTCGTTGGTCAGCCCCCAGCGCTCGCGGCCAAAGAGAATGCCGGCCTTTCCGCCGGTGGCGAGATGGCCGGCGATCTCGGTCGTCGCCGCTTCAGGGCCGACCACTGGCTTCGCCTGGTCATGGGCCCGGGCGGAGGTGGCGAACAGCAGGTCGAGGTCGGAGACAGCCTGTTCGACGGTATCGAACAGCTCGACCCGCTCCAGGATATGGTCGGCGCCGGCCGCGGCGCGCTGGGCGGCGATGTTGGGCCAGCCGTCGCGCGGCTTGACGATGCGTAAACGGCTCAGGGCGAAGTTGCCCATGGCGCGGGCCGCCATGCCGATGTTCTCGCCGAGCTGCGGCTCGACCAGGATCACGATGGGACCGTCGAGGGCGAGGCCCGCCTTGCTCTTGTCAGTCCCCGACATCTCGTTTTGCTTTCACGCTGGTTCTCAAGGCCTTGGAGAGGCTGCCTTAGGAATTGATTCAAGCCGGCCACCGGCCGGCTCCGCCGATTGCGCCTCGTTTGCCTGTCCTGACGGAATTCTCAAGCGAAATAACAGGGTTAGATTCGACTATTGAATCTCGCCCGAAACTTCAGCGCCATCCCGGACCGCAGCGCCGCTGCGGCTCCCCATCTTAAGGATGCTGGATGGGCTAAAAGTGCATAATCCCTTGGCTTTCGCCCGCCGCTTCCCGGTGCTATGAGGCGGCGGATATTCCCGTTGGCGCCGCCTGGCGCCGTTCCCAAGAGGCTTCCCCGATCATGGCAAAAATCAAGGTGTCCAACCCCGTCGTCGAACTCGATGGCGACGAGATGACCCGGATCATCTGGCAGTACATCAAGGACAAGCTGATCAACCCGTTCCTCGATGTCCAGCTGCTCTATTTCGACCTGGGGATGGAGCACCGCGATCAGACCAACGATCAGGTGACGATCGACGCCGCCGAGGCGATCAAGAAGGTCGGCGTCGGCGTGAAGTGCGCCACCATCACCCCGGACGAGGCCCGGGTGAAGGAGTTCAACCTCAAGCAGATGTGGAAGTCGCCGAACGGCACGATCCGCAACATCCTCGGCGGCGTGATCTTCCGCGAGCCGATCATCTGCAAGAACGTGCCGCGTCTCGTTCCCGGCTGGACCAAGCCGATCATCATCGGCCGCCATGCCTATGGCGACCAGTACCGCGCCACCGACATCAAGTTCCCGGGCAAGGGCACGTTGTCGCTGAAGTTCGTCGGCGAGGACGGCACCGTGATCGAAAAGGAGGTCTTCAAGGCCCCCGGCGCCGGCGTCGCCATGGAGATGTACAATCTCGACGACTCCATCATCGACTTCGCCCGCGCCTCGTTCAACTACGGGCTGATGCGCAACTACCCGGTCTATCTCTCGACCAAGAACACGATTCTGAAGGTCTATGACGGCCGCTTCAAGGACATCTTCCAGGACGTCTTCGACCGCGAGTTCAAGAAGGAATTCGACGCCAAGGGCCTGACCTACGAGCACCGCCTGATCGACGACATGGTAGCTTCGGCGCTGAAGTGGTCCGGCGGCTACGTCTGGGCCTGTAAGAACTACGACGGCGACGTGCAGTCCGACACGGTGGCGCAGGGCTACGGCTCGCTCGGCCTGATGACCTCGGTCCTGCTCACGCCCGACGGCAAGACGGTCGAAGCCGAAGCCGCCCACGGCACGGTGACCCGCCACTACCGCGAGCACCAGAAGGGCAAGGAGACCTCGACCAACTCGATCGCATCGATCTTCGCCTGGACCCGTGGCCTCGCCCACCGCGCCAAGCTTGACAACAACCCGGAGCTGGCGAAGTTTGCGGCCACTCTGGAGAAGGTTTGCGTCGACACCGTCGAAGACGGCTACATGACCAAGGACCTCGCGCTCCTCGTCGGCGCCGACCAGCGCTGGCTCTCCACCACCGGCTTCCTCGACAAGGTCGCCGAGAACCTCGCGAAGGCGCTTGCGGCCTAGGCGCTGTCCGCATTTTCGCCTGAGTGACATTCGACAGCATCCTGGGCCGCGCTCAGCGCGGCCCTTCATTTTGACGCCCATTGCCCGGAGACCGACCATGTCCACCAAGCTCGCCGTCCCCACTTTGCTGCTCTCGGCCCTGATCGGACCGGCCGCAGCCGCGGAGCTCCCCGAGGCGATCGCCGCCCCCGGTGAGACCGTCGTGCTCAACGTCCACGCCGAGGGCGCGCAGGTTTATGAGTGCAAGGCTGGGACCGACGGCAAGCTCGCCTGGGCCTTCCGCGAGCCGATCGCGACTCTGCTTTCCGACGGCAAGACAATCGGCCGCCACTATGCAGGCCCCAACTGGGAGCACGCCGACGGCAGTGCCGTGGTCGGCAAGGCCATCGGCAACGCGCCAGGCGCAACCGCAGGCGATATCCCCTGGCTGAAGCTGGACGTTGCCTCGCGCCGCGGCAGCGGCGTTCTCACGCCCGTCACCACCGTCCAGCGCATCAACACCCATGGCGGCAAGCTCGACGGCGCATGCGAGAAGGCCGGCGAGTTCAAGAGCGCGCCCTACTCGGCCGATTACGTCTTCCTGCGCAAGGGCTGATCGCTCAGCGGTCGGTGTGCTCCTGCTCCGCCTGCGCGATCTCAGTCGCCGCGAGGTCGCCCGTCTCTTCGAGCCGCGCCTTGGCCGTCTTGTGCACATGCGCGGCGAGCGTCGGCATACGTTCGATCAGGGCATGAAAATGTTGGGCGTCGAGCACCAGAAGGCGGGTCTTGCGCGTGGCGGTCACCGTGCCGCTGCGTTTGGTTTTGTGCAGCAGTGCGATCTCGCCGAAGAAAGTGCCGTCGGCAAGCCGCACGCGCTGGCTCGGGAGTGAAATCTCGACCTCGCCTGCGGTGATGAAATACATCGACGAGGCGACATCGCCGCGGCGAACCAGGATCTCGCCCTGCTCGATGGTGCGGGCCCGCAGGAGCCGCATGATGTCCGCGATCTCTGATGCCGAAAGGGGCGAGAACAACGGCACGCGCGCGAGCATGCCCCAGGTGACGACGAAATCGCGCCGCTTCACCTCTTCGGCAAAGGCGCTCGAGATGATCGCGACCGGCAACGCGATCATGGCAAAGCCGCTGATGATGGCGAACACCGAGACGAACTTGCCGAGTGGCGTCACCGGCACGACGTCGCCATAGCCGACCGTGCCGAGCGTCACGATCGCCCACCACATCGCCTGCGGGATGGTGCCGAGCTTCTCCGGCTGAACCTCGCGCTCGATGGCGTAGAGGAGTGAGGCGAAGGTGAGCACCACGCCGATCAGGATGACAATGCATCCGATCAAGGCGCGCCGTTCGGCATGGACGGCTGCAAACAGCGAGCGCATCGCCGGCGAATAGCGGATCAGCTTGAAGAACGGCAGCACGCCGAGCGCAGCCAGCGTCGCGTGCCGGCCGGTGGCCAGCACGATCGCTGCGGGCAGGAACGCCATGAGATCGATGATGCCGAGCGCAGAGAAGACGTAGGACAACCGGTCGGCAAGCGCCGACCCCTTGCCCTGCGTATGGCCCGCGACCGTCCATAGCCGCGCCGCGTATTCCAGCGCGAACACCATCACTGAGAAGATGGCGACCGCCGAGAACAGCGGGTCGAATTGCGCATCCAGATCCGGCACCGAGGCAAGCGTCATTGCCACGACGTCGAGCACGATGACGGCAATGATCACCTGGATGAAGCGCGACCCGGCGGAATAGGCCAGCGGATCGTGCTCCAGAAGCTCATAGAGGCGATCCCTCAAATTGGGATCGCGCAGCCCACGTCCTCGCGGAACGAGGCGCACGGTGTCTACGCGCCGACCATGGCTTTTTCGATCGCCGAGAGCGCCGCCGCTGCATTGGCGCCGTCGGGCCCGCCAGCCTGCGCCATGTCAGGCCGGCCGCCGCCACCCTTGCCACCGAGCGCTTCGGAGGCGACGCGAACCAGATTGACGGCATTGAAGCGCGAAGTCAGGTCGGCGGTGACGCCGACCACGACGCCCGCCTTGCCGTCCTCGGTGACGCCGACGATCGCGACCACGCCGGAGCCGATCTGCTTCTTGCCGTCGTCGGCAAGGCTCTTGAGATCCTTCATCTCGATGCCTTCGACCGCACGCGCCATCAGCTTAACGTCGCCGACCTCGCGCACGCCTGCGGCAGCGCCATTGCCGGACGATGCGCCCCCGCCCATCGCGAGCTTCTTGCGGGCGTCGGACAATTCGCGCTCGAGCTTCTTGCGCTCGTCCATCAGTGCGGTGATGCGCGCCGGAACGTCCTCGAGCGAGGTGCGCAGCTCGGCGGCTGCGGTCTTCGCCAGCGCCATGGTGTCGTTGGCGTGCTTGCGCGCATGACGCCCCGTGAGCGCCTCGATACGGCGCACGCCGGAGGCGACCGCGCTCTCGCTCGTCAGCGTGATCAGGCCGATATCGCCGGTGCGCTTGACATGGGTGCCGCCGCAGAGCTCGACCGACCAGCCGAGCGCGTTGGCGCCGTGTTCGCGCGCGGTCTTGCCCATCGAGACGACGCGGACCTCGTCGCCATATTTCTCGCCGAACAGCGCACGCGCACCGGCTTCGCGAGCCTCATCCACGCCCATGACGCGGGTCGTGACCTCGTCATTCTCCAGCACCACGTCATTGGCGATGTCCTCGACGCGGGCGAGCTCCTCCGGTGTGATCGGCTTCGGATGCACGAAGTCGAAGCGCAGGCGATCGGGCGCGACCAGCGAGCCGCGCTGCGCAATGTGGTCGCCGAGCACCTGGCGCAGCGCCTCGTGAAGGAGATGCGTCGCGGAGTGATGCGCGCGGATCGAGGAGCGGCGCGCGTGGTCCACCTCGAGCTGAAGCGCAGTGCCGGCCTTCAGCGTGCCCTGCTCCACCGTGCCGATATGCACGAAGAGATCGCCAAGCTTTTTCTGCGTGTCGGTAACGCGGAATTTGATCCCGCCCTCGCCGACCATGACGCCGGTGTCGCCGACCTGGCCGCCGGACTCCGCATAGAACGGCGTCTGGTTGAGCACGATCGAACCAGTCTCGCCGGCCTTGAGAGTATCGATTTCCTTGCCGTCCTTGACCAGCGCCGCGACGACGCCTTCGGCGCTCTCGGTCTCATAGCCAAGGAATTCGGTGGCACCGAGTTTTTCGCGCAGCGGAAACCAGATCGCCTCAGAAGCGGCCTCGCCGGAGCCCGCCCAGGACGCCCGCGCCTTCTCGCGCTGGCGTTCCATCGCATCGGTGAAGGCGGACTGGTCGACACTGATGCCGCGCGACTTCAGCGCGTCCTGCGTGAGGTCGAGCGGGAAACCGTAGGTGTCGTAGAGCGTGAAGGCGACGTCGCCGTCGAACATGTCGCCCTTCTTCAAGGACGCGCTCTTCTCGTCGAGAATCGCAAGGCCGCGCGCCAGCGTCTTGCGGAAGCGAGTCTCTTCCAGCCGCAGCGTTTCCTCGATCAGCTTTTCCGCGCGCACCAGTTCCGGATAGGCCTGGCCCATCTCGCGGACCAGCGCCCAGACGAGGCGATGCATCAGCGGCTCTTTCGCGCCCAGGAGCTGCGCATGGCGCATCGCGCGGCGCATGATCCGGCGCAGCACGTAGCCGCGGCCCTCGTTCGAGGGCAGCACGCCGTCAGAGACGAGGAAGGCCGAGGAGCGCAGATGATCGGCGATGACCCGGAACGAGGCCACCGTCTGCTCATTCGGTCCGCTGCCGAGCGCGGACGCGGTCGCATCGATCAGCTGACGGAAGAGATCGGTCTCGAACACGCTGTCGACGCCCTGGAGGATGCAGGCCATGCGCTCCAGGCCCATGCCGGTGTCGATCGAGGGACGCGGCAACGGCTGGCGCTCCTCCTTCGTCACCTGCTCGAACTGCATGAACACGAGATTCCAGAATTCGAGGAAGCGATCACCATCCTCTTCCGGGCTGCCCGGAGGTCCTCCCCAGATGTGCTCGCCGCGATCGATGAAGATCTCCGAGCACGGGCCACACGGGCCGGTATCGCCCATCGCCCAGAAATTGTCCGAGGTCGGAATACGGATGATGCGATCGTCCGAGAAGCCCGCGATCTTCTTCCAGAGGCCAGCCGCTTCGTCGTCAGTGTGATAGACGGTGACGAGCAGCTTGTCCTTCTTCAGCCCGAAATCCTTGGTGATCAGATTCCAGGCGAGCTCGATCGCGCGCTCCTTGAAGTAGTCGCCGAAGGAGAAGTTGCCGAGCATCTCGAAGAAGGTGAGATGGCGTGCGGTGTAGCCGACATTGTCGAGGTCGTTGTGCTTGCCGCCAGCACGCACGCATTTCTGCGAGGTGGTGGCGCGCTGATAGGGGCGCTTCTCGACGCCCGTGAAGACGTTCTTGAACTGCACCATGCCGGCATTGGTGAACATCAGCGTCGGGTCGTTGCGCGGCACCAATGGCGAGGACGGCACGATCTCGTGGCCGTTCTTGGCAAAGAAGTTCAGAAAGGTCGACCTGATCTCGTTGACGCCGCTCATGTTCATCCAATCGGGTGTGGTCCCGCCCAAACCTGAATTAAGGCTGATATCTGCGGGCGATAGCGCTTTTAGACAAGGTGAGCTGCCCTGTCCAGAAACTGTGCAGAGAGATCAGAGGGTTGCCGCAGGCGCGCAATCCTCGTTGATAGCTGTTGCAGGCGCGTTGACAGGCTTGGCCGGCCTGTGTTCTGTACCTACCTGTATCGTACGGCCACGTCGGGAGAGACCGGCTTCAGGTAGCCGGCGCCGAAGGAGCAACCGCCCCGGAAACTCTCAGGCAAAAGGACCGCGTGGCTTTGACAGCATCTGGAAAGAGGCGCTGACGGGCATTGATGCCCGGGTGGCACCCGCCGACGGGATAATACTCTCAGGCACAGCGACAGATGGGGCTTCGACTGGTTTTTCGGGGAATCCTCCCCGGGAACCGCGAGGGCCCCTGTGATGCTTGCGCGCGACGACCAAAACTCCCTCAGACGCACCCCCCTTTACGCCCTGCATGTGTCCCTTGGCGGCAAGATGGTGCCGTTCGCGGGCTATGAGATGCCCGTGCAGTACCCTGCGGGCGTCCTGAAAGAGCACCTGCATACCCGCAGCTCCGCCGGCCTTTTCGACGTATCCCATATGGGCCAGATCGCGCTCCGGCCGAAGTCCGGCAAGGTCGAGGACGCGGCCCGCGCGCTGGAGCGGCTGGTGCCGCAGGACATCGTGGCGCTCGCGCCGGGGCGGCAGCGCTATGCCCAGTTCACCAATCCGGACGGCGGCATCCTCGACGATTTGATGGTCGCCAATTTCGGCGACCACCTGTTCCTGGTCGTCAACGCCGCCTGCAAGGCCGAGGACGAGGCGCATCTGCGCGCGCGGCTCTCCGATGGCTGCATCATCGAGTCGCTGAGCGACCGCGCGCTGATCGCGCTTCAGGGTCCGAAGGCCGAAGCCGTGCTGGCGAAACTTTGTGCAGAGGCGCCGTCCATGAAGTTCATGGACGCCGGCCCGCGCAAGGTCGATGGCATCGACTGCTTCGTGTCGCGCTCGGGCTATACCGGCGAGGACGGGTTCGAGATCTCGGTTCCCGCAGGCGATGCCGAACGCCTCGCCAAGGCGCTGCTCGCAAATTCCGACGTGCTGCCGATCGGCCTCGGCGCCCGTGACAGCTTGCGGCTCGAAGCCGGGCTTTGCCTTTACGGCCACGACATCGACACCGCGACCACGCCGGTCGAGGCCGCGCTGGAGTGGTCGGTGCAAAAGAGCCGCCGCACCGGTGGCGCCCGCGCCGGCGGTTTTCCGGGAGCGCAAAAGATCCTCGCCCATTTCGATC
This sequence comes from Bradyrhizobium sp. UFLA05-125, assembly GCF_059803515.1. Lineage (NCBI taxonomy): Bacteria > Pseudomonadati > Pseudomonadota > Alphaproteobacteria > Hyphomicrobiales > Nitrobacteraceae > Bradyrhizobium > Bradyrhizobium sp. UFLA05-125. The sequence continues at coordinate 41,009 of NZ_JBANBJ010000005.1, read as the reverse complement.
AGGGCGCATCGCGCCGCCGCGTCGGGCTGCGGGCCGAAGGTCGCGCGCCGGTGCGCGAGGGCGCGCTGTTGTTTGCGGACGCGACGTCGAGCGAAGCGATCGGCACCGTCACCTCCGGCAGTTTTGGCCCGAGCCTGAATGCACCGGTGGCGATGGGCTATGCGCCGACCGCACAGAGCGCGCTCGGCACAAAGCTCTTTGCCGAAGTGCGCGGCCAGCGGCTGCCGCTCACCGTCGCCGCCATGCCATTCGTGAAAAACACCTACAAACGCTGAGGACAGAGAATGACCACGACGCTGTACACCTCCGACCATGAATGGCTTGATATCGACGGCGATGTCGCAACCGTCGGGATCACCGATTACGCCCAGCAGCAGCTCGGCGATGTCGTGTTCGTCGAGCTGCCCAAGGTTGGCCGCGCGCTGAAGAAGACGGAGGCTGCGGCCGTGGTCGAGTCCGTGAAGGCCGCGTCCGACGTCTATGCGCCGATCTCGGGCGAAGTGCTCGAGGTCAATCAGGCGGTCGTCGACGAGCCGGCGCTGGTCAATTCGGACGCCGCAGGCAAGGCCTGGTTCTTCAAGATCAAAATTGCCGACAAAAGCGAGCTCGGCGGCCTCATGGATGAAGCCGCCTACAAGGCGCATACGGCGTAAGCGAGGACCAATGATGACCGCGCACCGCAAATCCAACGGCGACACCGCCGCTTCTTTCGTTCGCCGCCACATCGGCCCCTCCGCGCGCGATGTCGCGGCGATGCTGGACACCGTCGGCGCGAAAAGCGTGGACGCGCTGATGGCGGAGACGCTGCCGGCCTCGATCCGGCAGGCAGCCCCCCTCGATCTCGGCAGGCCCTTGAGCGAGACCGAAGCGATCGCGCATATGGGCGAGCTCGCGGCCCAGAACCAGGTCTTCACCTCGCTGATCGGCCAAGGCTATTCCGGCACCATTTTGCCGGCGGTGATCCAGCGCAACATTTTGGAAAATCCCGCCTGGTACACGGCGTATACACCCTACCAGCCCGAGATCAGCCAGGGCCGGCTGGAAGCGCTGTTCAACTTCCAGACCATGATCTGCGATCTCACCGGGCTCGACGTTGCCAATGCCTCGCTGCTCGATGAGGCAACGGCTGCGGCGGAAGCCATGGCGCTCGCGGAGCGGCACTCGCAGGTGAAAGCGCAAGCCTTCTTCGTCGACAAGGACGTGCATCCGCAGACGCTCGCGGTGATGCGCACCCGCGCCGAACCCCTGGGCTGGAACCTGATCGTCGGCGATCCCCTCACCGATCTCGACAAGGCAAACGTGCTTGGCGCGCTGCTGCAGTATCCCGGCAGCTCGGGTGCGGTCCGCGACCTGCGGCCGGCCATTGCGACGCTGCGCGCCAAGGGCGCGCTCGCGATCGTTGCGGCCGATCTGCTGGCGCTCACGCTGCTCGCCTCGCCCGGCGAGCTGGGGGCGGATATCGCGATCGGCTCGGCGCAGCGCTTTGGCGTGCCGATGGGGTATGGCGGTCCGCACGCGGCTTATATGGCGGTGCGCGATGCGCTGAAGCGCTCGCTGCCCGGCCGCATCGTCGGCCTGTCCGTGGATTCGCGCGGCGCGCCGGCCTACCGCCTCGCGCTCCAGACCCGCGAGCAGCATATCCGCCGCGAGAAGGCGACCTCCAACATCTGCACCGCGCAGGTGCTGCTGGCCGTGATCGCCTCGATGTACGCCGTCTATCACGGCCCCGAAGGCCTCTCGCAGATCGCACGCACTGTTCATCGCCGCGCCGCCGTGCTGGCCGCAGGCCTGCGCAAGCTCGGCTTCGCGCCACGGTCTGAAAACTTCTTCGACACCGTCAGCGTGGACGTCGGTACAAAGCGCGACGAGATCGTCGCGCGCGCGACGGCCGAGACAATCAATCTCGGCCTCGATATTTGCGCCCTGCGCATCGCGATCGACGAGACCACGACGCCCGCAACCATCGAGGCGGTCTGGCGCGCGTTTGGCGGCAAGCTCTCCTATGCCGAGATCGACGCGACGACGCGCGAGGCGCTTCCTGACGCGTTGAGGCGGACGACGCCCTTCCTCACCCATCCGGTGTTCCACGTGCACCGTTCGGAGACCGAGATGCTGCGCTACATGCGCAAGCTTTCGGACCGCGACCTCGCGCTCGACCGCGCCATGATCCCGCTGGGGTCCTGCACCATGAAGCTGAACGCGACTACCGAGATGATGCCGTTGACCTGGCCGGAGTTTTCCAGCCTGCATCCGTTCGCGCCAAACGAGCAGGCAAAAGGCTATCACGCGCTGTTCGCGCGGCTGGAAAAATGGCTGTGCGACATCACAGGCTATGACGCGATCTCGCTCCAGCCGAACTCCGGCGCGCAGGGCGAATATGCCGGGCTGCTCGCGATCCGGGGTTATCACGCTGCACGTGGCGAAAGCCACCGCAAGGTCTGCCTGATCCCCTCCTCCGCGCACGGCACCAATCCGGCTTCGGCCGCGATGGTCGGCATGGAAGTGGTCGTCGTCGCCTGCGAGAAGAACGGCGACGTCGACGTCAATGATCTTCGCGCCAAGGCCGAGAAGCACTCGAACGATCTCGCCGCTGTGATGATCACCTATCCCTCGACCCATGGCGTGTTCGAGGAGCATATCCGCGAGATCTGCGACATCGTGCATGGCCACGGCGGCCAGGTCTATCTCGACGGCGCCAATTTGAATGCGCAGGTCGGCCTGTCGCGGCCCGGTGACTATGGCGCCGATGTCAGCCATCTCAATTTGCACAAGACTTTCTGCATCCCGCATGGCGGCGGCGGCCCGGGCATGGGCCCGATCGGCGTGAAGGCGCATCTTGCGCCATTCCTGCCTGGACATCCCTCAACCAATCCGAATGCGACGGTCGGCCCGGTCTCGGCCGCGCCGTTCGGCTCGGCTTCGATCCTGACCATCTCCTACATCTACATCCTGATGATGGGCGGCGAAGGCTTGAAGCGTGCGACCGAGATCGCGATCCTCAACGCCAACTATGTCGCGGCGCGTTTGGACGCGCATTTCACGGTGCTCTACAAGAACGCAAAGGGCCGGGTCGCGCACGAATGCATCATCGATCCGCGCCCGCTGAAGGCGACCAGCGGCGTCACGGTCGACGACATCGCCAAGCGGCTGATCGACTACGGCTTCCATGCTCCTACCATGAGCTTCCCGGTCCCGGGCACGCTGATGATCGAACCGACCGAGTCGGAATCGAAAGCGGAGCTCGACCGCTTCTGCGACGCCATGATCACGATCCGGAAAGAAGTCGCCGAGGTCGAGGCCGGCCGCTTCAAGATCGAAGCGTCACCGCTGCGCAACGCCCCGCACACCGTGCACGATATCGCCGACGACGATTGGAAGCGTGCCTATACCCGCACTGAGGGCTGCTTCCCCAACGGCGTCTCACGCACCGACAAATACTGGTGCCCGGTGGGCCGCGTTGACAACGTCTATGGCGACCGCAACCTCGTTTGCTCGTGCCCGCCGGTGAGCGATTACGCGCAGGCGGCGGAGTGAGGCTCTAGGGCGCCACCAGCGAACGGCTTTTCGGATCCCAGCGCCAGAGCCGTTCGCTGGTCAGTTCAGTACCGCCCCACCAACGCTTGATCGTGTTGTGGCGGGAGAAGTCGTCCTCGCCTTTCATAATGGCCCGCCCGAGTTCGGTAACGGCCAACCGGCCCCCTCGGTATTGAAAGGGGCGAGGCTCCTCGCTCGCGTCGGACGGCGCCTGGCCAAGTTCAATGATTGCGGGGACCTTGCACTGCGCCAGTGCATGGAGCAGTTGACCGGCTTCCTGCTCGTCGTACACGTAGCGGAACTCGGCCGCACTGAGCACTTCTCGCGGCTCGGTACCTTCGTCTTCGATCCAGCCCAGCATTCCCATCTCCTTTTCGCCGAGACCCGTTTCTAAATCGGGCAATTCTTCGAGCATGGTGATAAGGGCCGACCGCAGTCGAGGAAGGATAGTCAGATCCTTCACGAGCAGAGCGAAGCAGCGTTCGGGCGTCGGCGCGCGCCAGGCATGCCAGGCGCGGCTGGCCAGTGTCAGGTGACTCTCCGTCACCTTGAACACCGGCAACTTCCATTTCGCCACAGATTGCGGGTGATACCGTGCAACGGCGTCATCGGTGTACACCAGGCTCAACTTCGTCGTGATCTCCTTGTGTGGACAGGTCGAGCAGCCAGACCACCACGAGTTGATCATTGGGCCGAGGATCGACCCACAATTCAATCGAATCGAACTTCGCACATAACTCGAAGAAACCGATATCGCGCGTGCCGAAACCATCCAGCGAGCTGCGACAAACGGCATCGAGCCAATGATCGCCAGGATTGCAGTGCTTTGCGGATCGCCGCTCCAGCCCCATCAAAAGTTGCTCCGCAGAGGGCAACTTCCCCGAAACGAAGCGTAGATAGAACCCGAGTGCGATGTTCGCGGCACCTGACTGGCGAAGCGTATTTGCCGCGAGATCGTTCGTGGCCAAAATCAAATGTGACACGGTCGCCTCTCAAAATTGGATTCCGGCCCGGAATGGGAGCTGAGGTGATCGAGCAGCCAAATCAGCTGCAATTGATCCTCGGGACTGGGATCGAACCAGAGTTCGATCACGTCGTACGGTTCGCAAAAATCGACAAGGGATAGATCTTTGCGGTCCCGGATGGCGCGCGGCCAGCGGATCCCCCAATCCGACCAATGATCACCCGGTGGAAGTGTCCCCGAACGCGCGCCGCAAAATAAGCAACAAGCATTTCAGGTGGAGGCACGGGTCCCCGCTGGAAGCGAAAAGAGAACATCACGACGATTTCGGCCAGCGCCGATTTTGCGAGCGCAAAGCCGGACGAACTCGTCAGGATCAGACGCTTCATGCCCCCAACTCCCCACGCAAAACGAAACGGGCGCCGAAGACGTCGGCAACTCAACGTCCTCAGCGCCCGCTCCTCGCGAAACTCGACTGGTGTTAAGCCCCTACTCCTCCGTCGGCTCCTCGCCGTCGGCGTCGCGCTCGGAATTGCCGGCCAAAATCTGCTCGGCGATCAAGCCAGAATTCTGACGGATCGCGGTTTCGATCTTGGCGGTGACATCGGGGTTAGCCTTCAGGAACGCCTTGGAGTTCTCGCGGCCCTGGCCGAGGCGCTGGCTGTCATAGGAGAACCAGGCGCCGGACTTTTCGACGATGCCGGCCTTGACGCCGAGATCGAGGATCTCGCCCATCTTCGACACGCCCTCGCCGTACATGATGTCGAATTCGACCTGCTTGAAGGGCGGTGCCAGCTTGTTCTTCACCACCTTCACGCGCGTGGTATTGCCGACGACCTCGTCACGCTCCTTGATCGCGCCGATGCGGCGGATGTCGAGGCGGACCGAAGCGTAGAACTTCAGCGCGTTGCCGCCGGTCGTGGTTTCCGGCGAGCCGTACATCACGCCGATCTTCATGCGAATCTGGTTGATGAAGATCACCATCGTGTTGGACTTGTTGATGGAGGCCGTCAGCTTGCGCAGCGCCTGGCTCATCAACCGCGCCTGGAGACCTGGCAGCGATTCCCCCATCTCGCCTTCGAGCTCGGCCTTCGGCACGAGCGCCGCGACCGAATCGATCACCATCACGTCCACAGCGCCCGAACGCACCAGCGTATCGCAGATCTCCAGCGCCTGCTCGCCGGTGTCCGGCTGCGAAATCAGGAGGTCGTCGATGTTGACCCCCAGCTTGCGCGCATAGACCGGATCGAGCGCGTGCTCCGCATCGATGAAGGCGCAGATGCCGCCCTTCTTCTGCGCTTCCGCCACCGTGTGCAGCGCCAGCGTGGTCTTGCCCGAGGATTCCGGCCCGTAGATCTCGACGATGCGCCCCTTGGGCAGGCCACCGATGCCGAGCGCGATATCGAGCCCGAGCGAGCCGGAAGACACCGCCTCGATGTCCATCGAACGGTCGCTCTTGCCGAGCTTCATCACCGAACCCTTGCCGAACTGGCGCTCGATCTGAGAGAGCGCGGCAGCCAGGGCTTTACTCTTGTCCATGGAAGATCCTTCGACGATTCGCAGTGCAGTGGCGGACATCTGGTCGTGCTCCTTATGACGGGGATTCGCGAGAGGGACAAACGGTTGGCGAAGCGGGCCGGCGATAAAAAGCAACGTACACTGTTTGTTCCGGGTTCGCAATATGTTCTTTTGCGCTCCAGACTGCCGTTCGTATTTTAACCCCTAGTGTCCTAAGCTGAATTTCGCGTTGTCCTAATTTGTTCGCGACCGCCGCAAGGTCGCCCAGCTCTGTTCATGCCTCAAACAGACTAGGCGGTTGTGGGTATATCTAGGTCCCAGAGAACACTCTGCGAACGTCGGTGCTCCGCCGGCGAAACTCGCAGTTCTGAGTGTCCGAATTCGTTATTAACGAGCCAAGCTCTGTTCATGACCGCTGTTCCCGATTGCCAGCATCGGCCAGTTCTGTTCCTGTCTCTGATGATCCAGGCGCTCCCCGCCTAGCCCGAATGGGGTAAGCCTATTGGTTTTGGGAACAATCTGCGTGGCGGCGCGTCGGTTTGGGGCCCCCAGCCGAAAGGTGCCCCCCCGACTGCTGGAGGAAAACCCCATCAAGCGGGTTGGCGGCCCCCCATTGGGGCCGTTTAAATTCCAAGTTGAGGCCGCCTCGGTTGGCGGCCTCTTTCATTTCATGACAGGGATCTCGCCAAGATCCGTAAAACAACCCCATGCAAAGTAGCCGGGCCGTACCGTGCCCCCCGGTGACACCGAGTTGATTTCGACAACTCCTTAAACCGTTTATCACCGGCGGACGCCGACCGGCGAGCGGTGGAAAAGATGCCTTCGCTTGTCTTCAAGATTGCCGCTGCCGGACTTTCGATCCCGGCTAGTCGCCTCGTGCTCCCAAGGTCGGGACTGAACGAGCTAGCAAAGGGCATGGCCGTTGCAGTATCGCTCACGGTCGTTGCGGCCGTTCTCATCGCCGCCGTCCACAGTCTTGGGCCATGAAGCGTCTTGGGCCATGAAGCGTCTTGGGCCATGAAGCGTCTTGGGCCATGAAGCGAGCAAGGCCACCCCGCCTGGCGGCCTCTACTCTCCGCGCATGCCGGCCTACAGCACGGCCAACAGAATGAGCCCCACGACCAGCACAACAAAACCCATCGCCGTCGCAGCGGCGAATGATCGCTCTACGTTATCCATATGCCACCCCTGATCGGCGGGCCACGTTCCCCCATGGCGTCGCCGAACACCCTGAGTCTCCCCAATCGCTGTGTCGTAATTTCTGCGAGTGGGTGTCGGAATTGGGACGGGATTCGTGCTTGAGATGGCAAAGCGACCTATTCGCAACCCGACCTTGAACAGCCGATCGCCCGCTTGCGCATGTAAGCTCCCTGTAAGCTGCAGGGGGTAACTTGGCGTGGCTACGGTGTTGCAGCCCAGCACCTCAGCCTCCAATAACCTTCTGCCCCGCCCGGCTCTCCCCTGGCGGGGCTTTTTTGTTCGCTGTCCCACAATCCTAACGCGATGATATTGGGGTGTCGGACTGGACTGCGCCGAATCCGAAATGACTGTAGCGATCGTTTCGACAGTCCCGCGAAGCGCCAGAAGATGATCACGCTCGCCTTGCGCACCACTCGCAAGCAAGCTCTGTCTTCACCCGCAAGACGGTCACACCGCGCTGCGCACTCACGCTGCATATCGCGTTCACGGCGCTTATCGTTCGCGGACATGTCGCTGGTGGAACCCGTGGTTCTCCGGCCATGAACAAAGTTCCTGCCCACTGCCGCGACCGGCGGCAGCCCCGGTCAGCTCGGATAGTTGCTTCGCCCGCCCTCCCGGTCGTGCATCTGAAGGATGCGGACGAAATCTGCCATGCTCGAACGGTCGCCGCCCTCGCTTGCGCGCAGGTTGTAGCCGTCTGTCTCGGGCCGGGCGCGCTGCCAAACCCGCTTGAGGAAGTCGACGATCAGTTTCATGGAATCCGAACGCGCCGGGTTTGAGCTGAATGGCTCTGGATGAATCCTTGCCGAGCCAATGCGCGGTCAGCCGACTGGTTCCCCACGGCCCAGCCGAAATTTGCGCTGCACCATAATGCAGGAACGTTTGTTTCGATGACGTCTTCGTTTGTTTCGTTCACGTATAGATCAAGGATTTCGTTGCATTATCTATGGCTTAGCGGCAAATTCGACGGATAGGGGGCAGAATATTAGGACGTTCAACATGTTGCGTTAACCGTAGGTGAATCGTGGAGGTAGGCCATGAATCACAGGGGCATTGAGTTCACCGTGGCCAAGACGGCGATACAAGGCGTCTGGCAGTGGCAATTCCGCATCGGTGAAATGGTCAAGACCGGCAAGACCGAGACCAAGATCGATCTGCTTGCCATCCGCCGCGTGCAGCTGCGTATCGACCGCGAGCTGAAGGCCATCGATCGCAAGACGGCTTGAGCCGGTCGCGAGGACATTGTCAGCTAGACAGCGCCGTACCCCGTTGGGTGCGCAGCAATACGCATTGGCCACCCAGTTTTGCTGCTCATGAATCCCGTAGAGTTCCGGAGTTGATCTGCCTGCGGTTTGGGATTCCACTGCGCGCCTCATGGCCTGGGGGCTCGGCCATCACGCGATCGGTGCCAGCCATGCCGCTCTACTTCTTCCGGATCCGGAACGGGCGCTATTCGGGCTCATCGGAGCAGGCCAGCGAATTTCCCGACCGCGATGCAGCCTGGAAGGAAATGACCCATGTCTGCGCCGACATGGCCGCCGGCATCGCCCGCAAATTGCAGGAGAACTCCGAATGGCACATGGAGCTTCTGGACGAGGCCAAGCAACCCGTCTTCCGGATTAGAATCGTCGCGGAGTCCTTTGATTAGAGCGCAGCTGGCGCGCGCCTAGCCACGTCCGGCCGCCCTGCCCTCCATCTTCCCGGCCGCCTCCCTGGCCGCTTCGCGCTGGCGCTTCCGCCGCAGATCCCTGGCACGAATGAAGCGCGCCCCGACGCGCTCGCCATTGCGCCAGGTCAGGATGCAGATCCGGATTACCTCGCCGCCGGTCGTGAACGACAGGCCGAACACTTTCGGCACCGGCAGCGCACCGACGTCGAGAGACACGCCGTCGTCGGAGACATCGACGATCGTGCATTCGATCCATGGCGCATCGGGCGCGGGAATCAGAAATCCGGGCCTGTAGAGATCGACCCGCACATGTCTGCGTGCGCCGAGATCTTTGCGGTGCCGGGCCATCGCTCTCCCCTGGAAAAGGAGACTCTAAACCGCAATGCTTTGAATGGGGTTTCCGAAAAAGACTCAAAGTTGCTGCAAGCCGAAGATCGCTTCGAAGCGACCCTAGTCCGCGCTCGGCAGGCGGCGCATCGTGAATTCGATGTCGCCGCCAGGCAGTTCGCGCCAGCTTTCGACCTCGCTCATATAGCCGGCCTTGGGATAGCGAGCGAAGAAGGCCTGAGCCTTCGCCCTCGCCGCCTCGCGCGGCAATGTGAAGGTCTCGCGCAAATAGCCGTCGTCCGCCTTGCGCCGGCGCGCCATCCGGTCTGCAAGATCCCGCGGACGAAACACCATGCCGCTACTCCTTCAGCCCTACGCCCCCCTCGAATATAGGAGATCGGGGAACGAAGAGGAGTCCGGCCGACCGGGGCGGTCAGTTGGCAGTCGGAGCGGTCTTGGTCTTCTTGGCCGCAGCAGAGGTCTTTGGCGCGGCGGCGGCCTTAGGGGCATCGGCGCGCATCCCGCCCCAGGGATCGTTCGCGGCCTTGGAGTCCGGGATCTTCTTCAGCGTCTCCTTGTAACGCTGGTCGCGCTCGGCATCGGCCGCTTTCTCATCGTCTGTCTTGCCCGGTCCATCCTGCATCATATTGATGTGAGGCATCGCATTTTGCGCGTAGGCCGGGCCGGCGAGCACAGCCAGCAGCGCCGCCATACGGAAAACCTTCATCACGTCACTCCATTGATCATCGACATCGAACCGGCGCGTCGTCAGCCGTAACGCAGCATGCCCGCGCGACCCGCTAGAAGCGGTCCGATTTGCAGGATTTTGGCGATTGCAGCCAGTCGTCCCAGATCGGGCCGCATTTGGTGCACCCGCCCAGCGCCAGGCCGACCAGGCCCAAGCAAAACACCAAGACAAATCGCCGCAACATCGTCCACCCTGTTCCCAAGCGCGGCATCATAGGGGGCGAAGTCGGGCATTTTCAAGCCAAGGCAGAAGCGCCCGGGACGAGGTGACTTTGCCGTGCCATACCGGGCAGAATGGCCGAAACATCGGGCAACAAGGGGGAAACGGAATCCATGCCAGTGCAGCCAACGACCGAATTCGGAATCGAGGAGGCGAGACGCGTGCTGGGCGACGTGTTCGCGCCCTGGGTTCAGGACCTGGGTCTGTCGGTCGAGCGCATCGACCACGAACCGCCGCCGAACGATACGGACTGGCAGCCAGGCGCAGTGCTGCGCATGGCGTTCTCGGAGCGGCTGTGCCGCAGCGGCGGCGTGGTCTGCGGCCAGGCCCTGATGGCGCTCGCCGACACCTCAATGGTAATCGCGATCCTCGCCGCCAACCGCGGCTACCGGCCGATGACGACCGTCGACCAGACCACGCACTTCATGCGCGCGGTCTCATCGTCGGACGTTCTGGCGGATGCGAAGGTGGTGCGGCTCGGACGCACCATGAGCTTCGGTCGTGTCACGCTGTTGTCCGCCACCGACAACAAGCCGGTGGCGATGGTCTCGAGCGCCTTTGCGATGCTGCCGGGTTAATTTACTTGCCCAGCACTTCGTCGGCTGCGGTGACGATGCTGACCGTCGGGTTGTTGCCGCAATAGGTGCCGAACTTCTTGGCATTGTCGACGAACACGTCGGTGTCGATGATCGCGTTGTCCTCGTCACCCTTGTACCAGCCGTCCATCCAGGTCAGCACCAGCTTGATGGTGTCGTCGCCGCTCTCGAGGAACTGCTTGCAGCTCATGGTCGATAGATCGAGCTTGGTGGCGTTGACGGGAGCCGACGACAGCGTGACGGCGGCAGCGAACAAAATCGAAATCGTGGTCTTCATCAATATCTCCATTGGCGGGGACGCCACAATTGATCAGCCTCTTTGCGAGGCCGTGGGAAGCGCGTGCGCAACGCACGCGCCCGCCGCGCATTGTCGTAAACGAAGTATTAAGCGCACGGCAAGCACGACGTACATTGAATTTAGTTCGATGTAATTTCTGTGCCGTAATTTATGCTCTTTCAGTTTGGAATAACGGACATGATTGAGAAGCGTGCAGCGCAGCGACATCGGGTTTTCAAGGGTGCGACGATCACCTTTGAAAGCCGCGGCGTTGCGTGCACGGTGCGGAATTTGTCGAGCGGAGGCGCTGCAATCGACCTCGACGGCGGCGTTTTGCTGCCGCCATCGTTTACTCTGTCGATCTCCAGCGATCACTTCGTGCACAAGTGCCGCACCGTGTGGCGCAACGACAAACGCCTCGGTCTCGCCTTCGAACACTAACGCGCGAGGCTGTGAACCGCGGTTCGCAAAACGCGTCTTTCGCGCCTGGGGTTAGACGGCCCTGCGGCGACTCATGCGCCAGCGAAAGCCAGCGATGACGAGTGCGATCACCACGAGCATCAGCACGACGAGCGCGGCCCAGAACCGGCCGCCGGGACGATCGAGCGTGCGCGACATCAGCGAGGGCGACTCCCCTTCCCGCGCCAGGCGGAACGCGACCACGCTGTCGCCGATCGACGTGCCGCCTTCCGAATGGCCGCCGGCGCCGATCGCGACATATTGCTCGCCCTTCCAGAGATAGGTCATGGGATTGGCAACGCCGGGCACGGGCAGCCGGCCCTGCCACAACTCGCGTCCGCTTTTCGCATCGAAGGCGCGCAAGTAGGCGTCCATCGCACCGGTGAAGACGAGACCGCCCGCCGTGATCGCGACGCCGTTGACGAGCGGCGTGCCCCACGCAAACGGCAGGCCGAGCGGCGCGAGATCCTCGGTGGTGCCGACCGTGGAGCGCCAGAGGATCTTGCCGGCCTTGAGGTCGACCGCGACCATCTCGCCCCATGGCGGTTTGACGCAGATCAGCCCCATTGGCGACATCACCACCGAACGCGACATCGCGAACGGCGCGCCCTGCTGCTGACCGAAATCATGGCCAGGCGGCGGATTGAAGCCGGCTGCGTCCGCACGCGGGATCAGCTTGATGAGATGCGCAACCCGGCTGGTGTTGGCATAGAGGATCTGGTTGACGGGATCGAACGCCGCGCTGCCCCAGTTCACGCCGCCGCCGGTGAACGGAAACTCCAGCGTGCCCTGTGTCGAGGGCGGCGTGAACAGGCCCTCGTTGCGTGCCGCCGCGAACTGCTCTTTGCAGGCGGAGCCCATGCCGGGAATCAGCGAGAAGGTATCGTCCGCCGAAATGGTCTGCTGCGTCAGCGCCGGCACATGGGTCGGGAACGGCTGCGTCGGCGACAGCTTTTCGCCCTCAGCCGCGCTTTGCGGAACGCTGCGCTCCTCGACCGGCCACACCGGCTTGCCGCTGTCGCGGTCAAGCACGAACACGAAGCCGTGCTTGGTCGGTTGGATCACGACGTCGCGCTGCCCCGCGCCGGTGTCGATGCGCGCGAGCGTCGGCTGCGCCGGCAGATCGTAATCCCAGAGATCGTGATGCACGGCCTGGAACGACCATGCGAGTTCGCCGGTCTCGATGCGCAGGGCAACCACCGAATTGGCGTGCTCATTGTTGCCGGGCCGCTTGCCGCCCCAGAAATCCGGCGACGGCGAGGTGGTCGGCAGGAACACCAGTCCGCGCGCCTCGTCCACCGACATCGGCGCCCAGACGTTGGCGTGGCCGGCTTCGATGCCGTCGTGCTTCAGAGGCTCAAAGCTCCAGCGCGGCTGGCCGCTGCGCGCGTCGAACGCGCGCACCGTACCCGCCGGCGCGTTGACGCGCCGGTTGTCGCCGATCGCAGAGCCAACCACGACGACGCCGCGCCCGACCGCAGGCGGCGAGGTGATCTGGAATTCGCCGGGCCATTCCAGCTTCATGCCGACGTCGATCCTGACCTCGCCCTTGTCGCCAAAACCGGCACAGGGAATTCCGGTCTTCGCATCGAGCGCGATCAGTCGGACATCGTTGGTGCCCATGAAGATGCGGGCGCGGCACGCAGCATTCGAGGGCGCCTGATCATCGACCCAATAGGTGACACCGCGACAGACGAAGCGGTTTGCGGGACGATAATCGGTCCTGATCTTCGGATCATAGCGCCACTTCTCGGCGCCTGTGCCGGGATCGAGCGCGATCACCTCGTTGAAGGGCGAGCAGAAGATCAGGCTGTCCTCGACGAACAACGGCGTCGCCTCGAACTTCGTTCTCTTCATCACCTCGCTCGGACGCGCCACGAGATCGCCGGTGTGATATTCGAAGGCGCGAACGAGATTGCCGACATTGTCGGGCGTGATCTGCTTCAGTGCGGAGTATCTTTGACCGCCGGCATCGCCGCCCCAAAACTCCCAGCCGGAGGCCGGACCCAGCCCAAGCATCAGGACAGCGAAGAGGCCGACCAGATGACGCAGGCGGATCATGGGGCTCGCCCGGCGCTATTTCGGCTTCTTGGCAGGCTCGGTCTGGCGCGCCCCGCCCCACGGGTCGTACTTCTCCTTGGGATCGGGAATGCGCTCGAGGGCTGCCTTGTAGGCCTTCTCGTCGACCTCGGGAGCCTTCTTGTCGGTCTTGGCGCCATCATTGCCGTGGCGCCGGCCGCCCATCTGGGCCTGCGCAGGCGCGGCAACGAATGCGAGCACGGTCACCGCGACGACAAAAAATCTCATGCGTCAATCCCTCCCACCTGGCGTTTCAGCCTAACCTGCATTGGCCTATTGGCAAATCCCCGCGACCCTTCGGTCCCGCTCAGCAATTTTTGATTGAGGGGGACTTCGATCGGCCGTCTTCGTACCCATCTGTCGGGACGCAGGGGATCTTCGCGGATGTTACGGATTGTTGCTCAAGCGGCACTGCTCGCCGCCGCGCTGGCGGTCGGCGCGTGCGGCTTTGCCGACAGCCGCGCGCCGGTGCCCGAATTCATGCGCATGAAGGACGCCGAGCAGCCACCTCCCGAACCGCCACCCGACGTCAAGAAAATCGTTCGTGAGCAGCTCGACGTCGTCTTCATGGCGGCGTCATATCCGCGCGAGGTGCAGGTCGCCCCGCCCCATCACGAGGTCCGCGGGCTGGGCTGGACGTCCTGCGTCCGGGCGCAGCTCACATCGGCGACCGGCACCGGGCTTGGTACCCAGACCTACGTCGTGACCATCAGCGGCGGGAAGGTCGTCGACCGGCGGCGCGCCGAGGCCGACGACATCTGCGGATCCGAAACCTACGAGCCGATCTAGGGAACACCATCGTTTACCGCGCAATGTCATCATGTTCCCCGGAACACCGGTCATGTGAGGGAAAAACCCGCAAAAGCGCCCGGAACGAATGCGTGCGCCCATTCTTGTCACCCCGAGGGCAGTTGCCACGGAGAGGACTGATGAGGACAACGATGATTGCGCTGCTGGCAAGCGTCGGCGCACTGGCCGCGACGGGAGCCGCGAAGGCTGCCGACATCTACACGACCAGCGAATACACCAATCCCGATCTCGTGCAGCAGGTGCGCCTCGTCTGTGACGACACCGGTCGCTGCTATCGTACCCACAACGGCGCGCGGGTGATCATCCGCGATCGCGATTCCTACAACTATATGCCGCGCGACCGCTACTATGAGCGCCGCACCTATCGCGACTACGATAGACCGCGCGCCGGCGTCGACATTCACGCGCCCGGCGTCAGCGTGGGGGTCGGCGAGGATCGCTACTAGTTCCAACGCGTGAAATCGGAAGGACCGGACGACGCCGTCGTCCGGTCCTTTTTCGTTTTTGCGTCATTGGTGATGATGGCGCCGGTCGACCGGTAACAGGGCGACATCCGGCGGCGTGCCGCCGGATGGTCAACGGGACGTTAACGCTACCGCTCGAATTGACGGCTTGCGCCAACGGTATCTTCCAATCTTTGCGCTAAGCATGAGCAGACGCGGTTCGGGCTTCGGCCCGGCCGGCGTGAGCGAGGAAATGCGGGACGTGGTCGATATCGCACATCGAGCTGCGATCAAGGGCGCATCGGCAAGCGATGCCACGGTTCTGCGTGCCCGTAACCTCTCCGACACCGCGCCGCTCGTCCCGCTTGCGTCGGTTGACTTGGGGCAATGGCAGGCACTCAGCGCGCAGGCGATCGAACCGAACGGCTATTACCTGCCGCCCTGGACGCTCGCCGTCAGCGCGACGGCCCGCGGCCGCACCGGCGCAATGGCGCTGTGCGCGGTCAACGCATCGGCACAACTGATCGGCCTGATGCCGGTCGTCTCGCTATGGCGCGCCTGGAACATCCCCCTGCCCGGGATGGTGAGCGCGCATCCTTACGGCACGCTGTGCAGCCCGCTGCTTGATCGTGACACGGCGAGCGAAGCCGCAGCGCGGCTGCTCGATCAGGCACGCGATGCCGGCGCCCACGCCTTGATCCTGCGCGACCTCGCGCTCGACGGCGCAGCGATGAGATCACTGACTGCAATCTTGACCCGCGACGGTTTGAAGCCGCGCGTGCTGAGCTCGTACATGCGCGCCAGTCTCGATGCGACGCAGGATGGCGATACGCTACTGCGCGAGGCGCTTGGGGCAAAGAAGCTCAAGGAGCTTCGGCGCCAGCGGCACCGGCTCGAAGAGCATGGCCCGGTCTCGTTCCACGTTGCGCGCACGCCTGACGAGGTCAAAACAGCGCTCGAAACATTCCTGCGGCTCGAGGCCAGCGGCTGGAAAGGCAGGCGCGGCACAGCGCTGATCCAGCACGCCGGCGATGCCGCCTTCATTCGCCGCGCCGCGCCCGCGCTCGCCGAGACCAGCCAATGCGAGATCATCAGCCTGCGCGCCGGGGAAACGCCGGTTGCCGGCGGCGTCGTGCTGCGCCACCGCGATCGCGCCTTCTTCTTCAAGCTCGGCATTGACGCGCGCTTTGCGAAATATTCGCCGGGCGTGCAGCTCACCGTCGACCTGACGCGCCATCTCTGCGCCGATCCAGCCATCGCCAGTGCCGACTCCACCGCAAGCGCCGACCACCCCATGATCGACCCGATCTGGCGCGGCCGCTTTGCCATTGGCGATGTGCTGATTCCGTTGCGGGGGAATGATCCGGTGGTGACATTGATCCATGCAGCGCTGATCGCGCGCAATGCCGCGCTGGAAGCCGCGCGGCGAGCGCTTCACCTGCTCCGCAAGTAACGCTACTCCGCCGCCTGTGCGTTGATTTCCTCCGACACCTGGCGGATGGCGCGGGCGAGCAGGTTCGGATCCTGCGCGCCGGAGACGGCGTATTTCTGCGCGAAGACATAGGTCGGGACGCCGGAGATGCCCTTCTCGGCAGCGTCCTGCGCCTGCGCCGAGATCAGCTCGACGTCCTCGTCCGTCGCAAGCCGGCGCCGCACGTCGTCAGCATTCAGCCCGACATCGGCGGCCGCCTGCACCAGCACGTTCACATCGGTGAGATCGCCGCCGTCGCGGAAATAGAGCTCCATCAGCCGCTGCTTCATCTCGGGCGCCTTGCCGGCAGCCTCCGCCCAGTGGATCAGGCGATGACAGTCCGTGGTATTGGGCTGGCGCTGCACGAGATCGGGCCGATAGGTCAGGCCCTCCTCGCCCGCGGCTGCGACGACGCGGCCGGCGATGCCCTTATAGGCCTCGACCGAGCCGAACTTCTTGGTCAGATATTCCTCGCGGCTGATGCCCTCGCGTGGCACCCAGGGATTGAGGAAGTACGGGCGGAAGTTGAGCTCGACCGGCACGTCCGGCACCAGCGCGAGCGCATTCTCGATCCGGCGCTTGCCGATATAGCACCAGGGGCACACCACGTCGGAGACGACATCGATCTGAAGCGGCTTGAGCGTGCTCATGGGAGACTCCCGGACTGGTCTGACCGGTCCAAGATAAGCCGAACGCATTGCAAAACAAGCAGCGAACCCATTCTTTGTCGCACGGCCCCAATACTATGGCGCCGGCAAGATCGGGGGGATCTGCAACAAATAACTCCTGATCTCGGCGAGCAGATCAAGCGCCGGTATCCGCTGCAAGGCTTCGTCCGCGCTGCACCATGGATAAGAGAGTGCAGATAGCCAAACCATGGCGGGTGAAAGGCTGTCCGGTGGGAACACCTTCATCACGTCGATTGTAATGATGAGCTTTTCAACGCGACCCTGGCTGCCGAAACGCCAGTCGTATCGACCGCAGCCGATACGCACAGGACCATTGCCTTTCCCGGACATTCCTACGAGCCAGTGACAAGAGAAATTCACGCATTCGGTGGCGGGTGGCACCGCAAGACAAAAGGTGAAGATGTTTTCGTAGTCAACGCCGAACCGGCGCACCAAGATGTCCTCCAGAGACGCAACGCCTCGAGCCGAACTTGGAAAGCTGATCGCGTCGGTCTTGACGACCATTTCGAGCTCGGCATTTTCGGCGAACGCTTTCCGCATCAGGAACGGGCGATTTCCGTCCTTAGCAAGGATGTACGTTGTCACGGCGTTGGCAGGTGTCAGCATGGCCTGGCGAGCCTACATCCGGCCGAGTGGCTAAACCAGAGACCGATGGCGCGATATGCGCGCTGTGCAAGGGCGCTAGCCCATCTTTGCCGCCATGTGCTTCAACCGCTCTGCCGTGCGCTCATCCGCCGGAAAGAAAGTCTCCAGCGCCAATTCCGACAGCGTGATGTCGACCGGTGTGCCGAACACCATGGTGGTGGAGAAGAAACTTAGTATCTCGCCCTCATGCCGCAGCTTGAACGGGATCGCGACATTGTCGCCCGAGAGCGGAGCGGAGCGTGCCGGAATCGGATAGCTCTTCAGATCATTGTAGAGCTTGATCAACTCCGGATCGGCTGTCGCCTCGCATTGCCGGTGCAGCCGCTCCAAGAGATGCCCGCACCATTCGGCGAGGTTGACGGTGCGGGGCGCCAGCGCTTCGGGATGGAAGGCGAGCCGCAGCACGTTGAAGGGCTGGCCGAGCAGCCGCTGGGGAATGCCGTCGAGCAGCGGCGCAACCATGCGGTTGGCGGAGACCAGATTCCAGTGCCGGTCATAGGCGAGTGCCGGATTTGGCTCATGTGCCCTGAGGACGAGGTCGATCGCCTGGCGGGCTGACTTCAAGGCGGGATCCTCCAGCGGGCGCTGCGGAAAGGCCGGCGCGTAACCTGCCGAAACCAGCAGCACGTTGCGTTCGCGCAAGGGAACATCGAGCCGCTCGGCGAGCTTCAACACCATCTCGCGCGAGGGCGTCGCGCGGCCGGTCTCGACGAAACTCAAATGCCGCGCCGAGATCTCCGCCTCGCCCGCGAGATCGAGCTGGCTCATGCGGCGGCGCTGCCGCCATTCGCGCAAGTGATCGCCGATATGGATGGGCTGGGCGCGCTCGGCCTGCGCCGTGGATGCATGTGCGTTCATGGTCAAAAACCTAGCATGCGGATTTCGTCCCTTCCATTACGTCCGAGGTAATCGAATTGCGCAGGGCCGTGGCTCATCTTCTCGGGCAACAGGAGATGACCATGATCGCGCTGCTTCTCTACCGAACCGTTGCCGACACCCTGCTGCCTTGGGCGGTGAAGTTTGCAACCCGCCTGCTCGCGCGCAGCCTCAACATGCCGGAACCGCTGGTGCATTCGACCGGCGACTTCGTCGTCGCGCAAGTGCTGGCGTTCGAGCACAGCGTCGGAAAAAGCCTCTGCCCGTTCCGCCTCGCGCGCCACATCCGCGCCTTCTGGCGCGGGCTGCGCTGATATTCACCCCGAAGCCCACAAGGAGAACGACAATGATCTTCGCATCCACCTTCCTGCGCCGCGCCTTGCTCGCCGATGCCATCTTCAGCGGCGTCTCGGCCGTTGGCTTCGCCTTTGGTGCGAGCGCCTTCGCCTCGCTCTTCAATCTGCCCGAAGCGCTGCTGCGGGAGACTGGCCTGCTCCTGATCGCCTATGCCGCTCTGGTCGGATGGCTCGCTTCGCGCAGCTCGGTGCCGAAGGCGCTCGTCATCCTCGTCGTGGTCGGCAACGCCGCCTGGACGGTTGCGAGCATCGCTCTGCTGTTCTCCGGTGCAGTGTCGCCGAACCTTGCCGGCGAGCTCATGGTCGTCGCCCAGGCGATCGCGACCGGCGTGTTCGCGGAATTGCAGTATGTGGGGTTGCGGAGGAGCGGCAGCGCCGTGACGGCTTGACCAACGCCGTTACCACGCAAAGAAGTCGTCGCCTGGCTTGCCGCCTTCGCTGAAGCTTCGGCGCGCCAAGTTCGCGAGCCTCGTCGGAGCCTTGGCGGAGACGGGACCGGGCGACGGAGTATTCCAGAGACGGCAAACGTATGCGGATAAGCCGCGGCGTACTGGATGCCCCGGTCAAGCCGGGGCATGACAGCGGGAATAAATGATTACGCGCGTGCGCGCCCGTTGGTCTTGCCGTTGGCGTGCTTGCCATTGAGCTTCTTCTTTTTCGCGCCAGCCTTCTGCGCCTTGCGCTCGGCGCGCGCCTTCACCTTGGCCCGCTCGGCCCGCGCCTCGGCGCGGAGCTTCTTGCGCTTCTTCTCGCAGGCAGCGCACTTGCAGCCGATCGGCTTGAGATAGGCTTTGAAATAGTCGGTGCCGTAGTCGTAGTTGATCTCGTCGCCGGCCTCGATGTTCTTGATGGCACGGATGAAGACCTTGCGCTTGCGCGGGCGGACGTCGGATTCCGCGTTCGGCCGGCAGGAATGGTTGATGTAGCGGGCGACGTTCTTGCGCACAGAACCGTCGATGGTCCAGCGGTCGTTGAGCTCGAACAGGTATTTGTTCTCGATGTCGTCCTGCTCGGGGATCCGAGAGTCCAGGATCGGTCCGAAATAACGGATGATCCGCGCACCCTTCTTGATCGGTTTGGTGGCGAAGAGGCCAAGTCCGGTTTTGGAGCGGCCGACGCGATAGGGTTTGTTCAACGTGATGGCTGGCATGATCGAGATAAGTGACAACGCAGGACGAGGCGAAGGCGCTCTTCTAGAACGATTCCGCGGTCATGTCAGGTGTTTCAAGGCCCCGTTTGAACCTTCCCCACAGTGAACACGTCTGAATGGGGGGAAGTTCCGCGTCATGAGGACTTCATCGTGAAGCATGTCACACTTGGATGCCTGACTGCGCTGCTGGTTTGTGCCGCGCTTGATCAGGCCGGCGCCCAATCCTTCGGCAGCACCTACACCTCAACCTCGCCGAATGGCGCGCCGAGGGCACCAAACCGTTCGCCATCATCCAGCGCTGGCATATCGCCGACGGCGCCGATCCCGACGAGCAGGGGCGACCGAACACCAAGGCGATGCTCGCGGTGACGCGGCTGCCGCCGGGCCCGGTCTGCCATGTCGCCTATGTCGACGTGACGGCGAACGCGAACGCCAACGAGCTGGCGCAGCAGGCCGCCGACCGATATGCGCGCGACTTCACATGCGGCAAGGACGAGGTGAAGGTGATCGGCACCAGTGGACGCGCGATCGAGCTTGCGACGCGCTAGGCCTTGTTCTTCGCGCGGCGATAGCGAGCCAGCAGGCGCTCGCCCTTGGCCGCGATGCGCCGTGCTGCCGCGACCGTTTTCGGCACCGGCTCGCCCCAGGCATGGGCGGAGAGCGGATGCCGCGTCGGCCGACGCACGACGATGGCAAGGGTTGCGGTCCCGAGCGATCAGGAGGGCGGCAGCTTCCCGTGTGCCGCCGACTTCAGGATCGCCTCCAGAAGTTGCTCGGCCGTCGTGCCTTTCGGCAACCGCCCCAAAATATCCTCGAGCCGCCCGTCGAGCAGCAGCATGGTGAAGCCGTGCACCATCGACCAGGCGCGCGCGATGGCTGCAGCCTGGTCGAGCGTCAGCGTATCGCCGGTGATGCGCTCCTGCCGCATCGCGCCGATGGCATTGGCGAGCCCCGCGAACGAGGCATGCGCCGCCTCATGCAGCGAGGGCCTGGAATAATCCAGCCGTTCGGTGCGAAACATGATGCCGTACATGCCGGGATGGGCCTGCGCATAGGCGACATAGGCCTTGGGCCGTGCCAGCGCCTGCTCCAGCGGCGTCCTGGCGACATCGCAGGCCGAGGCCATCGCCGCGTTGAACTGGCGGAAGCCGACCGCGGCGAGCTCGCTGACGAGGCCGGTGAGATCGCCAAAATGATGGGTCGGCGCGGCATGCGACACCCCCGCCTCGCGCGCCACGGCACGCAGCGTCAGGCCGGCGAGCCCGTCGCGTTCCAGCACGCTTTCCGCCGCCTTCAGCAACGCCTCGCGCAGGGCACCATGATGATAGGGCGTCTCGGCCTTTGGGCTCGCGGCGCGCCGCGGCCGCTCCTTCGCGGCGGATGACGGCGCTTTTCTGGGGCGGGCACGGCGGGTGATTTCGGTCTTGGCCATGAAGGGCGTTATATGACGTCATTTTGACAGTGTAAAGATTTCGCTTGACCGGGGTCTGAAGCGGCACTAGCGTATCTTTACGTTGTAAAGATACGGGAGGATCCGCCATGCAGCAGGACGCGTTCAGCCACCCACCGGCAAATCGTGCGCCGATCCCATTCGAGGCCGACGCGCTGTTCCTCAAGGTCGTCGGCGAGTTGCCGCGCGAATTGAACGGGACGCTCTATCGCAACGGCCCCAATCCACAGTTCGACGTACCCGGCGCGCACTGGTTCGTCGGCGACGGGATGCTGCACGCCTTCCATCTCGAAAATGGCCGCGCGAGCTACCGCAACCGCTGGGTCCGTACCCCGAAATGGCAGGCCGAGCATGATGCCGGCCGCGCATTCTTCGGCAAGGGCTTCGGCAGCAAATTGCCGGATGCGCCTGCGCATGTGACCGACGGCGGCGTCGCCAACACCAACGTCATCTTCCACGCCGGCAAGCTGCTCGCGCTCGAGGAAGGTCATCTGCCGACCGAGATCGAGCCCGGCACGCTCGCCACGCGCGGCTATTGCAACTACCAGGGCCGCGTCGCCGGCCCCTTCACCGCACATCCGAAGATCGATCCCCTAACCGGCGAGATGGTGTTCTTCGGCTACAATGCGAGCGGCCCGCTCACGCCCACCCTCTCCTACGGCGCGATCGACGCTAGCGGCAAGGCGACTCGCCTTGCGCGTTTCGAGGCGCCCTATGCCAGCATGGTGCACGACTTCATCGTCACCGAGAACCACGTGATGTTTCCGATCCTGCCCATCACCGGCAGCATGGAGCGCGCGATGAAGGGCCGGCCGCCCTACGCCTGGGAGCCGGAGAAAGGCGCCTATGTCGGCGTTATGAAGCGCAATGGAAAACCAGAGGACATTGCCTGGTTCCGCACTGAAGCCTGCTACGTCTTCCACGTCATGAACGCCTGGGAGGACGGCAACCGCATCGTCGCCGACGTCATGCAGTTCGAGGAGGCGCCGCTGTTTCCGCATCCCGACGGCAGGCCGACCAATCCCGACAAATCATTCGCGCGCCATTGCCGCTGGACCTTCGATCTCACCGGGAATACTGACCGCTTCCAGCAGACCTATCTCGACGATCTCACCGGCGAATTCCCGCGCGTCGATGACCGTCGCGCAGGATTGAAGACCAACCACGGCTGGTACGCCTGCGCCAACCCAAGGCTGCCGATGTTCGCCGCGCTGTCCGGCATCGTGCATGTCGATGGTGCGGGAAAACGCCTCGGCCATTATCTGCTGCCGGCCGGCGACAGCATCTCGGAGCCGGTGTTTGTCGAGCGCGCCAAGGATGCCGCGGAAGGCGATGGCTGGCTGCTCGCGGTAATCTGGCGCGCCCGCGAGAACCGGAGCGATCTCGCCGTGTTCAACGCCACCGACGTCGAGGCCGGCCCCGTGGCGCTCGTGCAGCTCGGCCACCGCGTGCCCGACGGCTTTCACGGCAACTGGGTTGGGGCGGCCTAGACCCCATCCGCTGTCATTTCGGGACGGGGCGAGCGAAGCGACGAGCCAGGAATCCACGCGCGATGGATTCCGGGCTCGCGCCAAATGGCGCGCCCGGAATGACGATCGTTTGCGCGTCACGAGGGAGCCTCAAATGCACATGCCAGCCATCACTGCCTTCTATCTCGCCATCCTCGCCCTGCTCTACGCCGTCCTCGCGCTTCAGGTGATCCGGCTGCGGCGGAGCAACAAGGCCGCCTTCAGCGATGGCGGCAACACGAGCTTGCGCAACGCGATCCGCGCCCACGCCAATTTCATGGAGTATGTTCCGATCATTACGCTGATGGTCGCCATGATCGAAATGTCCGGCGCATCAGCACTGCGCGTTCACCTCCTGATGGGCGCACTGCTGGTGTCGCGGCTGATCCATCCCCTCGGCCTGTCCGCCGCGCCGAACTCGCTGCGATTTCAGATCGGCCGCGTCGGCGGCATTTTCATCACCATCAGCCTGTTGATCACCTGTGCCTTGACCATCCTGTCGCGGCTGCCCTGGCGCGATTTCGCCGAAGAAGCGTCGGCGCAAGCCATTGCGGCAATTCACTTTTTACAGGTCATTCACATCATTTTGACGCTGTAAAGATTTCTCTTGACCCTTGCCTTGGCCTGAACTATTGATCTTTACACTGTAAAGATACAGCCTGATCGAGGCGGCTCATGACAATCTTCCTGATCCTCGCTCCCTACGGCGCCTTCGGCTTCTTGATGTTCCTGACATCGGCAAAGGTCAGCGTGTTCACGGCCTCCGCGATCTGCCTTGCCACCATCGCAATCGACGTTGTCTTCGGCCGCTCGGTGAAGATCCTCGCCGCCGGATCGGCGATCCTGTTCGCCGGCATCGGTATCTATCTCGCGCTGCTCAATCCCCTGCTGAGCGCGCTCGCGGTGAAGTTGTCGGTCGATGCCGGCATCTTCGTGATCTCGCTCGGCTCGATGCTGGCCCGCCACCCGTTCACGCTACAATACGCCCTCGAAGAGGTCCCTGCCGAGACGGCGGCAATGCCCGGTTTCCTGCGCGCCAACTACATCATTACCGCCGCATGGACCGCAGCAGCGCTGTTGATGATGGCCTCCAACGTCGTGCTGCTCTATGTGCCGGGCCTGCCGATCTGGTCAGGCCTCGCGGTGGCGTTTGCCGCCCGCAATAGCGCGATGTATTTCACCAAATGGTATCCCGAGTACCGCAAGACCAAATACGGTACGCCCGTCAGCGCACTGCCCTCCTCCTAACCGACAGGACCGACGATGAAGGACGTATTCGCCCGCCTCGCCTCCGATTTCCTCTCGACCATCGTCTTCCTCGTCGTCTATCTCATCACCGACAACATCATCCTGGCGACGTCGGTGGCGATTGCAGGCGCGATCGCGCAGGTGATCTACGCCCGCGTCAATGGCAAATCACTCGGCTACATGACCTACGCATCGCTCGCGCTCGTCATCGTGCTCGGCACTGTCACCATCCTCACCCAGGATCCGCGCTTCGTGCTGGCAAAGCCCTCGATCGCGCATTTTGCGATCGGCGCGATCATGCTCAAGCGCGGCTGGATGTTGCGCTACATGCCGGCGCGCGTGACCGACGTCATTCCGGAATATGTCACCGCCGCAGGCTATGCCTGGGCCGCGCTGATGTTCGCGCTCGGCGCCGGCACGATCGCGGTCGCCGCGACCGGCGACCTCAAATTGTGGGCCTTCTACGTCTCGGTCGTCGCCGTCGGCGCCAAGATCGCGGCGTTCGCCATCCAATACGTCATCTTCCGCATCATCATCACCGGCCGCCTTCGCGCCGCCGCCCGCGCCTGACCGTCGCACCCATAAGACAGGGTTGGGCAGGCGCTGCGAGTTGGGCTATAGGCTTCGCCTCTAGGCTAGGCCGCGGAGGGTCGCGGCGCGCCGGAAAAGTCAGAACGGGAGACAGGAATGGCCGTCGACGGAAACTGGAATATTGTCTTGAGCACACCCATGGGCGACCGCAACACGACCCTCACGCTGAAGAGCGCGGGAAGCGCGCTCACGGGCACGCAAGGTGCCGAGGGCGAATCTGGCGAAATCTTCGACGGGAGCGTTGACGGCGACGATGTCGCCTGGAAAATCTCGATCACCAACCCGATGCCGCTGACGCTCGCTTTTTCCGGCAAGGTTTCCGGCGACAGCATCTCCGGCGAAGCGAGCATCGGCCCGATGGGTAGCTTCCCCTTCACCGGCACGCGGGCCTAGCCGCCCCCTTGCACTCATGCGCGCTCTTTGCTGCGACGGCAGCGGGGAGCAGTGCAGGTGACAAAGATCCGGCGTAGCGCGCAGGGCGCGCTCGCCCTCTGTTCGGCAACAAGTCAGCCGCGACGATCCTTCCTTGCCTTCTTTCCGCGCGCACCCTTCGCAGGCCATGCACTTGCCTGGTGCGGCTGGCCGACTTGGCCCGGCTTGCTCCGGTGCTTCTTCTTCCCGAATTCCGGATTGCTTTCGAATTTCGACCCGCCGTCGGTGCGCGGCTTGCCGCGTTGCTTCGGAGTTGCCGGGTCACGGGAATCGTCACGGCGACGAGCGCCGTGATCGATGTCACCGGCCTCGCGCCGGGGCGCGTGCGTGCGCTTGTCCGAAGGCACGTGGCCCTTTGGAGCGTCTGCCATCGGCTCGATGCGGATGCTGTCTTCCTTGTCCGGACGCCGGATCTTGACGGCGAAGGATTCCGCGACCCGCTCGGAAATCTCGAACTCGGTGGTGGTGTCCATGATCCGGATGGCGCCGATGTCGCGCTTGTCGATGCCGCCGCGACGGCAAATCATCGGCAAGAGCCAGCGCGCCTCCGCATTCTTTCTTCGTCCAATGGCGGCGCGGAACCATACGCTGGCCTCCGCCATGCCGTGACGCGACGATGATTTTCCCGTCTTCGATCGGGGCCCTGCGGGACGGTCATCGCCGCGCGAGGTTCTCGCGTTGTCTCGACCGCGCCCATCGCGCGGCCGGCCGCTCCCCTCACCGGGATCGAGAATGTCTTCGGGCGAAGGAAGCCGCGCGCGATAGAGACGCGCGAGCGCCGCGGCGATATCCTCAGGCGACCGCTCAGCAAGCAGGGCCCTTGCGAGCATCAGATCGTCGGAAGTCGTCTCCTCTGTGAACACCGCATCCTTGAGCATGCGCTCGTGATCGAGCTTGCGGATCTCATCTGCCTGCGGAGCCGTGCCCCAGACGGCGTCAGTGCCGGACAGGTTCAGCAGCAGTTCCGCACGCCGTCGCCGTGCGGGCGGCACCAGCAGGACGCTGACACCCTTCCGGCCTGCACGGCCGGTGCGGCCCGAGCGATGCTGCATGACCTCCGCGTCATTCGGCAGATCCGCATGAATGACGAGGTCGAGGCTCGGCAGATCGATGCCGCGCGCCGCCACGTCGGTCGCCACGCAGACGCGGGAACGTCCGTCCCGCAACGCCTGCAGAGCCTGGGTTCGCTCGTTCTGCGTCAACTCGCCGGAGAGCGCGACAACGGAAAAACCACGCTCGAGCAGCGCCGCCTGCAAATGCCTGACGGCGTCTCTCGTGTTGCAAAACACGAGTGCGCTTGGTGACTCGAAAAAACGCAACACGTTGACGACCGCGTGCTCGACATCGCCAGGAGCGATCCGGATGGCGCGGTACTCGATATCGGCATGCCCGCCTTCGTCGCCGGCGACCTCGATCCGGAACGCCTGTTGCTGATATTGCTTTGCCAGCGCGACGATGCCACGCGGAAAGGTTGCCGAGAACAACAACGTGCGGCGCGTCTCCGGCGTGGTCTCGAGGATGAATTCCATATCCTCGCGAAAACCGAGATTGAGCATCTCGTCGGCCTCGTCGAGAACGACGGTCTTCAATTCCGAGATGTCGAGATGGCCGCGCCGCAGGTGATCGCTCAATCGGCCGGGCGTCCCGACCACGATGTGAGCGCCGGCGGCAAGCTCGCGCTGTTCGCGGCGCGGATCCATGCCGCCGACACAGGAGACGACGCGCCCATCCGCAAATTGATAGAGCCATGCGAGCTCGCGCTGGACCTGCAAGGCTAGCTCACGGGTGGGCGCGACGATCAAGGCAAGCGGTGCGGCAGCCCGCTCGAAGCGCTCCAGGCTGCCGAGCAGATTCTTTGCCATGGCGAGCCCGTAAGCAATGGTCTTGCCCGAGCCCGTCTGTGCCGAAACGAGCAGGTCGCGGTCAACGGCTTCGTCGGCAAGCACGGCGATCTGAACAGGGGTCGGCCGGTCGTAGTTGCGCTCGGCGAGAGCGCGAGCAAGCGGCGGACTTGTGGTCGGGAATGACACGAGATGAATAGCCTTGGTTGGTTCAGGCCGAGATGGTCCGGCCGAACGAAACGAAGCCGCGCGCCCGGCCGAGGCGCGGCCGAACGCGTGGCGACTTGATCAGGATGCTTTGCGAGCTCTTACGAGGACGCGTGCTAGCCCAGGTTCAACTCCTTGAAGAAGTCGTTGCCCTTGTCGTCGATGATGATGAACGCCGGGAAATCGACTACTTCGATTCGCCAGATCGCTTCCATGCCGAGCTCTGGATATTCGAGCACCTCGACCTTCTTGATGCAGTGCTCGGCGAGGTTCGCCGCCGCGCCGCCGATCGAGCCGAGATAGAAGCCGCCGTACTTCTTGCAGGCCTCGCGCACCGCCGGCGCGCGGTTACCCTTGGCGACCATCACCATTGAGCCACCCGCGGCCTGGAACTGGTCGACGAAGGAATCCATACGGCCCGCCGTGGTCGGACCGAACGCGCCGGAGGCGTAACCCTCGGGCGTTTTCGCGGGACCCGCGTAATAGACCGGATGGTTCTTGAAATAATCCGGCAGCGGCTCGCCCTTCTCGAGCCGCTCACGCAGCTTGGCATGCGCGGAATCGCGCGCGACGATCATGGTGCCGGTCATCGAGACCCGCGTCTTGATCGAATATTTCGCGAACGTCGCCAGAATGTCCTTCATCGGCTGGTTGAGATCGATCTTGACGACCTCGCCGCCAAGCGTCTCTTCGACCTGCGGCAAATATTGCGCCGGATTGTGCTCGAGCTCCTCGAGATAGATGCCGTCCTTGGTGATCTTGCCGAGCACCTGGCGGTCGGCCGAGCAGGACACGCCAAGTCCGATCGGGAGCGAGGCGCCATGGCGCGGCATGCGGATCACGCGCACGTCGTGGCAGAAATACTTGCCGCCGAACTGCGCGCCGACGCCCAGCGACTGCGTCATCTTGTGGATTTCCTGCTCCATCTCGACGTCGCGGAAGGCGTTGCCGTCCGGCGAGCCATGGGTCGGCAGCGCGTCGAGATAGCGGGCGGAGGCGAGCTTCACCGTCTTCATGCAGAGCTCGGCCGAGGTGCCGCCGATCACGATCGCAAGGTGATAGGGCGGGCACGCCGCGGTACCCAGCGTCAGCACCTTCTCCTTGAGGAAGGCGAGCAGCCGATCCTTGGTGAGCACCGAGGGCGTCGCCTGGAACAGGAAGCTCTTGTTGGCGCTGCCGCCGCCCTTCGCCATGAACATGAACTTGTAGGCGTCGTCGCCCTCGGCGTAGATCTCGCACTGCGCCGGCATGTTGTTGGCGGTATTCTTCTCCTCATACATCGACAGCGGAGCGACCTGCGAGTAGCGCAGGTTGCGGCGCAGGTACGCATCGCGCGCACCTTCCGACAGCGCCGCCTCATCCTCGCCGTCGGTGATGACGTTGCAGCCCTTCTTGCCCATGATGATCGCAGTGCCGGTGTCCTGGCACATCGGCAGGACGCCGCCCGCCGCGATATTGGCGTTCTTCAGGAAGTCGAGCGCGACGAACTTGTCGTTCGGGCTGGCCTCGCCGTCTTCCAGGATCGCGCGAAGCTGCTTCAGATGCCCCGGCCGCAAATAGTGGTTGATCTCGCCGAAGGCCGCTTCCGACAGCGCCCGCAGCGCCTCGCGCGACACCACCAGCATGTCCTTGCCGAGCACCTTTTCGACCCGCACGCCTTCGCTCGAAACCTTCTTGTAGGGCGTCTCGTCCTTGCCCAGCGGAAACAGCGGGGTGTGCTTGTAGGGCGGAACGGGCTGGGACTGGTCGGGAAAGGCGGTGGGAGCGTTCATGGGGGCGATCTCGGGTTTTCGGAGCCCTCTTGCAGGCCCTGGCATGGAAGCGTTCTAAGCGCATTTTGGGCGCAAAAGGAAGGGAGCTCTGTGCCGTCCGGCCATCCGGATTCGCTATCCTGGTCCGGGCGTTCCGGCCCCTGTCGTGCGGCGGTCACGGTTCACTGCTCCAGCACAACCCACGCCGGGTTGCACCCCTTGCACTTCGGTCTCGCCGACGGTTGAATGCGCCCCCGAAGGGGCTTTTCATCATGACATTGAACTTGAACGTCCGCGGCGCGATTCTGGCCGCCGCCGCCATCTCCGGCCTTGCCGTCCTCGCCTCCCCCGCCCGTGCGGACCAGTGCGACGACATCGCAAAGCAACTTGCCAGTGGCGTCGATGGGCTGAAGGTCAACTTCAAGGCCGCCAACATCATCTATCTCACTCACCCGGCGGCGAAGGAATTGTCGCTGGGCTGCCGCGCGCAGGGACAGACCTATTCCAACGAGCTCTATGCCAAGGGCGAGCGACGGCCGACGCCGCAGTTCTACGATCTGGTCGCCTCTGCGGCGGCGATCATCTTCACGCTGCCGAAGGACGACACCTCGACCGGTGCGACGCGTTGCCTGAAACGCATGGGCCTTTTGCGCGGCGACAAGGTGGCGATGCGCTACAAGCGGCTGAACATGGAGTGCACACGCACCAAGACCGAAGCCTCGATCGCGATCACGCGGCCGAAGGACGAGTGAGCGGGAAGCGCAAGCGCGCCCAGGATTCCCTCGCATTTTAACGATCTGCTTCACGGAAGTTTCGGCTCCCGCGAGTCATGTTCGCGTGTTTCAATCTGTGAGGATTTGCGTGATGAGCGTTTCCAGTGTTGCGCCGCCGCCGATCGGGATCGTGGTGCCGAACTACGACACGACCAAGCAGCAGGACGACCAGGCCAAGACCAACGATTCCGATTCCAGCTATCAACCGCCGCCGGCTCCGCCGTTGCCGCCGGGCCAGGGCACGCGGATCGATCAGTACGCCTAACCCCGGGCTCTCGCCCGCCTTCAGCCGCATCTTCGCCAGATAGCGGCACTAGCATCATGTGCGAGCTGCAGGGAAACGCGCATGATCGCAAGGCTGCTCTTGCAGAACTCGATCGTCGTCATCGCGATGGGCGCGCTGCTGTTTGCGGGCGCCGGCACGCTCGATTGGCACGGTGCATGGGTGATGCTGATCACCTCCGCCCTGCTCGGCCCGGTCTGCGGCTGGTGGCTGCACCGGCTCGATCCGGCGCTGCTCGCCGAACGCCTCCGACCCGTCATCCAGAAGGATCAGCCGGCCGCCGACAAGATCTTCATGGCCGTGTTCATCCTGGCGATGTTGGTCTGGCTGGTCGCGATGGGCCTGGAACGGCGCTATCGCGCCTCCGACATGCCGCTTGCGTTGCAGGCGCTCGGCTTCGTGCTGTACCTCGCCTCGACCGCCTTCACGCTATGGGTGTTTCGCGAGAACTCCTTCGCCGCACCCGTGGTGAAGCTGCAAACCGAGCGCGCGCAGCACGTGGTCTCGACCGGACCCTACGCCCATGTGCGGCATCCCATGTACAGCGGCATGGTGCTGTTCTTCCTCGGCGTGCCGCTGCTGGTCGGCTCATGGTGGGGCGTTGCGATGCTGCCGCTGTTCGTCGTGCTGTTCGCGATCCGCATCCGCATCGAGGAGCGCACGCTGATCCTGGGCCTTCCAGGCTATGCCGACTACGCGCTGCGCGTGCGCCATCGGCTGCTGCCCGGCGTCTGGTAGCTTACGCGTCGAGCTCCTTGTAGCGGCGGAAGATGCCCTGCTCGTTGAATGCAATGCGGCGCTCGCTTGCGAGATAGGCCTTGATGTTCGGCCGGGCCGCGACGCGGTCGCGCAAGGCGACAAGGCCGGGGATATCCTTTTCGAAGGCGCGCATGCGCTTTGGAAACGCATAGCGCAGGCCGTCGACGATCTGGAACAGCGAGAGATCGACATAGGTCAGCCTGCGGCCGGTGACGTGGATACCGCCATTGGCATCGAGCAGCTCCTCGAAATAGCCGAGATATTTCGGCACGCGCTCCTTCCAGAGCTCGGCCGTGCGCTTCTTCGCAGCCGGCCGCGCGTCCTCGTAATAGAGCGATGGCCCGAGCGGATGATGGGTGTCGTGGATCTCCAGCACGAAATCGGCGATCGTGAGCTGGAGCTGGTGCACCCACAATTTGCCGGCCTCGGTCTTTGGCGCGAGGCCGTGGCGGCTGCCGAGATAAAGCAGGATGTTGGCGGTCTGGCCGATGACGCGTTTGCCGGCTTTCAGGAACGGTGGCGCAAAGGGCGGCGTTCCGCCCTGCGCATCCAT
The DNA here is from genome assembly GCF_059803515.1 of Bradyrhizobium sp. UFLA05-125. NCBI lineage: Bacteria > Pseudomonadati > Pseudomonadota > Alphaproteobacteria > Hyphomicrobiales > Nitrobacteraceae > Bradyrhizobium > Bradyrhizobium sp. UFLA05-125. The sequence continues at coordinate 9,586 of NZ_JBANBJ010000005.1, read as the reverse complement.
CATCTTCATCATCGCAGCCGTTCCGCGCTGCCCGCGCACCACGTCGACATAGGCCGCCTTCGCCTCCTCCAGCGCCAGCCGCACATATTCGCCGCGGCCCTGGATCTCGGGCCAGTAATAGAGCTCGTATTTCATGAGGGGCAGTCCTGTGATTGGGCTGATGCGAGCGTAGCACGCGATCCCAAACACCGTCATTCCGGGGCGATCCGAAAGGACCGAACCCGGAATCTCAAGATTCCGGGTTCGATGCTTCGCATCGCCCCGGAATGACCTTCGGTCAGTTCGCAGCGAAGCAGTACAGCAGCCCGTCACCGCCGGTGCTCTTCAGGTCGGCCTGCGAGCAGCCGCCATCCGGTCCGCGCGAGGGATGCGAGCTGTTCCAGGATTTCGAGGGCTCGTCGTCGCGCAGGCCCCGGCGATCGAGATGGCCGACCATCGCGGCGCCTTGCGTGCTCGACGTCCAGTTCTTGCAGGTGCGATCGTCCGGACCGGCAAACGCGGTACCGTCGGGTTGCGATCCCGTCAGGACGTCGTGGCGGTTCGGCTGGTCGCCAACACCATTGATCCCCTCGCCTTTCTCCGTCAGCGCAGTCTGCTTGGTGAGATTGTTGGCGGGGCTGTGCAGGTCGGCAACGTCCTTGGCGATCACGGCGCCCTTCGCATTCTGCCACGGCCCCTTGCCGATGCGATCGCGCGCGTTGACGGCCGGCTTGCCGTCGACGGCCTGTGTCGAGAGATACGCGTGCCAGGTCTTGGTGCCTGCGCCGGCGGATTGGGCGAGCTTCTGGCATTGCGCGTCCGCGCCATCGAGGCCGCCGAGATCGGCGCCCTTGCCGGGACCGCTGGAGGTCACGAAGAAGGTCATGCCGGCCGATTGCGCCAGCGCGGACGGCGCCGCGAGCAAGGCGAGCGCAGCTACGGCGAACGCGAGGCTGGGGAACGTCGTCGTTCTCTCGAAACGGGTCATCGCTTCCTCCGGTTGTGCTTGTATTTTGGCCGCCGCCTGACTCGAACCCGACGCGCGCCGCATTATTCCGCCGCCGTGACGCGAAGTACCCAAACAAAAAGGCGCCGTGCCGCAGCACGACGCCCTTGTTCCCTCATTTGCGAACCGATCAGTTGGTCTGCTGGATCGCCGACAGTTCCCAGTTGCTGCCGGGCCGGCGCGCGAAGGTCCAGACCTCCGTGACTTCGCTCGGCTGCTCGCTGCCGGCGACGATCGCGCCGGTGTTGCGATCGACCGTCTTGTCGGTCAGCGCAAAGCGCATCGCGACGGTGGCATAGTCGGTGACGTCCTCGCGCCAGGCTTCCGCCAGGTCGCCCTGCAACAGCTTTACGTTCGAAACCTTGTTGACGACGTTGCGGGCGCGGTTCTCAGCCAGATCCTTCTCGAAATAGGCGACCATTTCCGGCGTCGCGAGCGTATGCAGTTTTGCAACGTCCTCGCTCGACCAGGCGGCCTGGATATCCCCGAGCAGGCGCTCGAAGCTCTCGTAGTCGGCCGGCTGGATTTCCAGCGGCGCGTTGTTGGCGCCGAGCCCGAAACCAAGTCCGCTGCGATAGCTTGGCTGCGGACCGCTGCCGGCACCGGCGCCGGCATAGGCCGCCTGCGGCGTGTGACGGCGCTGCCACCAGGACATCGCCATCCGCACCAGGAACACCACCAGCACGATCTGGAGGATCAGGCCGAGGATCGACGACAGGCCGCCGAGACCACCGAACAGGCCGCCACCGAACAACAGGCCGAACAAGCCGGCGCCGATGAAGCCCGCCGCGAGCCCGCGCAGCATGCCGCCGCCCGGACGATTGAACAGGCCGCCACCCATCGGCGCGGTCGAGTTCGCGCCCGGCTGACTATAGGTGCGATTGAACGGTGTGGCCGTGCCCGGGGCGGTCGAGGTCGACGGCGGCGCGGAGAAGGTGCGCGAACCGCGCGAGCCCGACGAGAAGCCGCCACCGACGCGGGCGTCGGCGGAAGTGATCGCGAGCGCGGTCGGCAGCGCCAGCGCCAGCACGACGGCCATCGTCTTCACGAGACTGCGGCTGCGTAACGAGAAATTCATGTGCGTTTCCCAAATCCCCGGCATGGGGAAGTGTCCCTAAGATGGGCAGCGGAACGCAAAAGTGAAGCCAGTATCGGAACCTCAGGCTGCGGCCCTCAGTCGCGGGATGGTGCGGAATTACCCCTTTCGTCGCGGGCGCCCTACCGTCGGAGCCCCCTTACGAGATCAGAACCTCACCCCGCCTTCATCGTCTCCTTCACGGCCGCGACAAGCTGGCTCAGCGTGAACGGCTTTGGCAGGAAGTCGAACTGCTGTCCTTCGGGCAGGCTCTTCTCGAAGGCATCCTCGGCATAGCCGGAGACGAAGATGAACTTGATGTCGGGGTTCTTCTCCCGCATCGCCTTCAGAAGCGTCGGACCATCCATCTCCGGCATCACCACGTCGGAGACGACGAGATCGATCGCGCCGCTCTGCTCGTCCAGAACCTCCATGGCCTCGACGCCGTTCTCGGCCTCGACCACGGTGTAGCCGCGTGAGCGCAGGCCACGCGCGTTCAGGGCGCGCAGGCCCTCCTCGTCCTCCACGAGCAGGATGGTGCCCTGCCCAGTGAGGTCGGTCCGCGGCTTTGCTTCGGTCGCAGGCGCTTCCTTGGCCGCGCCGTTCGTCGGGGCGGCGCCGGTCGCCGGCGCCTCGACCTGCGCTTCGGGTTCGGCATGATGGCGGGGCAGGAAGATGTGGAACGAGGTGCCCTTGCCCGGCTCGGAATCCACGTAGATGAAGCCGCCGGTCTGCTTGACGATGCCGTACACGGTGGACAGCCCGAGGCCCGTACCCTTGCCGACCTCCTTGGTCGAGAAGAACGGCTCAAAGATCTTGTCGCGGATGTCGGCGGGGATGCCGGTGCCGGTGTCGGCGACCTCGATCCGCACATAGTCCGCCGCCGGCATGCCCTTATAGGCGAGCTTGCCCGCTTCGTCCGTGGCGACGTTGGCGGTGCGGATGATCAGCTTGCCACCGTCGGGCATCGCATCGCGCGCGTTCACGGCGAGATTGACGATGACCTGCTCGAACTGGGAGACGTCGACCTTCACCGGCCAGAGGTCGCGGCCGTGGACGAGATCGAGCTTCACCTTCTCGCCGATCAGCCGGCGGAGCAGCATGGTGAGATCGGAGAGCGCATCGCCGAGATCGAGCACCTGCGGCCGCAGCGTCTGCCGGCGCGAGAACGCAAGCAGCTGCCGCACCAGGGTCGCAGCCCGCGTCGCGTTCTGCTTGATCTGCATGATGTCCTGGAACGACGGATCGGTCGGCTTGTGCGCGTTGAGCAGGAAGTCGTTCGCCATCATGATGGCGGACAGCACGTTGTTGAAGTCGTGGGCGATGCCGCCGGCGAGCTGGCCGACCGTCTCCATCTTCTGCGACTGGTTGATCTGGTTCTCCAGCGCGCGCCGCTCGGTGGTCTCGAGCATGTGCACGATCGCGGCCTCGGCGTCGTTCTCGCCCTCGTCGACCGGCGTAACGAAGAACTGCCCCCAGCGCTCCTTCGTTCCCTCCAGCGCCACCTCGACCGGCGCGATGTCGCCCTTCCCTTCGGCGGCTTGGTTGATCGCCGCGATCAGCAGGTTCCGATCGCGCGAATTGATCGCGCGGAAGATTGACCTGGCGGCGCTGTCGAGGCCAAGGCCCTGCGCCAGCTTGGCGTAACGCGCATTCGCCCGCACCACATTGCCGCCGCGATCGACGGTGGCGATCGCCATTGGCGTGTGGTCGAAGAAGCGCATGAAGCGCACCTCGGCGGCGCGGTCGGGATCGCTGCGCTCGTCGCGGGCGCGGCTGATCACGAGGGTGCGCGACGGGCCCGGCGTGCCGTCGGCTCCGAAGGCCAGCTTGTGATAGAGCCGCACTGGCATGGTCCTGCCGGTGCGCATGCGCAGGTCGATGTCGAAGACTTCCGTCTTCACTTCGCCCGGCACCGCCACGATCGAGGTCAGCAGCGAGGCGCCGTCGCCGGAGACGATGTCGGTGAGCTTGAGGCCGCCCGAGCCGATCTCGGCAAGATCATAGTCGAGCCAGTTGGCGAGCGTCGCGTTGACGTAAGCGAGCTCGCCGGCAGGATTGACCGAGAAGAAGCCGCACGGCGCGTGATCGAGATATTCGATCGCGTGCTGCAGCTCCTGGAACACGTCCTCCTGGCGCTCGCGGTCGCGCGTGATGTCGGCGATCGACCACACCGCATATCTGGCCTCGCGCTTACCCGTACCGAGTGGACGCACCCGCATGCGCAGCCAGCGACCCTGGCTGCCGTCATGGCCGGAGATGCGCACCTCCTCCTGCTGCCGTTTGCCTTCGCGGGCGGCCTTCAGCAGGCGGAAAACGGCCTCCGACACATCGGGGTTGCCGATGAAGACGCGCTCGACGGGCCGCACGTCCTGCGGACCGGAAGCGCCGGTCATGGTCAAGTAGGCCGCGTTGGAATAGACGACATGGCCGCGCGGATCGGTCACCGCGAGCCCGTCAAAGGCATGATCGGAGATGCGCGCAATGATGGGATCGTCGAGATTGCGGTCGGCGAAACGGACGATGCCGGCCGCAAAGGCGAACAGGTTGAACAGACCAACCATCGCCAACACGGCGAGAATGCCGAGGATGTAGGGCTGCGCCTGCGTCCGGCCGAGCGTCATCAGCCCGACGGCAACTGCCACGAGCGTCGCCGCCACCAGGAACACCAACGCGATGCTGCCCGAGCGCTGCGGCGGCTCATGCACCGCAACAGGCTCGCGTGACAGGTTGTGGTCGGTCTCAGCGGTCATCCCAGGTCAGCGCAGCCTGTTGACAGGAAAAGAACGCGCGAATTGCGCAACGGACCCTCCCTGCCTGAATCGGACCCGCAGGCGCAAGGGCGGCAGGGGCGAAACGTACGCTGATTCCCAGGTTACGGCCATTTCCGGTACTTTTCGGGTGTTTTATTGCCGTCCGGCGCCGAATCCGCGCTTCAGCCGCATGACGTAACCGATGACCTCGGCGACAGCATGGTAGTGCTCGACCGGGATTTCCTGGTCGATCTCGACGGTGGCATAGAGCGCGCGCGCCAGCGGTACGTTCTCGACGATTGGAATGTCGTGGTTGCGGGCGACCTCCCTGATCTTGAAGGCGAGATTGTCGACGCCCTTGGCGACGCAGATCGGCGCCTGCATGCCACGCTCGTAGGACAGCGCCACCGAGTAGTGGGTCGGGTTGGTGATGATCACGGAGGCCTTGGGAACCGCCGCCATCATGCGCTTCTTGGCGCGCTGCAGGCGGAGCTGCCTGACCTTGCCCTTGATGTGCGGGTCGCCTTCGGACTGCTTGAACTCTTCCTTGATCTCCTGGAGCGACATCTTCTGCCGCTGGAACCAGCTGCGATATTGGAAGAAATAGTCTGCGATGGCGATGATGGCGAGCGCCGCGACCACCGCGCCGAGCAGATGGATGGTCATGCTGGTGGTGACGCCCAGCATGGCGGACGGATCGAGCTTGACCATCGACTCCACGCGATGCCGCTCCGGCCACAGGATCATGGTCATGACCGCACCGAGCACGATCAGCTTGCCGATGCCTTTGAGAAAGTTCGCCGCTGCCTGCTTGCCGAAAATGCGCTTGAGGCCGGCTGCAGGCGAAAGCTTGCTGAATTTGGGTTTCAGGGATTCGGCCGACCACACCAGGCGGTGCTGGAGCATGTTGCCCGCGATCGCCGCCAGCACCAGCATCAGCAACGGCACGCCGACCGCGGCGACCACCGCGAGCTCGATCTGCTGCATCAGCGCAAGCAGGTTCCCCCCGTCGGTCTTGATCATCCAGGAATTGGCGAGCAGGTTGCGCATCGGCGTCACCAGCCCGCTGCCGACCGAGCCCGAGAAAGTCGAGATCACGAGCGTGCCGCCCGCGATCATGAACCAGGTGTTGATCTCCTGGCTCTTGGCGACGTCGCCACGCTCGAGCGCTTGCTCAAGACGTTTTTGTGTCGGGTCTTCTGTTTGGCTCTCGGGATCGTTGTCGTCCGCCACGTAGCGCCCACTTTCCGAAGTTCGTCACTTTCGCGGCCCCCGTGCACGAACTTCGGAAAGCAGAAGGGCGCTACAAGACTTCAGTTTGGGTAGTGCCGCTTATCGATTTGAAGTTCCTCACAGAACTCGCGGCAAACACTGGAGGAACTTCAAATCGGCGGCACTAGGGATTCCTCTTACTTAAGCGGCATCATCTGGTGCATCACACCGATGAAATAGTCGAGGAAGGTGCCCATCAGCGCCGTGAGCACCACGGCGAGCACGAGGAAACCGGCGAAGATCGAGAGCGGCACGCCGACGAAATAGACCTGCATCTGCGGCATCAGCCGCGCCAGCACGCCAAGCCCGATATTGAAGACGAGGCCGAACACCAGGAACGGCCCGGAGAGCTGCAAGCCCAGCCGAAACGCGGCAGCGAAGGCGCGCGTCGCCAGCGAAGCGACGTCGCCGCTCGACATGGTCTCGCCCGGCGCGAAGATCGCATAACTGTCGTTGAGCGCGGCAATCACGAGGTGATGGCTATCGGTCGCAAACAGCAGCGTCACGCCCAGCATGGTCAGGAAGTTGCCGACCAGCACACCCTGCTGGCCCTGCGTCGGATCGACTGAGGTGACGAAACCAAGCCCCATCTGCTGCGCGATCACGGCGCCGGCGACCTGGAGGGCGGCGAGCGTCACGCGTGCGGTCGCACCCAGCACGATGCCGATCGCGATCTCATGCAGCATCAAAACCAGGAGCGAGGCTATCGAGCCCATGTCGACATGGTAGGCGTTGCGATGCAGCGGCAGGATGATCAGCGTGAGCAGCAGCGCGATCGACAGTTTGACGCGCGTCGGGATATTGGTCTCGCCGAGCCCCGGCAGCAGCATCACCATCGCGCCGACCCGGGCGAAGGCGAGCATGAAGGCCGCGGCGAGCGCCGGCAGCAGCGAGACGTCGATGCGCATGGTTTACGCATACTGCCTCAGCCGCCGATGATTCGCGACGATATCCGCAGCATGTGGGAATGAAGCGCGTCGGCCATGAAGGGCAATGCCAGCAGCATGGTCGCGAAGATCGCGAGGATTTTCGGCACGTAGATCAGGGTCTGCTCCTGGATCTGCGTCAGCGCCTGGAACAGTGACACCACGACACCAACCACGAGCCCCACCACCATCAGCGGCGACGATACGATCACGATCGTCCAGATCGCATCGCGGGCGACATCAAGCGTCTCAGGTCCGGTCATTTTGATTCTCGCTTTACAACCCACTCAGTCATTCCGGGCCGCGCGCAGCGCGAACCCGGAATCTCGAGATTCCGGGTTCGGTGCTTCGCACCGCCCCGGAATGACGTGACGAAAATCAGATCGCCATCTTCATGATGTCTTCGTAGGACTGGATCACCCGGTCGCGCACCGACACCAGCGTCGACACGGCGACGTCGGTTTCCGCCACCGCCGTCACCACGTCCATCACGTTGGCTTTGCCACTCGCCATGGCCACGGTCTGCGCATCGGATTTGTGGCCGGATTCCATGACGCTGCCGATGGAGTCCTTGAGCAGCGCGGCGAAGGACGGACCGCTCGTCTCCGATCCCTTCCCGGCAGCGCTGTTTTCCAGCACGCGCGCGAGGTTGGCATAGGCATTGGCGGCAATCGTCGGTGAAGCCATGGCTTTGAGCCTCCTGTTCAGGCCTTGAGGATGTCGAGCGTGCGCTGGATCATTCGGCGCGTCGCACTGATGATGTTGAGATTGGCTTCATAGGACCGCTGCGCGTCGCGCATGTCGGTCATTTCGACCACCGAGTTCACGTTCGGATATTTGACGTTGCCGCTCGCGTCGGCGGCCGGATTGTTCGGCTCGTATTTGACGCGGAAGTTGGACTGGTCGGACTTGATCTTGCCGAGGGTGACGACTTGCGCGTCTAGCGTGCGGTCGAGCGCAGAGGAGAAGGTCGGCACCTTGCGCCGGTAGGGATCGCCGCCGGCGGCCTGGGAGGTGGAGTCTGCGTTGGCAATGTTCTCCGAGATCACCCGCATGCGGCCGGCCTGGGCGCGCAGGCCGGAGGTCGCAATCGCCATCGAGCGGGCAAAGTCGCTGCTGTCGTTCGCCATGATGCGCCTCCGCTAGCTCTAGCCTTTGCCGATCGCGGTCTTCAGAAGGTGCAGGCTCTTGGAGTAGAGCGAGGTCGCGGCCGCGTAATCCATCTGGTTCGAGGCGGACTTCATCATCTCCTCCTCGAGATTGACGGCGTTGCCCGCCGGGCGTGTCTCGAAGCCCGCATTCTTGTTCTGGTCGAAACTCGACGGCGCGCCTGACGGCGTCATGTGCGAGGCGCTGGTGCGGGCCATCGCGAGGGGCCCCATCGAGCCGGCGACCGCGCCGGTCTTGTCGAACTTGGGCTCGACCAGGTCGCGCGGCCGAAAGTTGGGCGTGTCGGAATTGGAGACGTTCTCGGACAGGACGCGCTGGCGTTCCTGGTGCCACTGCATCTTGGTGCGAAGCGCAGAGAGCACCGGAAGGTCGTTGATGGACATGGCTTGCGGCTCCTTGCCCCGGATCAGGCCCGGAGCTAGGCAGAATTTGCCGCGTGTATGGTTAACGGCTGGTTAAGATATCAGCGACAGATGTACCGCCCTGAAACGCCAAGGTTTCGCCCCCGTGATTCTACGCCTCCGAAACACTCGTTAACCCAATCGCTTGGCTCCGGGACAATCCCCAAGAAGTCGTTTTGGATCGGGCGATTCATGGGTTATTAAGAACTGGGGACGGCAGAACTTGCCGTAAGGTGTTAAGGGATCGAACTTCTGGGGCGTCGCGGGCTTGCGGTCGGGATGGATTTCGACCATTGGCCGCATGAGACAAGCGCCATTTGCCGGGGACAAGCATGCAAGGCCCTTTGACCTTTATCTTAGCGTTCATCGTCGTTCTGGCGCTGATCGGCTTGGCCGCGTGGCTGGTTCGCCGATTCGCCTCGAACCGGCTGGGCGCCAACACCCAGCGCGGCCGGATGCCGCGGCTTGCCGTGATCGACGCGGCCGCCGTGGATGGCCGCCGCCGCCTGGTGCTGGTCCGGCGTGACAATGTCGAACATCTCCTGATGATCGGCGGCCCGACCGACATCGTCGTCGAACCCAACATCGTGCGCGCGGCCGCGAGTCGCGATCAGCTGCCGCAACGGTCCGGGAATGCCGAGCCCCCGCGCCTCGCCCCGATGCCCGAACCTGCCGCTTGGGATGAGCCCGCGCCGCGCCCCGAATTGCTCGACCATCCCGAGCCGCAGATGCCCGAGCCACCGCCACGGCCCGCGCGCCCCTCCTTCGCCGACGAAGTGCGCAGGCCCGCGCCTGCGCTCGGCGAGCGCCGCAGCGACCCGCTCGCCGGTTTTTCGGCCGAGCCGATCGCGCCGCGTCCCGAGCGCGAGCCACAGGCGAGGGCCGAGCCGATGCCGCCGCGCGTCCCGCGCAGCGAACCGATGATGCCGCGTCCGCCGCGCCAGAGCGAGCCGATGAAGGTTCCACCCGTGCGGGCCGCCGCGCCGCCTCCGCCTCCCCCGGCG
>NZ_JBANBJ010000059.1:17786-50299 GCF_059803515.1 Bradyrhizobium sp. UFLA05-125 | reverse complement strand
GGGGCGGAAGGGGAGGATTAGGGGGTAAGACGACTTCGACGGGACGACATCTCCCAAGGGTTGACGCCGCTTCCCCGCCGCGCCATTGAGCAGGGGACCTGGTGAGCCCGATCCACCCCAAAGATCAGCCAAAAGACCGTCGCAACATGCCCATTCGCCTCGACCGCAGCAGCGCCGATTTCGACCAGCGATTTGCGGCCTTCCTCGCCGCCAAGCGTGAGGTCTCGGCCGACGTCGAGGCCGCCGCGCGCTCAATCGTCGATGATGTGGCCAAGCGGGGCGATGCCGCGCTGATCGAGGCGACGCGCAAGTTCGACCGGCTTGAGCTCGATGCCGCCTCCTTGCAAGTCCGGACCGCCGAGATCGAGGCCGCCGTGAAGGCCTGCGACGTCGCAACGCTGGATGCGCTCAAGCTGGCCCGCGACCGCATCGAGACCTACCACGCGCGTCAGCTGCCGAAGGATGAGCGCTTCACCGATCCGCTCGGCGTTGAGCTCGGCTGGCGCTACACCGCGATCGAATCGGCCGGCCTCTACGTGCCCGGCGGTACCGCGGCCTATCCGTCCTCGGTGCTGATGAATGCGGTGCCAGCGAAGGTCGCCGGCGTTGCGCGGCTCGTGATGGTGGTGCCGGCGCCCGACGGCAAGCTCAACCCGCTGGTGCTGGCGGCCGCCCATCTCGGCGGCGTCAGCGAGATCTACCGCGTCGGCGGCGCGCAGGCCGTTGCTGCGCTCGCCCATGGCACCGCGACGATTGCGCCGGTCGCAAAGATCGTCGGCCCCGGCAACGCCTATGTCGCCGCGGCCAAGCGGCTCGTGTTCGGCAAGGTTGGCATCGACATGATCGCCGGTCCGTCGGAGGTGCTGGTCATCGCCGACGACACCGGCAATGCCGACTGGATCGCCGCCGACCTGTTGGCCCAGGCCGAGCATGATGCGAGCGCGCAGTCGATCCTGATCACCGATTCCGCGCGGCTCGCCGCCGATGTCGAAAATGCCGTCGAAGCGCAGTTGAAGACGCTGCCGCGCGCTGCGATCGCCGGCGCGTCGTGGGCCGATTTCGGCGCCGTCATCATGGTGAAGAACCTCGCTGACGCCATCCCGCTCGCCGATGCCATCGCCGCCGAGCATCTCGAGATCATGACGACGGACGCCGATGGGCTCGCCGCAAAGATCCGCAATGCCGGCGCGGTCTTCCTCGGCGCGCACACGCCCGAAGCGATCGGCGACTATGTCGGCGGATCCAACCACGTGCTGCCGACCGCGCGTTCGGCGCGCTTCTCCTCGGGGCTCTCGGTGCACGACTTCATGAAGCGCACCTCGATCCTGAAATGTGGCCCCGAGCAGCTCCGTGCGCTCGGGCCCGCCGCGATGACGCTCGGCAAGGCGGAAGGGCTCGACGCCCATGCGCGCTCGGTCGGATTGCGCCTCAATCCGTCATGAACAAGCCCGCACAGGACGACACGCAAAATCGCATCGTCGGCGTCACGCTCGACGAGGAATCGATCGGCCGCTCCGGGCCGGACATCGAGCATGAGCGTGCGATCGCGATCTACGACCTGATCGAGCAGAACCTGTTCGCGCCGGAAGGCGCCGACGGGCAGGGGCCGTTCACGCTGCATATCGGCATCACCGGCAACCGCTTGATGTTCGACATCCGCCGCGAGGACGGCACGCACGTGGTCGCGCATCTCTTGTCGCTGACGCCGTTCCGGCGGATCGTGAAGGACTATTTCATGATCTGCGACAGCTACTATCAGGCGATCCGGACTGCGACGCCGGACAAGATCGAGGCCATCGACATGGGCCGCCGCGGCATCCATGACGAGGGATCGCGCACGCTCCAGGAGCGACTGAAGGGCAAGGTGCGGGTCGATTTCGAGACCTCGCGCCGGCTGTTCACGCTCATCACTGTCCTGCACTGGAAAGGCTAAGCGCGATGGCGGCGCCGCCCCGCGCACGCGATCCGCAGTCAGTGTTGTTCGCCTGCGCGCTCAACAGCGTGCGCTCGCCGATGGCCGAGAGCCTGCTGCACCACATGTTTCCGCACGGGCTCTACGTCAAATCCGCCGGCGCCAGGAAGGGCGAGCTCGATCCCTTCGCGGTCGCCGTGATGGCCGAGCTCGGGCAGGACATCTCCACCCACAAGCCGCAGACCTTCGAGGAGCTGGAGGACTGGGAGGGGCTGAACTTCGACCTCATCATCACGTTGTCGCCGGAGGCCCATCACAAGGCGCTGGAGCTGACGCGCACGCTCGCCGCCGACGTCGAGTACTGGCCGACGCACGATCCGACCGGCACCGAAGGCAGTCGCGACCAGAAGCTGGCTGCCTATCGCGAGGTCTGCGATCAGCTCCTCCTGCGCATCCGCAGGCGCTTCGCGAAGGCCGGGGCCGCGAGCGGGTAGCTCTCGTGCCCCGGACGCAGCGCAGCGCGCCTTTCGCGATGCGCTGCAGAGCCGGGGCCCATCTCGCCACGCGCGTCGCCCACGCTGGGTCCCGGATCTGCGTCGCGTCATTTCATGCCGCGCCGCGTCCGGGACACGAGATCAGCGTAACACCGGCGTCACAGACCGCAGGCACACGCATCTGTAGTTACCTCGAATCGCTTAAGTCCGGGTTCCCGGGTTGTGAAACCGGCCCCCTTCCGATAGGTTCCGCGCGCAATTCACCCCCTGCTTCCGTCCCCCAAATCACCTGATGCTCGGCCGTCCCAAATTCGTTCTTGCCTCCGGTTCGCCACGGCGCCTGTCGCTGCTCAATCAGGCTGGCATCGAGCCCGATGCCTTGCGGCCGGCCGATGTCGACGAGACGCCGAAGCGGGGCGAGCTGCCGCGCGCCTGCGCCAATCGCCTCGCTCGGGCAAAAGCCGATGCGGCGCTCAAATCAGTGCAGCTCGACGACGAACTGCGCGGCGCCTTCATCCTCTCGGCCGACACCGTGGTCGCGGTCGGCCGCCGCATCCTGCCCAAGGCCAACCTGGTGGACGAGGCCGCGCAGTGCCTGCGGCTGCTGTCGGGCCGCAACCATCGCGTCTACACCGCGATCACTCTGGTCACCCCGCGCGAGGCCTTCCGCCAGCGCCTGGTCGAGACCCGCGTCCGCTTCAAGCGCCTCTCCGAGGACGACATCCAGGCCTATATCGGCTCCGGCGAATGGCGCGGCAAAGCCGGCGGCTATGCCGTGCAGGGCATCGCCGGCTCCTTCGTGGTCAAGATGGTTGGCTCCTACAGCAACGTCGTCGGCCTGCCGCTCTACGAGACCACCACGCTGCTCGGCGGCGAAGGTTTTCCCATCCGCTTCGGCTGGCTCAACGCCGTCGGCGTTTGAGCTCCGGGTTGGCTTAAACAAAAATCTCGAAAACAACCCCATGCAAAGTAGAACGGCCGGCCGGGCCGGGACCCTTTCACATCGAATTTGAGTGCCGCCCCGCCGGCGATGCGCTCCCTCCCCCTTGCGGGATTGGGGAGGGGAGTCGCGAGCCCCGCCGCCACCTTCGGGAACTCTTGCCCCACAGCCCCCTTATCTCCCGACTTCGTGTAGGCTCACCTGATGGACGACCAAGTCAAAAAGCTGCTTCCCCCGCTCAAGACCTGCCCGATTTGCGGCAAGCCGCAGTCCCAGGCCACCCGCCCGTTCTGCTCCTCGCGCTGCCGCGACGTCGACCTCAACCGCTGGCTCAAGGGCTCCTATGTCATCCCCGGCCGCGACGATGAAGTGGATGACGTGGAATAATGTCGTATTATCAATATGTTAAATGGCCGCGAGAGCCCCGCCGCGCGCCCGCGCCGATCTTGTGCACAGCCGGGCCGCGCCCCGCGAAGCGAAAGGCGAAGCGTGGGTGGACAGGCCGCTTCCGGCCCACTATAAACCGCCCGCTCGATGGGCCTTGGCCCCTCTCTTGGAGCACGCCCAGGTAGCTCAGTTGGTAGAGCATGCGACTGAAAATCGCAGTGTCGGTGGTTCGATTCCGCCCCTGGGCACCATGACTTTTCCACGCTGGAGCACGATCTACAGGTTCGGTGCAGCCGTTCGGCACTGGGAATGCCGCGGATAACTTCGGGTTCGCGCTTCAGATCGCCGAAGAGAATTGCCAACAAGACATTGCATTTTCCGTCGTCGTCGCTTTCTACCGCGACGGCTTGCCGTTCTGAAATGTTCGTCCCGCGTTTCCGCAAGTACGGGTGATGCGCCCCTCCGCGAATTTGATGGGTGCAGTAATTCGGGTTTCGGTGCCGGCCTGTCTACTGCACCATAAACCGCGAGTGATACGGCAGGTTGGCTGCGCCCACCGCCTTGGGCGCGATGGAGTTGGCGCCATAGAGGAACTGCACCTCAGGTACTTCCTCATGAAGCTCGGAGCATAGGGTCTGTCCTAGTTTCGGTGGTGCGTAGCTCGATATGACCGCGGACTTGAAACTGACAAAGCTCAGGAGGGAACGAATTGATCCGACGAGCTGGCGGCAGCACATGCGACGCCATTCGGCGTAGTATTCGGCGGCAGCCCTCGGCAGGGTTTCTGATCCGACGTCTTCCAGCACCAGCCCAAGCCGCTTGAATTCCTCTCGCAAGCGCAGCAGCCCGACGTCATGACTCATGCCGAACCTGCCGCTGTGGATTTGATAGTTCAGAACGAGACGACTGTGCAGGTGCGAGCCCAGATAGAAGAAGAGGAAATCGGGCAAAGAGCGCGCCACTCCGAACAGGCTTTCCCCGCCTGCAGCCGCTGTTATGTCATCCTGGATGTAAACGGACAGATTGAGCGCGCTCTCAATGCTGGCCTGGAGATCGATTAGATCGCTGCCTAAAAGATCTCTCACACGATGCGAGCCTGTCTCGTTGGGGGCCGCCAGTCCGATACCAGCAATCCGGGTTCGGCTCGAGGGTGGAAGCGCCGCTAGAATTTCCTGGATTTTCGCGACGAGTGCGCCGGATCCATGCAACGTGGAGTATGGATGCGCGGCGTGGTGCTGCACCTCGCCGACAAAGTCGATGACGGCGATATCGGCCGCGCTTGCGCCGAAGCTTACGCCGATCGAGAAGGCTCCTTTGGGATTGAGTGACAGGGGAATTGCCGGCGGCCCGACCCGACCTCGCTGCGCCTCACCCTTCGAGACCAGACCTTCCTGCTCCAATGAACGCACGATGACAGATACTGTTTGCGCGGAAAGGCCGGTTTTTTCGCCGATTTCGAGGCGCGAAATTCCGGCGCTCTGCAAGAGCAACGAGAGCACAAGCCGTTCATTGTAGCTTCTCACGCTTGGCGCATTCAGGCCGCTCGCCCGGTCTGCGATCCGCAGCGGGTTCGGTGGCGCAAATCGCATGTCAGGCAAGGAACTGCTCCTCTCGGAAGACCTCAAGCAGAGGTTCGCTCAACGCTGATGCTCAGCAACGGACCATCCGATCGCTTCGATCTCTTGTGCCAGCGCGATACCCAGTGCCCGATGTGCATCGGCGTTCAAATGAAATCCGTCTGCTTCGTCGCATTGGCAAACCGCTCCGGCGTTGAAGAAGTGCACGCCAAGGGAATCCGCCATGATTTCGAATTCCAGGGCGAGTTGCCGTGACTTCTCTGGTGCGCTGGCAAAGATCGATTTCCATTCCTTGATGTCGTCCAAAATCGGAGGAGGGGCCACGATCATGATTTCCGGTACAGTTCCGCCAGGGCCTGGCGCCAGCTCTCGTATGTCGTAGATCAGGCACCCCAGTCCCATGGCGACCTCGGAAGCCGGCATGTTGAATCGAGCCTTGAGGTCATTAGTCCCCAGCATGATGATCACGAGATCCAGGACCGTGTGGCTTTGGACGCAAGGACGCAGATATGTCCTGCCGTTCTTGTGGGCACCTTCGATTGGATCGTCGCGAACGGTTGTCCTTCCGCTGAGACCTTCTTCGATGACGTACCACTTCGGCCCGAGCTCAGCCTGAAGCACACCCGGCCACCGGGTGTGTCGATCGTGGCGCTCGAGCGGTCCGCGACCAGGTATCTGACCGTGAGTATTGGAATCGCCGAAACATAGAACCGAACGCACAAGCATCGTCCTGAATCCCCGTGCTTTTTGGTACCCATCATTGTCTCTGCCATTCGAAGACTGCAACAGGTCGATTATTCATTCAATCTGAATAACTATTGACAGCTCCAGTCAAGCTGTGCATTGGTAACGTCGCGGCGGACTGAAAAAATCCGTCGGCACTGGGAGCAGAACGCCAAGAAGTAGGCTCTTCGCCGAGAGGGGCCGATCCATCAACCTGAATGGTCCAGACAACGTCCGCCGTGCCGCGGCGGACGGACGCTGACCTGCGCTCTGCTCCCTCGAAGTAAATTGGGCATCGAGTGCGGTGAAGGAGGATTCATGCACCAAGGATTGAAACTACTCGGAATTGGGCTGGTCGCCGCCACGTTGGCTGCCTGGACGGAAGCGCGCGCGCAGGAGGTCAACCTGATGCAGGGCGTCACGCCGCGCCCCGGCGATGAGCGCATGACGCCTCCGGATCAGTTCAAGAAGAACGGTCCATGGAAGATCGGGATGAGCCATTTTGGCGTGAACGCCAACACTTGGACCGTCCAGATGGCGCATGATGCGGAAGCGGCTGCGAGGCTCGACAAGAGAGTCGGTCAATTCATCCTGCTGGATGCCAATATTAGTCAGGCCAAGCAGGTCGCCGATATCGAAGATCTTATCGCGCAGAAGGTCGATGCGATCATCGTGACACCGCTGACGCCGACTTCCGCTGACGCCGGCATTGAAAAAGCCGTCGCCGCCGGCATTCCCGTCATCGTCCATACGGGTCTGACAGAGACCGACAAATACACTGTCGATATCCAGGGCGGCGGCGTTCATTTCGGCAAGGTGATGGGTGATTTCCTCGTCAAGCAGCTCCATGGCAAGGGAAACATCTGGGTGCTGCGCGGCCTTCCGGCGCATCCTGAGGACATCAATCGTTACAAGGGCCTGCTGGAAGCGATCAAGGGCACCGACATCAAAATCGTCGCGGAAGATGCCGGCAAGTGGCAATACGACGTCGGCAAGCAGGTCTGCGAAACTCTCTATCTCAATAATCCGAAGGTCGACGGTATCTGGTCGTCAGGTGCCGACATGACCCGCGCCTGCGTCGATGTCTTCCAGCAATATGGCGCAAAAATTCCGCCGATCACCGGCGAAGGCAACAACGGTTTCTTCGCCCGCTGGATCGAGCTCGGCTTCCCCTCGATCTCGCCCGAATACGGTCCCGAGCAGGGGGCTGCCGGCGTGCGCGCGGCGGTTGCCCTTCTCGAAGGCAAGCAGCTCCATAAGCGTTACGTCTACGAGCCCGACGGGTGGGATCTCGAAAAGGCCAAGAAGTACTATCGCAAGGACCTCAGCGCGAATGCCTGGTTTCCGACCAGCCTGACCGAGCAGGATCTCCAGAAGTACTACGGCAAGCACTGATCTTTGCTGGTGCCGGCGCTCTTTTTAAGCGCCGGCACTACCGTCCCCCTATGCAGGCTTTGGATCGGAGCGATGACCGTACAGCCGCTTGTCCAGATGACATCAATCTCGAAGACTTTCGGGGGCATTGCCGCGCTCGAAAACGTCGATTTTCAGCTGCTTCCCGGATCAGTCCATGCGCTCATGGGCGAGAACGGGGCCGGCAAATCGACCCTCATGAAGATCTTGGCAGGCGTCATTCAGCCTGACGGAGGCATGATTCGGAAGAACGGACAAATCGTCCGCTTCGCCTCACCTCGTGAGGCGCTCGATGCCGGAGTATCGACGGTATTCCAGGAACACTCCCTGCTTCCTAATCTGTCAATCGCCGAGAACATGTACCTCGGCAAAGAGCCGGTTACAAAGTTCGGCGTAACCGACACGGCTTGGATGGAAAGGAAAGCGAAGGAGATTTTATCCGAGCTTGGCCTGAAGCTCGATCCGGCAACCCTCGTCGGAAATCTTTCGATCGCGGAGAGGCAATTTGTAGAAATCGCCCGCGGCATCTCGGCACGCGCCGACGTCGTTATTCTCGATGAACCAACGGCTGCGCTCAATGCCGCTGATGTCGATGTTCTCAACGCTCAGATTCTGGCCCTCAAGAGGCAGCAGAAGGCGGTCGTCTACATCTCTCACCGCATGGAAGAAATTTTCAAGATTTGCGACACCATCACCGTGTTGAAGGATGGTCGCAACGTAGATACCGTGCCGGTTTCGGCGATCCGCCCCAAGCAGTTGATCGCCATGATGGTCGGCCGGGAGCTGAGCGAGTTGTTTCCGCCCAGGTCGAACCGAACGGAGGGCGAAGTCGTTCTCTCGATTGAGGGTCTTCGGCTGACTCCGGACGCTACGCCGTCGTCGATCATGCTCCGGCGCGGCGAGATCGTGGCGCTCGCAGGCCTCGAGGGCCAGGGGCAGCGGGAGCTTGTCAGGTCGCTCGTCGGACAATACACGCCCCACGGCGGCAAGGTTGCCGTTAGAGGACGGGAGTTCGCCTTCCCGCTCTCAGGAGAGCTCGGCATTCGCGAAATGCAGGCGCTAGGCCTCGGCTTTGTTCCCGAGGACAGAAAGCTCGAGGGCTTGTTTCTTGACCTTTCTCTCGCCCACAATCTCACCATTGGACTGCACAGCCGGCATTTCGAACTTAAACCGGCATCGGCTCATCGCGAGGTGATCGCGAACTCCATGAAAAGCCTCTCGATAAAGGCCTCTAGACCGTCGCTGCCGGTGAACGCTCTGTCGGGCGGAAATCAGCAAAAGGTTCTTCTCGGACGATATCTCGCATTGGGGGCCGACATACTGATCATTGAAGAGCCCACACGAGGCGTCGACGTAGGCGCAAAGGCAGAGATCTACAAGCTCCTTCGCGACTACGCGAACGCCGGCGGTTCGGTCGTCGTCCTTTCGAGAGAAACTCTGGAGCTGATCGGTCTTTGCGACCGGCTGTATGTCATCCACGACAAGCATGTCGTTACCGAGATGCTCGCCGAATCGGCTACCGAGCACGCCATTCTCGAAGCGGCCCTACATAGTTGAGGTGAAAACAACCGAGATGAGCCAGCTTGGTCGCTTATTTGTTGGAGCAAACTCACGGCACGGGTTGTGGACGGTTCCGTTGCTCGTCGCCCTGGCCTGTTCCTTGGCCTTGGCATTTTCGACCAATGAGTTCGTGAGTTCGCAAAACATTCTCAATCTAGTTGCTCAGGCGGCGCCGCTCATCCTCGTGAGCATCGGGCAGATGATCGTGATCCTTGTGAGAGGTCTTGATCTGTCGGTCGGCTCCGTCGTCAGCCTCACGACCGGAATCTTGTCGCTCAACGCTCCCGTCTATGTTTCGGTGCCGGGGGTCATGCTCGCGGCCGTCGTGATTGGGCTCCTAAACGGGATTACGGTAACCAGTTTTAGAGTGCATCCGATCATCGCAACGTTGTCCATGATGGGCATCGTGCAGGGCATAACGATGTTTGTCCGGCCCTCTGCTGGTGGCTCCGTCCCATCGGAGATCCTCTTTCTCGTGAGCGGCAGGCTATTTGGCATCTACATGCCTGTCATATGGGTCATCGCCGCAATATTGGTGGCTTGGAAGGTCGTGCACGGCTCCCGCTTCGGCTTGCACCTGTTTGCGATCGGCGGAGGTGAAACAGCGGCTACCTTTGGCATCGCCGAGCAGCGCAACGTCCTCGCAGCCTACGTCCTGAGTTCCTGTTTCGCTGCTGCGGCCGGCATCTTCTTGGCAGGCCGCATCGTCTCGGGTGACCCAAACATCGGGACGCAATATGCGGTTGATTCGATCACCGCCGTTGCGCTTGGCGGCACCCAACTCGCCGGAGGAGTTGGCAGCCTCCACGGCACTGTCATCGGCTGCGCGCTTCTCGCAGTTATCGCAAATGGCATGAATCTTCTCAATGTCTCGGCCTTCATCCAGACCATCGTGAAGGGGCTGATACTACTCGCAGTCATATCGCTTCAGCCGCGCAAGACGATTGGACTGTAAGTCATGAAGCGACTTGACGACCTGTCTCGCGCCGCGTTGCGAATACCGCCTTCCTACATCGTTCTCCTGGTGCTCCTTGTCGCCTTGTGGATGATGCGGCCCAACCTGATGAACGTCGCGATCCTGGGTACATTCGCGCGACAGGTCGTGCCGCTCGGTATCGTCGTTCTAGGTCAACTGCTCGTAATCTCCTCGCGCTCCATCGACCTGTCCGCTGGTGGAGTTATTCTGTTCGTCAACTACCTGATTTCTTCTGGCCTCCTTTACGAATGGCCGATTCTTTTCGTTGTTCTTCTGTGCCTAAGTGTCGGGCTTTCGGTCGGTCTTTTGAACGGGCTTCTTGTCGGCAAGCGCCGAGCATCCGCCGTCATCGTGACGCTTGCGGTGAATATCGTTCTGATCGGGTTGGTTGAATATCTCGCGAATGGGAAGCCGCCGGGAGATGTCCCGGACCAGTTCCGCCAACTCTATAATTTGCGGTTCGGGACACTCCCCGCCCCAGTCATCTTTTGGTTCGTGCTTGCCGGCGTGATGAGCGGCTTTCTCGGAAGAACCGTGTTCGGCAGATTCGTGTGGTCGATCGGCAGCAATCCAATCTCCGCACATTTTTCGGGCGTGCCGGTCGAACGCACCGTCGTGCTTGCGCACACGATCTCGGGTCTCATGTCTGCCGTGGCTGCACTGGTCCAAACATCCTCGATAGCGGTCGGAAGCGTGCGGTTCGGACCTGAACTCGTCATGAATTCGATCGCGGCAACTATTCTAGGCGGCGTGGTCTTCGGCCGACCCGCCCAAGTCTGGGGTCCATTTGTCGGCGTCCTCTGCTTCGCCCTTCTGTTCGTAGTCATGACGACGATGGGGGTGCAGGAGCCAGGCAAGCTCATCGCCCAAGGGCTGATCATTCTCCTCGCCGCGATCTTCTACGGCGTTCGCTCTAAATCAAACTCGTGAGGGACCGATGACGAAACGTATCCTGTGCTTTGGAGATTCACTCACCTGGGGCTGGGTTGCCGTCCCGGAGGGCTCGCCGACGACGCGGTTTCCCTATGCGGAGCGGTGGACAGGAGCCATGGCAGCAAAGCTCGGGCCCGACTACGAGGTCATCGAGGAGGGGTTGAGTGCACGCACGACGTCGCTCGATGATCCAGCGGATCCACGACTGAACGGGTCCGCCTACCTTCCATCCGCCATTGCAAGTCATCTTCCGCTGGATCTCGTCATCATCATGCTCGGGACCAACGATACGAAGAGCTATTTCCGCCGTACGCCTTACGAGATCGCGGTCGGTATGTCCAAGTTGGCGGGACAAGTGCTCACTTCCGGCGGCGGAGTAGGAACAGTGTATCCCGCGCCCAAAGTGCTCATCGTTTCGCCGCCGCCACTCGCCGATTTGCCGGACCCGTGGTTTCAGGGAATGTTTGAGGGCGGGCGCGAGAAGACCATCGAACTCGCCGGCCAGTACAGATCGCTCGCTGCTTTCCTTAAGGTCGATTTCTTCGACGCGGGAAGCGTGATTTCGACCGATGGAGTTGATGGAATTCATTTCACGGCCAAGAACAACGCCGATTTGGGGGCAGCGATTGCCGGAAAGGTAGCGAATATCTTTGCCGCCGCTACGAAGCGCGAGACGGTGCTAACGTAGTCTGTACTCCCGAAATAAAAGATGGTGCCTTGCCCGATGGGATCGGTTGCTATCAGCCGTCTGTGCGAATTGCGCCGCGGCCTCGCCGCGTGCGCTCCGGGGGGCGGCATGGGACGCTCCTCCCGAACCGGTCATGGACTCCCATGACCGGAGCCCGCACTTCGCAAGCGCGGGCTGTGTTTGCGCTGACGCTTTGGGCGCGGCTGCGTCGGCAGCGTAAGTCAATTTCCCGATATCTGGGCGTGGTGCTATCGAATTGGCAGCTCGCCTGTCGCTTTCCCGATAAGCGGAATGAGGCCTTCTGGATCGCTGTACCCGCCATCGGCGTCACGGGGTTAATAGTCTCAATAGTGCTGCTGCTTGGACGATAAGGAGAACCGCCGTCCAGGCGCGTTGCGGCGCAAGCGCTTGCGGAAATATAGGTATTTCAATCATATATGAGTTCGCAGTTTTGTTCCGAATGGCGCACCATTGCCGGTGTTCGCGTCTGTTCGCCACGTTCGCCGACGTCTTTTCCGACAGTCATTTTAAAGACTTAAATCCACCGGGGAGCGCGCGCGTTCGCCCCGTGCGTTGGCAGGTGTGGCAAGCTGGTAGTCTTGCTGGCACCGAGTCCGCTTTTGTTCGGCGATGCCAGCACGGGAAACGCAATGCTGAACGACACCCGCATCCGCGCCGCCGCATGAGCAACAACACACTCAACGCGGCGCAGCGCCAGCCCGGCAATTCCGATGAGGAGGTGAGCGTGTCGGGTTTCCGGGCACCGCCTCGACGCTGCGCAACGAGATGGGCCGCTGAAACCGGACGCGATCGAGCGGCAGCTGGCCCACACGGAGGAGAACGCGCTCGCAGCGCCAACATGGCGACGTGCAAGACTCTGGCATCATTGAAGCCTCGGAGCCGACGCTCGCCGCCGTGCCGCAGGTCTCAAGGCACGGCGGCGTTCACTCACGTCACCGCGCGCTGCCCGTGGTCAGTTCTTGCGAGTGCACCGGGATCATGAGGTGTTCGTTGGGCTTGCCGGGGAACATGACGAAGGGCTGCGTCGCGTCTTTGACATCCAGATCGTGTGGATAAGGGCTGAGCATCTCGTGTGCTGCGCCGCCGACGATCATCACGTGCGGCCCGGTCTGGACCCAATGCTGGTGCGTGTGCCGTTCGGTGAAATCGTGATTGCTCGTGCCAGTGTCACCGGCAAGCATGAAAATTAGGCCGATCTTATTCGGCGGAGCCTGATTGGCTTGCAAGGCTTTGCGCCATTCCATGGCGTTCTGGTCATCGCATTCGGGCGTTCCGTACTTGTCGATAAAGCATGTGAAACCGTTCGATCCGGTTTGGACGGTCTTGGAAGACCCATCAGGCTGCGGCATTGTGATCGTCGCGTTATTCACGACCGACGGCGGGGCCGCGGTCTTCGCCTTGACGATATACTCTGGTTCGGTCTTCGGTACTTCCTCCGTCGGAAGAGCCGATGCCGACGTAATCAGGGCTACCGCAGCTACGCAGAACCCAACCGAGGCGAGAGCATAGAGCTTGCTCATGGCTTACTCCTTCAATGGGGTTGCCTCCATAGTGATGTAAAATGTCCAGCGGGATGCATCGAGAGGCGAGAGGAGCGAACCTCAATGCAATCTCGATGAAGGTTTGTCTTGATCGACTTGATCTTGGTTCAGGCCTCGCAAGCGACAACAACTCTGCCCCATGTCGGCGGATGGACTCGCATCGTCACTGGCTAAAGAAGGTGGGCTGGTATCAAGACCTGAGCTGCTGCCGGTTTTGATAGGACGCGCAGTCAAGCTAATCCATGGAGATAATTATCGACGCGGCTCCTCATGTTTCGGCAGCAAGCTGAAGCCAATGCCGGTGACGAGATAGACGGCATCGCTTTCATCCACGAGTACGTCACCGATTGTCATGGTTGTGTGCTGTAGTCCTTTGCTTTGAAGCAAATCGAGACCCTCACCATTCGGTGACCAGTTCTCCGCTCGCATGCGAGTCAGAGCATTCTCCTGACTATCGGCATCGATATCCTTCAAGTGAACATGAGTAGCCGAGAGGTTATTGGGATTGGGCAAGCTACCAACGACATCGCGAAGAAACGATGGCTTCATAAACCAGATTTGATACTTCATCGTAGGCCCCTATTTCGTCCCATGCGCAGAGCATCAGAGCATGGCCGGGCGGCGCGGACCGGCAAGGCGCCAGGGATTGCGGTCAAGGGCTCGCCGGCCACAATGGGCTACTACGTAGTGCGCTTGCCTGCCCGCACGCGACAGTATCGCCGATGGTGACGATGTCATCGGGTTCGGCAATTTGAGCTGCTCTTCCCAAACGTCCATCATTTGGTCCATCGTCTTAACTTGGATTTCGGCGACGCTTTTCAATTGTGTACGGGCGGCTTCAACGATCTGCGTAGGCCACCCAAGCGTCTTCGCGGCGACCGCCATCTGGTCGAGGACGCGCTCGCCATTTTTCTGGTTCGTGTCGGCAATCTCGTTTCGCCAAGTGGCCAATGCCTTCAAGGCTAAGTTCGCGCTTTCTAGGGCTTCTTTCGTGAGCCCGGAGGCGGCCACAGGATCGAAGGCGCGAGGTTTAGTCTCAAAGAAGCCGACAGACATGATCTGTTCTCCTTGATTGACTTCCCGCCCTGCCGAACGCTTTCATGAGGCACCCCGAAAGCGCTTGATGCAGATCAAGAGAATGCTGCGCGAACGAGGTCGACCAAGGTAAGGGTTTGCTCCAAAGGTGCGCCGCTCTTCCGTGGATGTTCGGGGGCCAGACATTCTCAAAAGGGTCGGTCGCGCGTACCCCGCATTTTTCACGCGCCCCGGAGGCCTCCTTAGCCCGTGCTGGGTCCTCCGTCGCGAGGCCTTGTCTTCGATCGCGAGGCTCATCCGCGAGCACGTCGCGACGGTCGAGACGCTGCGCTAGTTTAGCGACCGATCGGCGCGGCATCGACCTCGACATCAGTCCACGCGCATCAACCTATTCCGTGAGCGTTGACTTGGATCAATACTGCCAACGGACTGAGTGCAGGGGTATTGTGCCGACTTCGAGGAAGTTCCAATGCGCACATTGGCTTTGACGTTTTTGACGATGGGTATCGCTTTAACGGCTGTCTCTTATACACATTATTACGCTGGTGCGACGGCGCCTGTGAGAGGGAAGCGTTATTCTCGCCAAGTCGGATCACGATCGCCCGCGCACGCTGCGACCACATCGTACGCGTCACCTGAGCCAACGGTCCAATACCGGACTGCACCGTACAATCAATACAATGAACCGTATTATGGAGCTTCCCAAGGTTACGCGCCTGGCGAGAAACAACGATTTCTCGAAAGTGTGAGACGACAGATGTAAACTTCGACCCAGCGGGTGGCTGTAGCCGGCCCGCCACCCGTCTGCGACCGTCCTCGCAACCTCACGGATTTTACCGTCGATGATCAAATAGGACTATGCAAATTTGGCAGGCTGTCGGGAGATGGCCCCATTGTGACCTCCGAGACACACTCGTCATTTAAGAGTGACGGCGCCGTGCGGTTTGCCGATTTCGCATAGACGCGCCGCAATCATAGCCGCCTACTTTCGACATCTCCGCAGTGAGCGGACCCGCGAGCGGCTTAAGGCCGAGAGAACGGAGGATCGGCGGATGCAGCGCCCGAGGTGTCGGTTTTCGCGTCAGTTATGCATCGGAGCGGTTGCCGCTCTAATGGCGCTGCCCGTTCAATGCGCTCGTGCCGATGAGGGCGGCGTCAGTTTTTGGGTGCCCGGCCTTTATGGCAGCCTCGCGGCTGTGCCCCAGCAGGCGCCGGGGTGGTCGGCGACCACCATCTATTGGCATGACTCGGTTTCCGCCGCTGGCGACGTCGCGCGGGCCCGCGAGATCACCCTCGGTAATATCCCAGCGAATGTCACGGCCACCGCGAACGCCAACGTTCATGCCAATTTGGATCTTGGCTTTTTGATCGCGAACTACGCTTTCGAAACACCAGTGTTCGGCGGCCAGGCCTCTGCCGGCTTTCTTGCAGCCTACGGCGCCAACAGCACGTCGCTGGCGGGAACCCTCACCGGAACGGTGACGGGCCCTGGCGGCAACACATTTCCTTTCTCGCGCTCCGATAGCATCAGCAGCTCGATCGTGGGATTTGGCGATGTGTACCCGCAGTTCGCGCTGCGCTGGAATGCCGGTGTTAACAACTACATGACGTATATCACTGGCGACATTCCGGTCGGGATGTACGATTCAGCCCGCCTTGCCAACATAGGGATTGGGCACTGGGCGATCGACGCTGGCGGCGGCTACACCTATTTCGACCAAAAGACCGGGCATGAGTTTTCAGCGGTGCTCGGATTCACATACAACTTTAAAAACCCGGCTACCCAATACCAAAACGGGGTGGACATGCACCTCGACTGGGGCGCCTCGCAATTCCTGACCAAGCAGTGGCAGGTCGGCCTCGTGGGTTACCTGTATCAGCAGGTCGGATGCGATACTGGGTCCGGCGATCGCGTTGGCTGCTTCCAGTCGCGAGTGGTCGGCCTCGGCCCGCAGGTCGGTTACATCTTTCCGCTCGCAGACAAGCTGCAGGGCTACCTCAACCTGAAGGCTTACGGCGAATTCGCCAATGAGAATCGGCCAGCAGGCTGGAATCTCTGGCTGACCTTCAATATTTCGCCTGCGGCAGCAACACCGCCGACGCCATCAAGGCCCATGTTCACGAAGTAGAAACGCCGGCTCTATCGTATGGAGAAGACAAGAGCTGCCTGTGCCTGCCAACATCAGAATTGCCAAACAGGTTTTCGTCTGTTGTCAGCGGATGTGATTCTGGAAGAAGGTGATCACCTGTTCTCGTCGCGATAGTTCGGTGGTTTCTGTCGTGCCATGCACGCGCACATCAACAATCCCCTGATCGTTTTCGTCATCGCGCTCATTGTGCAATGTGTCGCCCTTTACATTGGAGACTTCCTCCGCAAGCGCACACAGCAACTTCGCCAGGACGAGCGCCACGACTTCGACACGGTGCGTGCTACGACCATGACGCTCCTTGCGCTCATCATCGCATTTAGCTTCGCGATGGCGGTTTCGCGGTACGATCAGCGCAAGACACTCGAGGAGGCGGAGGCGAACGCCATCGGCACCGAGTATTTGCGCGCGGATCTTCTGCCCGGAGAGCTTGGCGCTCAAGCAAGGGAATTGCTGGGGAACTATCTCCGGCTCCGGATCGCCTTCTACGAAAACGACGACGAGCGCGCCGGCCGGGCCATTGACCAGGACACCGCAACTGCTCAGGCGGAGCTTTGGAAAGTGCTGTTTCGGCCGCGGCCAAGCAGCCGACGCCGATCGTAGCGTTGGCCGTCTCGGGCATCAACGATGTGCTGAACTCCCAAGGTGATACGCTGGCGGCGTGGCGCAATCGCATACCGATCGGAGCATGGGCGCTGATGGGAGTGATGGCGATTTGCTGTAACATATTGGTTGGTTATGGCGAGCGACGGAAGGGCGGTATGATCGTCTTCATCCTCCCTGTTGTAGCATCGATCGCATTCTATCTCATCGCGGATCTCGATAGTCCTCGTGGGGGCACTATCCGCGTGCAGCCGCAAAACCTCTTTGCATTAGAGCAATCTTTGAAGACACCATAGCCAATGGTTGTTTGCTGGAGGATCAGGAAAGAGAATCTCTTAAGCCCCGAGGGGGTGAACAGTTAGGACATTTTCGCACGCCACTTATGCAGCTTCGGCAAGCAGCTTGAAGCATGGGCACTTTGCGGTGACGTGTCGCGACACCCATACGTCGGGCGGCGTCCTCCTTCGACCACTGATGGTCGGTAACGCTAGATTGCCGTGGCCGGCCGCCGAAACTGCATAGCCTGATCCGGCGAGAAGCGCATAGTAGTCGCGAATGAAAATTCAGGGTCGACGAACTTTGCGACAAGCGGTTGCGCGCAACGTGAAATGGTCAAAGCCGGTCGAGGTCTCATTTCACAAACGCGACAATGCAACTTGCAAGAGAGGCCGATATCCAAGCATGGCGGGCAAACCAGAGCAATGCAATAGGAACGACGCCGATCGATGCCTCGACAAGCCATGTCGGGCTGAAGTGCCACCATAGCAGGAGCGAGAAATGTCCAATGCCGTTGACGGAGACAGCTCGAACTTAGGTAAGGGTGCGCTCAATCGCCGCAATATACTGCTTGCCAGCACGGCGTTCGCCGCTGCATCTGCACTGGGCACCGGTGCAACGGTGCAAAAGGCTGTCGCGCAGCAGGCGGCGACAGCGCCGCAGAAGCCGAACATTCTCTTCATCATGGGTGATGATGTCGGATGGTTCAACATCGGCGCTTATCACCAGGGAATCATGGCCGGTAAAACGCCGAACCTCGACCGAATTGCCAACGAAGGTATGCGGTTTACCGACTACTATGCGGAGGCCAGCTGCACCGCGGGGCGCGCGAACTTCATCACTGGACAAATCCCTCTGCGCACCGGCCTGACAACTGTTGGACAAGCCGGAGCGGATGTAGGCATTCCGGAACAAGCCGTTACCGTCGCGACTGTGTTGAAGTCGCAGGGTTACGCCACTGGGCAGTTCGGCAAGAACCACTTGGGGGATCTAAACAAGTACCTGCCGACGCTACACGGGTTCGACGAATTTTTCGGTTACCTGTACCATCTCGACGCGATGTCGGACCCTTACTGGTTCGATTACCCGCAGGACTGGATCGACAAATACGGCCCGCGCAACATCGTGCATTCCTACGCGACCGACACCGAGGATCCCACCGTCATGGCGCGTTGGGGAAAAATCGGCAAACAACGCATCGTCGACGAAGGGCCGCTCGCTCCGTTCCCCGAAATGGGCGCAGATCACCAGTACTGGCAGAAGGGCCGGCCAGCCAAGTACAACATGGAGACCTTCGACGCCGTGCTAGTCGAGAACAGCAAGCGCTTCATGGATCAGGCGAAGCAGGCCGGAAAGCCGTTCTTCATTTGGCACAACACGACGCGGATGCACATCTTCACCTATCTATCGCAAAAGCAGCAGGCGAAGATGACCCCACAAAGCGGCTACGGCCTGGAGGAGGCTGGCATGTCGCAGATGGACGACGATATCGGCGACCTGCTCAAGCACCTCGACGACCTTGGCATTGCCGACAATACCATCGTCGTCTTCACGACCGACAACGGCGCGGAGGTCTTTACCTGGCCTGATGGCGGCATGACGCCGTTCCGCGCCACCAAAGGCACGATCTATGAGGGGGGGTTCCGCGTACCCTGCGTCATTCGGTGGCCGGGCAAGATCAGGCCGGGCGTGGTCGAGAACGGCATCTTTTCCGGGCAGGACTGGCTGCCGACGTTTGCCGCGGCAGCAGGAAATCCGAACATCACCGAGCAGCTTCTACGCGGCGTGCAGCTCGGCGACCGGACCTACAAGAACCATCTTGACGGCTACAACCAGCTCGACCTGTTGACTGGAGCTGGCCCCTCGAAGCGCCACGAAGTCTATTACTTCGCCGAGGCAAACCTCGGCGCTATCCGCATGGACGATTTCAAGTTCCTGTTCATGCAGCAGCCTAATGGTTGGCCCGGAGAAAAGGTGACAACTGATATCCCGACGATCGTCAACCTGCGCCAGGACCCCTTCGAGCGGACGCCCTCGATCCGCGGTGAGACGATGAACAATCTAGGCGGTGGCTACATGAATGACTTCATGGCACGCGAGTTCTGGCGCTTCGTGCAGGTGCAGGAGAAGGTGGCCGAGCTGGCACGAACCGCCATCGAGTTTCCACCGATGCAGGCTCCTGCTTCCTTCAACCTCTCCGCGGTGAAGGAGAAGATCGATGCGGCGATGAAGACTCACGAAGGACAGTAACAGGCAAGGATCGTGGCGGGCGTCCGCTTGAACGCCCGCCGGGACCAATCAAGATAGCCGACCAAGATGGTGCGCGATTCTTCGGATCAGCCTACGCAGTTTCGGCAAACAGGAGGGCACTTGGACGGAAGGTCTAGCCGACAGCCTCGCGTCTAATTTGGTCGAGCCGACCTTTCGTAGGTCCGGAGCCGCGAGGGGCGTCCCAGTTCAACCTTCGATTGCTCGGCCGGACGCCGTAAAGTCTCCGACGGGGATTCTCCGAACAGTCTGCGGTAGGCCACGGAAAAGCGTCCCAGCTGCCAGAAGCCGTGGTTGGTGACGATACGAGTGACATTCGTCTTGCCGGCGTCCGCCCACTGGAGGGCTCGTCGGACGAGATGCATTCGGCGCAAGGTGAGATAGCGGATCGGCGCCATCCCGAGATGCTCTTCACAGGCGCCACGCAGCGTCCGCTCGGCGACACCAATGCCTGCGCAAATTTCGGTGAGGTAGAGGGGCCTGTCGGGATTTGCTTCCAGGAACTCCTCGAACCTCGACATGATCACATCATGGCGATGACCCGCCGGCGTGATTGGTAGAGCGGCGGCATCAGCGAGGCAGCGGCTCCTGATTTAAGTGTCCGGCACAGTCTTTGATCTCGAGCACGTTGGATTGCGCTCCGAAACTCTGAGGCGGGAAGCAGATTGCCGATTTCGCATAGTCGAACGTGATGATCCACCGGTAATATCGTGTCAGCAATAGCCGACGCGGACACAAGCAGTTGGGTCGCCGTTATGGACCTCGGCAATTGGCTACGAAATCAAGGTCTCGAACGCTTCGAGGCGGCATTCCGCGACAATGGCACTGTCTGGCCTTGCGCTGATAGGATAGGTTGTGTTGCTGTCGTCGGCTATTTGGTACCGGCAGTTCTTCGACCTTGAACCGCCGTCGCCTGCCGCACCGGCCGTGACAGAACTGCCTCCGCGAGAGATCGCCGGGGGAGCGCGGGGCTGTCGTTTGAGCAATTCGCGAAACTTGTTCGCTGCGAGTAGCCTATGGGCGATGTTGGCGCTGCGGCAGACGTACCCTCGTCAGATGAGCCTCGCGATCCGGGCATGATCTGGATTCCGGGTGGCACGTTCCGCATGGGCTCCAATAAGCACTATCCCGAAGAGGCGCCGGCCCATCGTGTCACCGTGAGCGGCTTCTGGATCGATCGCACGCCGGTCACCAATCGCGACTTCCGCAAGTTCGTCAATGCAACGGGTTATGTGACGTTCGCGGAGACGCCGCCCGATGCGAAGGATTATCCGGGCGCGCTGCCGCATATGCTCAAGGCCGGTTCGCTGGTCTTCACGCCTCCGAAGCATCCGGTCGATTTGCGCGACTGGTCGCAATGGTGGAATTTCAAATTTGGCGCCAATTGGCGCAGACCGTATGGCCCGCGCAGCTCGATCAGCGGCCTTGATGATCATCCCGTTGTCCATATCGCCTATCGCGATGCCGAGGCTTATGCGAGATGGGTCGGCAAGGATTTGCCGACCGAATCCGAATGGGAATTGGCCGCGCGCGGCGGACTCGACGACGCCGAGTTCGCCTGGGGTGACGAGTTCATGCCCAGCGGTAAGCCGATGGCGAATACCTGGCAAGGCGCCTTCCCGTACGAAAATCTCAAGAGCGACGGTTACGCGGGCACATCGCCGGTCAAAGCGTTTCCGCCGAACGGCTACGGCCTCTACGACATGATTGGCAATGTCTGGGAGTGGACCACGGACTGGTGGTCCACCAAGCACGAGGCCGATGCGGTGAAGCTGTGCTGCATTCCGCAAGACCCGCGCGGTGGTTCCGAGGCCAACAGCTTTGATCCATGTCAACCCAACATCCTTATCCCGCGCAAAGTCTTGAAGGGCGGCTCGCATCTTTGCGCCCCGAATTATTGCCGCCGCTACCGCCCCGCGGCGCGCCACGCGGAACCCGTCGATACCTCAACAAATCACGTCGGATTCAGGTGCGTAGTCAGAAAAAGGGAGTCGGATAATGACGTCCAAGTCAAAGCGAGGCTCGCCCGACCGCCGTAGCCTACTTCTCAGCGGAACGGCGCTGGTCGCTGTTTCGACGCTCTCCTCCAACGCACTGGCCCAGTCGCAGAAGGCTGCACCTACAACTCAAGCGCCAGCCACACCATCGAGCCGAACACCGAACATCCTCGTCATCTTCGGCGACGACATCGGCTACTGGAATATCAGCGCCTACAACCGCGGCATGATGGGTTATCGCACGCCCAACATCGACCGTATCGCCAGGGAAGGCGCGATCTTCACCGATCTCTACGCCCAACAATCCTGCACGGCGGGTCGCGCCGCCTTTATCACCGGACAGAGTTGCTTCCGCACCGGCCTGCTCAAGGTCGGCCTTCCCGGCGCAAAGGAGGGGCTTTCAGAAAAGGACCCGACACTCGCCGACCTGCTCAAACCGATGGGTTACGCCACGGGTCAGTTCGGCAAGAACCACCTCGGTGATCGAAATGAATTTCTGCCCACAGTGCACGGCTTCGACGAATTCTTCGGCAATCTTTATCACCTCAACGCCGAGGAAGAGCCGGAGAACCCGGACTACCCGAAAGCCTCCGAGTATCCCAATTTCTTCAACAGGTACGGCCCGCGCGGCGTTCTGCGCACGTTCGCGACGGACGCCGACGATCCGACCGAGGACCCGCGGTTCGGCCGAGTCGGCAGGCAGAAGATCGAGGACACCGGCCATCTGACCAAGAAGCGCATGGAGACGGTGGACGAGGAATTCCTCGGTGCTGCGATGGCCTTCATTGACAAGAATAGCCGCGCCAATAAGCCGTTCTTCTGCTGGTTCAACGCGACCCGCATGCACATCTACACCCACCTCAAGGCATCCTCACAAGGAAAGACCGGTCTTGGATCGGAAGCTGACGGCATGGTCGAGCACGATGGCATGGTCGGCCAACTGCTCAAGCAACTCGACGACCTCGGGATTGCCGATAACACCATCGTCATCTACACGACCGATAACGGCGCCGAAGAGTTCTCCTGGCCCGATGGTGGCACGACGCCGTTCCACGGCGAAAAGAACGCGAGTTGGGAGGGCGGCTATCGTGTCCCCGGCATGATCCGCTGGCCGGGCGTGGTAAAGGCCGGCACCGAGATCAACGAGATATTCTCGCATGAGGATTGGGTGCCGACGCTGGTCGCGGCCGCTGGCGAGCCGAACGCCACCGAGAAGCTGCTCGCCGGCTATCAAGCGGGACCAAAGACCTTCAAGGTCCACCTTGACGGCTACGATCAGCGCGGTTTGCTGGCAGGCACTAGTCCAAGCAAGCGCAAGGAATATTTCTACTGGACTGATGATGGCAATTTGGCTGCTCTGCGCTATGACCGCTGGAAAATTCTGTTCTTGGAGCAGCGCGCGAAGGGTCTCGATGTGTGGCAGGACCCGCTCGTTCCGCTCCGGCTTCCCAAGCTGATAGATTTGCGAGCCGATCCGTTCGAACGAGCCCAGTTCGAGGCTGGCGAATACGGCAAGTGGCGCGTCGAGCGCGCCTTTGTACTCGTTCCGGCGCAGGACATAGTGGGCCAGCATCTCCAAACCTATGTCGAGAACCCGCCCCGGCAGAAGCCAGGCAGTTTCTCGCTCGATCAGGTGCAGGCGAAGTTGCAGGAAGGTGGCGGCAGCGGCAAGCACTGAGCATCCCGAGATCACTGAGACGGTGATTGCAGGGACGCGCTCGACCGGGCGCCATGGGCCGTCCAAGGCGCCGATGCTTGTGGACTGGCCTGGGAGGGCTCTGTCCTGGGCGATATGCCCAATGCTTCGCGACAACGACATCGATTTGACGATTGTCGGCGATCTGACTGACCATGACCTCTTCTGGTCATCAGCCCTGGAGCGAGTGGACGCATCGAGATGCTCACATTCAGGATAGCGATAACAGCGGCGGTGATCGCCTTCATTGCAGCCCTGACTGCATCGCTGGTGTTCACGGAGCTCGCGACCTCTCATGCTGTGGCAAGAGCAGCAGCTTCTGCTGCCATGGACGCCGCCAGCGCGAACACGCTCAGTCGCCTGGCGGCTGACGTGTCGGGGCTGAGTTCCGTTGTCGACGTGCTGTCATCGAGTCCCTCTCTCGCCAGCTGCGATGACAGGAACGAGGAAGACAGTGCGATCGTCCTCTTCAAGGCGGCTCTGCAGAGGTTGCCGCAGGCGGATAGCTTCTATGTCGGATACGAAAATGGCTGCTGGCTTCAAGTCCGTCGCCTCGACGTCCTAGGTCAAGTGGAGCGCGAAAAGCTAGGGGCACCCCCGGGGGCTGTCTACAACGTCAATCAGGTTCGGCCGACCCCGGACGGCGCACTGCCGATGCGGCGGATCTTCGAAGACCAGGGCGGCAAGATCATCGGCCTGGTCGATCTGCCAAACTACGGTTATGATCCACGAAAGCGGCCCTGGTATCGCGATACGATACAGGCGGCCAGCTCCCTCGTTTCGTCGCCATATGCTTCATTCAGCATTGGCACGCCAATGATCACCTTGAGCGTGCCTTTGCACGGGCATGTCAGCGGCGTCGTTGCCGCCGACCTCAAGCTTGATAAGTTCAGCGAGCTAGTCTATGGGCAGCGCCCCGGGGAGCACGGAACAGCCGTCATCTTCGACGCTTTCGGCGTGCTCATCGCGCACCCGGACTTCGCTCGGCTTGTGCAGGAAGCGAAGACGAATCTCCCGGATCGCCGACTCCCCGAAATCTCGGAAATTCGTACCGGGCTGGTCGCTGCAGTCATGCAGAAGTGGGATGGCAGCCAGCGGTTTGAAGGAAGCATGCGGGGCGAAGACGGACGAGACTACCTCTTTCACTTGAAGAAATTTTCTCAAGGAGACCAATTCAGCGGCTACTCTTTGCTAATTGCGGCTGAAGACGATTTTGTGCAGAGCGTGCGGGCGCTGCAGATCAGGGGGCTGCTTATCACTCTGGTCGTCGGCGGTTGCTTCGTACCCGCGGCCTGGATCTTTGGCAACCGGATGTCGACGTCGCTCAAACGGATCACCGCTCAGGCGAGCAAGCTCCAGACGCTATCGGCACCTCGCAATCCGTCGGTTACATCGAATATCGCGGAGGTCAATGAACTAGGCAAGGCGATCGACGTCGCGCAGCGGAGCATCTCGTCGTTCGCTCGCTTTGTCCCGAAGGATATCGTTAGAGGCATCGTTGATGGTTCGATTTCCACCGAACTTGGTGGAACGAGACGAGAGGTCACCATCCTCTTTACCGATGTCACGAATTTTACCGGCATTGCCGAAGCGGCCGACCCCGACAGTCTGATGCGCCAGACCTCGCGCCATTTCGCTTCGCTGACGGAAGCGTTTCATGCCGAGGGCGGAACCGTGGACAAGTTCATCGGGGACTCGGTGATGGTATTTTGGAATGCTCCCCATTTGCAGCCCGATCATGCCGAGCGGGCTTGTCGGGCGGCTCTTTCGGCCAAGGCGGCAAGCGACGCGCTCAATGTCCAATTTGCAGCCGAGGGGCTACCCGCGTTCGTGGTTCGAATTGGCATCCATTTCGGAGATGCCGTGGTAGGAAATGTGGGTTCGGCGGAGCGCATGAACTATACGGTCCTCGGCAACAGCGTGAATCTCGCCGCCCGCCTTGAGGGGCTGAACAAGAACTACGGGACGACGATGCTTGTCAGCGAAGCCGTGCGCAACCGGGTCGAGCGTTGTTTTCGATTCAAGCCCATCGCCTCGGTCACCGCGAAGGGAATGACGACTGAAACGCGCGTATATGAGTTGGTCGGGGCCGTTGAGCAAGCCCGCCCCTTGGTTTCGTCAGGCAGGAAGTCCGCATGAGGACCAGCCTGTCGCTAGTGGACCTCGCACGCGCCGGTGCTGGGGGGATCGGGCTGCCAGCATGGCGCGCCGGTCTCGGTGATCAGGCGCTGCAGTGTCTCTGCTTCGCGATCGAGCACGGTGCGCGGCTTCTGGCCGCGCAGAACGATCTGCTGAAACGTCTCCCGGAACGCCCCATCGAACTCGGCAGCGCGCTGGCCGAAGCCCATCGGCGGCAGCGTGGGCAGCGCGTCCTTCGCAGATTGCGTGTCTGCAATAGCAGCGGCGCCCATCTTCAGTCCGGGATCGAGATCCGGCGGCAACTTCACACTCACCACCGGAAAGAAGCCGACAGTACGAGCTAACGCGATCTGCGTTGTGGGTAGGGTCAGATAATCGATGAGCGCCGTCGCTTTGCCCAGGTCGGGCGCGTCCTTCATCGCTGCCAGGCCGACCAGAAGAGGCATGTAGCCGCGCCCCTTGGGTCCGGCGGGGGCCGGGAAGGCGACAAATTCGTTCGGCCTCTGGCGCAGCGCATCGAGCACACGGGCAATGTGGTCGAAAGCAATCCAGACGTCACCGGAAAGCAAGGGCGGTCCCATGAAATTGTAGCTGGTGGAGTTCGGATTGACACTCTTCCATAACGACGCGAACTGCGTCCACATCGCTTCGGCGGCTTCTGAGCGGAACGGAACCACGACCCCGCCGGTGTGGGATGGATAAAGGAAACCCTCGAAGAAGCGATGCATCAGCCCGTGTGGACCTGCTGGGAAGCCGAGCAAACGCTTCCCCGTTTTCTGTTGGATCGTCGCGGCCCACGTCGCGAGTTGGTCGTAGCTGAGCGCATTGATGTCCGCTCCGTCGGGCAAATAGGGCAGCGCCTGCTTGTTGGCGATCATGATGTAGCCGGCTTGCATCCATGGGATATAGAACTGGTGCGTCGTGCCGAATTTGCCGAGCGCGAGCAGCTTCGTCGGGATGCCGCGGCTGGTCAGCTTCTCGGCGAGGTCATCGAGCGGGACCAATGCGTCAAGCGGAACGAGCGGCTGCAGCTCTCCGTGCAGCGCCCCGACGACATCTATCGTGTGCAGGCCAGTCTGTTTCTCTGCCTCTACGCGCATCAGAAACCGCTGCGGCAGGTCGGTGGTATAGTCGACTTCCTGCGGAAAATCCTTGAGCACCAGGTTGCGCATCTTCTGCGCCTCCTCGATCGGCCGCAGTTGGGTCGACAAGAATATCAGACGCTCTGTTTGGGCGGCAGCTGTGACCGTGGCCAGCAATCCGGCGCAAAGGGAGAAGCCAAACAAGGCGGATGCCCGCCGCATATTCCCTCGCTCGATGGAAAGACGATTCACGCCAGCGCGTTCGCTCTCTTCGCAGCTCCAAGCGATACGCATCAGGGGGCCACGACCTTGACATATGTCAATTGCTTGCCGAAGCTTACGACCTTACCGACGCGAGGCCTCCGTCAGAGGCCGTTGAGATCCATGATGTCTCTCCGGTGATGGTTGACGGTCACGCCGCGGTTACAACAAGTTTGAACGGATAGTCCGACCTTCCCTGCGCAAAGGTCTTAATGGTGTCCAGCGCCATGACACAATGGCGCGCCCGACACGATTCGAACGTGTGCCTTTGCCTTCGGAGGGCACGGTCATCCCCTCAATCTCCACCGAGAATGACCGGCCCCTCCACGGGGATCTCGGCTCTGAGGATGGCTGCCAGCGATGTCGCGGTTTTGCTGGGGCGCTGGAGTGCGAAGCGGCGAATGGTGGCATTGCTGCTGGACGATAGCGGGCTGACCAGGAGGTCGGCCCCTTCGATCGTGCTCGTCGTCGCAACGCTCAAGCCGCGGGTGCCGTCGCCGAACGGGATGAAGGAAGCCATCTCGGTGAAGCCGGCATGAGGATGCGCAGCGGCGCTGTGAAGATACATCGAGGGCCCTCCATCGAGCGCCGAGCCGCTGGAGAAGATCTTGACTACGCCGCCGTCACGCTGGCCGACGACGATGCGCTCGGCGCCACCGAGCGTGCCGGCGAGCCAGCCGGTGGCGAGCGTGACGCCACCCCGATAGGAGCTGCCGAACGGTGAGAATTCCGTCGTTGTCACTGGCTGCCCGGTGCCGGCGGAGCCATGGTGATGATCGCCAGAGGCGTGACCGATCGGCTCAAGCAGCGGGAATGCGAAGACCTTCACGGTGGACGGAGCGCCTGGTCCGGGCGCTGTGACGATGCTCTGACGGCCGGTGGTGAAATCGACGAATCCCGCGCTGAGGGTCACGCCGGATTGATCCCCCGGATAGGGGTTGAAGGACGAGAACACCGCCGGCGCGGTGCCGAGGACCGGCAGCGCGGAGCTGAAGACCCTGACCTCGCTCTTATCGCCGGGCCCAGACCCGACGATGATGTTGTCGCCGGTGGTAACGCCGTCGATCTTCGCGACCGCGACATTCACGCCGTTCCGAGCGCTGGCGCCAAACGCGTTGAAGCGTGCGAGCTGCGTCGCGAAGGGGGCGGCGCCATTTTTCGCCGCGCCCGAGAACACGGCGATCTCCGGTGCGTGGCCGGCGCCGGCGCCGACGACCAGATCGTAGACGCCATCGTCGTCGACGTCGCCCATCGCCACGCTCAGAGTGCCTTCGAATGCCGGAAACGGCGTGACCGTCGCGAGCAGTCTGTCGCCGTCCAGAATCCTGACCGTGGCCGGACGCCCGCGGCTGCCGGGAATCGCCACCGCGTAGGACGAGACGGCCGGGATGACGTTGACCAGCGCCATGAGACCGTTGTCCTCGTGATTGAGGCGATGGCAGTGCATGACGAACAGGCCGGCATAGTCCTTGAAGCGAGTCCTGATCGACAGCATGCCGGGCTGGATCACTGACTCCTCCGGCCCGAGATTGGGGACCGGCACATTGGCATTGTCGATGCCCTGCATCACGGATCCGACCTTCAGCCCCGTGGTGGGGTCGGAGATGCCAGTGATCTGGAAATCGTTCACATGCACGTGGATGGGATGCTCGTCATTGTTCTCGTTGCGAAACACCCATTCTTCCATCGAATTCAGGCGGGGCTGAATCAGGGGGACGTTTGGAAACGCGCCGCTGTCGAAGGCATAGATGAAGGTCTTGGGATCCCGCGTGCTCGCGAGATCGTTGAGAAAACCGCCATTGATCAGAATATGCCGCGTCAGGTCTGGCGTGACTGCGGAGAGATCTTCGAAGGGCGTGAAGGCGCCGAGCGGCTGGCCTTCGGTGAAGGCCGTGGTCTCTCCTCTGTCTCCTTCGGTCACGGCCCGTGCCAGGACCTGGGTCGGGAACAGAAAAAATCCGTCGTAATAACTCACCGCGGACGGCAGCACGCTCAATGTGCCGAGCACTGCAGGCGGGTTCTCGGTGCCGTTGCTGGTGTAGAGGATGCCCGGCGCGTTTTCTGCTCGCGCGCCGGCACCCCGCTCCGGCATTTCCAGAATCAGGTCACCGCGATCCGGCATCGTGACCGCAATCGCGAAGCGCGATGCCGGCGGTATGACGAGGCGGGTTCCGCTCTCTTCGACTGGGTAGCGGACCGCCGGACTGGGATTGCCGTCTTGCCCCACGATGGCGATCTTCGGATGGTGCCCGGTCGCCGTCTCGGTGAGACGGACGCTCATATAGGCCATGTCGCTCACATTCGCGAGGACCCAGATCTCGGTCTGTCCCGGCTTGCTTCGCAGCGTCGGCTGGAATTGGCCGTTCACCGTGAACTGGACGTCGCGGAGATGGTCGGGAAGCGTCGGATCGGCCGCCACGTCGTCCGCTCGCCCGCTGCTGGCCGTGAATGTCTGGAGATTGTTCGGAATGAACTGGAAGCGCCCGCGCATATTCTGGATCGAGAGCGGGCCTGCATACCACACGGTTGCGAAGCGGGAGCCTGGCGCGGCGGCGGTGAAATTCACCGGCGCGAGGATCGGACGATAGGTCCCGTTCGCGAGCGCTTCCGGAGCGGGCGGGGTGAGCGTGCTGACGAATTGCGGCCAGTTGGGATTGTTGAGCTGCGGCTTCGGCCCCCGGCGATCAAACACGAAGTTGTATTGAAGCATCATGTTGCGGATCGGGATCGCCTTTTGCGTGACGACCGGCAGATTGCCGTCAGTCCGTCCGATCGCGAGCAGGCCGGCGAGCCCTGCATATACATGCGCCGTCGTCAGCGTGTGGAGATGCGGATGATACCAATAGGCTCCTTGCGGCTGGTTGGTGGGGATGTCGTACACATAGGTGCTCGACGTGCCGACCGGCATGTGGATGAGGACGTTGTCGGCATTCCCCTTCGGGCTGACATGCAGCCCATGGGTGTGGAGATTGAGCGGCGAGACTTCGAGCTGCTCGGGATAAGTCGGGACCTCGCCGCCGGCCAGCGTGTATCGCGGGTCGTAGAAGTCGCGGATCGTGAGTCCAGACAGCGCGTTCTCAAGATGGATGACGAGCCGCTCGCCGGGGAAGACCTGCAGCGTCGGCGCCGGATAGAGGCCCTTTGCGGCGGTCTCGCCGTTTGACGCCTTGCCGCGGACCAGGCGATAGCCGAACAGGAGAGCGTCCCTGACCGGGGCCGCTGCGGTATCGAGTGCGATCTCGCTTTGCTGTGCAGTGAGCGTGACTTCGAGCACGCCATGCTCGCTGGATAGGGTGACGGGCTCCTTGTAGGCGGGTGGCGAATAGCTGGCGGTTTGCGAGAGCGCCGTGCCGGCGCCGAAAGCCATGATCGAGATGGTGGCCAGAATCGCCCGAGCGACCCTGCGAAAGGCACGATGCATCCAATTCCCCTGATATTCCTTGCCTGTAACGAGCTACCACAGATTCGCTGGATTCGTCCCACCGGCGCGGCGATGATCTCCATGGCGGCCAGCAGGACGTTGTCCCTGGACTTGGTCGATCGTCGCCAAGGGCGGTTTTGAGCTCCCGGACATTGAGACACGCTGTCGTCGCGGAGATGGACGTTCGGCCAGACCGGTATCCGGTAATTTCAGCTGCGGAAGCGACCTGAAGCGCAAATATCAGAAAGCTTCAGAAAGTAACCGCCCCCCCTTTCAGGACACCGACGCCCCCTTGATGGCTAGCTGCCGACCATTGGCCGGCGACTCATACCGTCGCCGGCAATGTTCAATTGCAAAGGCGATGTCGCCCGGCAGAAGGCCTGGTCATCTCCGGGAACGGATCAGGCGGTCTAGGGTGCGTATCATTTCAGCCAGAACATCTTTCGATCGGCGTTCGCCGGCTCTATTGGCGGCAATTCAGCCGACCTGCCACCGGACGCGGCTCGGTTGGATGGCCAGCGTCGCATCCATCATCATTCTGGCGGCACCGGCTACTTCCTACGCCCAGTCGACCGGGCAAAACGGCGGCACCGGCGGTAACGCATCGAACTGGAACACCCCGGGTGGCGGCGGCGGCGCGGGTCTTGCCGGCGATGGGACGTCAACCGGCGGCGGCGGTGGTGGCGGCGGGACCGGCGGGTCCGGCAGTGGTGGCGGCGGCGGCGGGTCCGACAGCGGCGGCGGTGGCGGTGGCGGGAGTGACGGCGCCGGCGGCGGCGGCGGCGGCGCAGGTGGCGCGGGCACCACGGTCAGTACCTCCGGCGCGACGACCATCAGCGCCAACGCGACCGGCGGCGACGGCGGCGCCGGTGGCAGCGGAGCAATGCACTTCAGCAACTATTATAGCGTTGGCGGCGGCGGCGGTGGTGGCGGCGGCGGTAGCGGCATCATCGTGAACGGCAGCAACACCGGCGTCGCGCTCACGGTGAACAGCGGCGTGACGGTGCAGGGCGGCAACGGCGGCACTGGCGGCATCGCGGTCGACAACAGCTCTTATGGCGGCTACGCCGGCGGCGGCGGCAATGGCGGCAACGGTATCACCGTCACCAACGCCAACGGCGTCACCATCAGCAATTCCGGTACGATTTCCGGCGGATACGGCGGGCTGGGCGGTGATGGCGGCGGTTTCTACAATATCGGAGCGGCGGGAGCGGCGGGTTACGGCATCGTCGGACAAAACCTGACGATCATCAATGCGGGAGCCATTTCCGGCCGCACCGCAATCTACTTTACGGGCGGTACCAACAGCCTCGAGCTGCGGGCTGGCTCCAGCATCAGCGGCAACGTCGTCGGCAGCGGCACCAACGCGCTAGTGCTCGGCGGCACCACCGACAGTTCGTTCAACCTGTCGCAACTCGGCTCGCAATATCAGAATTTCGCGCAGTTCAACAAATCAGGATCCAGCACCTGGACGCTGTCGAACACCTCGAGCGCCACCACCCAGGCCTGGACCGTGACGTCGGGAACGCTGAACCTGGCGGGCGCGACCGCAACCGCCACCACGATCAACAATTCCGGCACCATCGGCGTCGACGGCACCAGCACGCTGACGGCCACGACCGGTATTACCAACAGCGGCGTCATCACGGTGGCGCAGGGCGGCACCGTCAATGACGATCTCGACAACTCCGGCACCGTCACCAACAGCGGCGCCTACAACGCCAGGGTCAATACCAACACCGGCACCATCACCAACACCTCGACCGGTGTGTGGACTGGCGACATCGCCAGCAACGGCGCTGGCGGCGTCATTTACAACAATAATGGCGGCGTCTGGATCGGAAACGCGACCAACGACAGCGGCTTGCTAGCCAACGCGGGCACCTGGACTGGCACGATTTCGAATGCCGGCACCTTCGTCAACCAGAGTACCGGCACGGTATCGGGCCTTTTCACCAACACCGCCGGCACGGCGTCCAACGCCGGCCAGCTCAACGGCGGCGCCACGGTAACCGGCGGCACACTCAGCAATAGCAACCTGATTGTCGGTACCGTCGACATCTCCGGCACCGGCGCCGTCAATAATTACGGGACCATCACCGGCGCGGTCGACAATGCGGCGACGTTCAACAACAACGTCGGCGGCACGGTATCCGGCCTGCTGACCAACACCGCGGGCACGACGACCAATGACGGGCAGCTCAACGGCGGCGCCACGGTGACCGGCGGCACACTCACCAACAACGCTGTGATTGCCGGAACGGTGGCGATTTCCGGCACCGGCACCGTTTGGAATTACGGAACCATCACCGGCGCGGTTAACAATGCCGCGACGTTCAACAACATCGGCGGCACGGTATCCGGCCTGCTCACCAACACCGCAGGCGCGACGACCAACTATGGGCAACTCAACGGCGGCGCCC
>NZ_JBANBJ010000059.1:0-17689 GCF_059803515.1 Bradyrhizobium sp. UFLA05-125 | reverse complement strand
TAAGCGTCACCGGCGGTACACTCACCAACAACGACCTGATTGTCGGAACGGTGGCGATTTCCGGCACCGGCACCGTCGAAAATAACGGGGCCATCACCGGCGCGGTCAACAATGCCGCAACCTTCTACAACAACCGCACGGTATCGGGCCTGTTCACCAACACCGCTGGCGGGGCGTCCAACTATGGGCAACTCAACGGCGGCGCCAGCGTCACCGGCGGTACACTCACCAACAACGACCTGATTGTCGGAACGGTGGCGATTTCCGGCACCGGCACCGTCGACAATAACGGGACCATCACCGGCGTGGTCAACAATGCCGCGACGTTCAACAACAACGCCGTCGGCACGGTATCCGGCCTGCTGACCAACACCGCGGGCACGACGACCAACTATGGGGGGCTCAACGGCGGCGCCACCGTCACCGGCGGCTCGGTCGTCAACAACAATGTGATTGTCGGTCCCGTCGACATTTCCGGCACCGGCACCGTCGATAATAACGCGACCATCACTGGCGTGGTCAACAATGCAGCGACGTTCAACAACAACGCGGGTGGCACGGTATCCGGCCTGCTGACCAACACCGCCGGAACGACCACCAACTATGGCCAGCTCAACGGCGGCGCCACCGTCACCGGCGGCTCGGTCGTCAACAACAATCTGATTGCCGGAACGGTGGCGATTTCCGGCACCGGTACCGTCGACAATAATGCGACCGTCACCGGCATGGTCAACAATGCCGCGACGTTCAACAACAATACGAACGGCACGGTATCCGGCCTGGTCACCAACACCGTCGGCACGACGACCAATGCCGGCCAGCTCAACGGCGGCGCGACAGTGACCGCCGGCACACTCACCAACAACAACCTGATTGCCGGTACCGTCGACATCTCCAGCACCGGCACGGTCGACAATAGCGCGACCATCACCGGCGTGGTCAGCAATGCCGCGACGTTCAACAATAACGCCGGCGGCACGGTATCCGGCCTGCTCACCAACACCGCGGGAACGACGACCAACGACGGCCAGCTCAACGGCGGCGCCGCGGTGACCGGCGGCACGCTGACGAC
Source organism: Bradyrhizobium sp. UFLA05-125 (assembly GCF_059803515.1). NCBI lineage: Bacteria > Pseudomonadati > Pseudomonadota > Alphaproteobacteria > Hyphomicrobiales > Nitrobacteraceae > Bradyrhizobium > Bradyrhizobium sp. UFLA05-125. The sequence goes on along the minus strand of NZ_JBANBJ010000059.1, from coordinate 16,617 downwards.
GTCAGGCACCATCAGGGGCGGCCTCACCAACAGCGCGACCGTCAACGCCAATGGCGGTACCGTCAATGGCGCGATCATCAACCTCGCCGGCGGCACATTCAATGTCGGTGGCACCGTGACCAGCGATTCGACACTCGCCAATGCCAACGGCGCGACGTTGGCGATCGGCGCCACCGGCAGCTACACGTTGCAGGGATTGCTGACCAATAGCGGCGTCATCACCGTCGCCAATGGTGGGCAGTTGATCGCGACCATCGGCGGCATCACCAACAGCGCCGGCGGATCGATCACGGTCGCCGCTGGTGGCAGCGTGACCGACGATCTCAACAATGCGGGCAGCGTGAGCAACAGCGGCACCTATGTCGCCAACGTCGCCGCCAATACCGGCAGCATCACCAACAATTCGATTTGGACCGGCAACGTCGTTTCCAACAGTGGGACCATCACCAACAATCTGACCTGGACCGGCACGGTCAACAACGCCGGCACGTTCAACAACAGTGCCGGCGCAACGGTATCGGGCCTCCTGACCAACAGCGGCACGACCAACAACGCGGGAACGCTGAACGGAGGCCTCACCAATACCGCCGGGGTCACCAACAACACCGGCACGATCAATGGCCCGGTCACGATCACGGGTGGCGCGCTGACCGGCAACGGCACCGTGGCCAACCTCTCGGTCGCCAGCGGCGGCACCTTTGCGCCCGGCACCGGTCTGGCGGGCACCTCGACCACGGTGACCGGAAGCCTGGCGTTGGCTTCCGGCGCAGTCTACCTGGTGCAGATCGATCCTTCGACCGCCTCGTTCGCAAACGTGTCGGGCACGGCGACGCTCGGCAGCGCCACTGTGAATGCAGTCTACGCCAACGGTAGCTATGTGGCGAAGCAATACACCATCCTGACTGCCACGGGCGGCGTCAGCGGCACGTTCAATTCGGTCGCGAACACCAACCTGCCGACGAACTTCCACGCAACGCTGAGCTACGATTCGACCCATGCCTATCTCAACCTGCTGCTGAATTTCGCGATCCCGACCGGCCTCAACGGCAATGCGCAGAACGTCGGCAACGCGCTCACCAACTACTTCAACAGCACCGGCGGCATTCCGATGGTGTACAGCGCGCTGTCCGCGTCGGGCCTGACGCAAGCGTCCGGGCAGTCCGCAACGGGCTCACAGCAGGCCACTTTCAACGCGATGACCCAGTTCATGGGCGTGATGACCGATCCCTTCATGGGCGAGCGCGGCGATCCGGTTTCGTCCTCGAACGGCGCATCCCAATTCGCGGAAGACGGTTCCACGGTTCCAGGGAAGACCGGCGCAGCGCGCGAGGCTTACGCGGCCATCTATCAAAAGGCACCGGCGCCATCCTTCGCACAGCGCTGGAGCGTGTGGGCGGCAGGTTATGGCGGCGGGCAGACCACCGATGGCAGCGCCACCGCCGGATCGAACACCGCCACCAGCCGCATCTACGGCACCGCTGTCGGTGCCGATTATCGCATCTCGCCCGATACGCTTGCCGGCTTCGCGCTGGCTGGCGGCGGCACCAATTTCGACGTCAACGGATTGGGCAGCGGGCGCTCCGACCTGTTCCAGGCCGGCGCTTATTTGCGCCATACCGTCGGTGCGGCCTATGTCACCGCGGCGCTGGCCTACGGCTGGCAGGACGTCAGCACCGACCGTACCGTGGCCGGCATAGATCGCCTGCATGCGGAGTTCAATGCCAACGCTTTCTCGGGCCGTCTCGAAGGCGGCTATCGCTTTGTCGCGCCGTGGATGGGCGGCATCGGCCTGACGCCCTACGCCGCCGCACAGTTCACGACCTTCGGTCTGCCCGCCTATGCGGAAAGCGTTCTCTCCGGCGCCAGCACCTTCGCGCTCGCCTATGGCGCGAGGAATGTCACCGACAGCCGCGGCGAACTCGGTTTGCGCGGCGACAAATCATTTGCGCTCGGCGATGCGATCCTGACGCTGCGCGGCCGAGCCGGGTGGGCGCATGATTTCAACCCCGACCGCGCCATCTCCGCGACCTTCCAGGCATTGCCCGGTGCAAGCTTCGTCGTGAACGGCGCGGCCCAGGCGTCCAACTCGGCGCTGACTACGGCCTCCGCGGAGATGAAGTGGATGAACGGCTGGTCGGCGGCGGCCACCTTCGATGGCGAGTTTTCCAGAGTCACCAGATCCTATGCCGGAAAGGGAACGGTGCGATACGCATGGTAGCAGGTGCCTGATCGCATCACCACCCGCATGCAGCTCGTTGGTGTGCTGCGGCAGGAGGCGCAGCCCTATCTGTCCGGCTGCGGGCCATTAACCCGGCATGCTTTGACCTGGATCAACCGCCGCCCCCGTAGCCAGTGTCTAAGCTATTGCTCGACGCACCTTCGGCTGAAGAGGTGTGACCAATCGTGAAGCCGCCATCTGCCGGGACGGCGTGGCCGATTGGAGAACAAGCGATGCGTTTCTGTTTTGGCCTTAAGCCTCTTGGTCACCAGCCTTTTGGTCACCTTGTGTGGCTCTGCGAACGCGGCTACGGCGCATCCCGTACACCGGGGGCACGCTATTGTTCGTCCCAATCAGGGCATGACCTACGCGCCGCCTCGGCCGCCGATCCACTACCGGGCCGCGCCGTACAATAATTTCAATGAACCGTATTTCGGAGCCTCTCAAGGCTACGCGCCTGGCGAGAAAGAACGATTTCTCGAGAGTGTGAGACGAAATCTTTAGACGCTCGTTCCTCGCTCGAGGAGCAGGAAACGTCCGAGCTGAAAACCGGCGCAACGGGGCCGACTTCCGGCACTACAACAATGCTAGCTCGGAAAAATCAGGCAGGTCGTCGTGCCGTGCGCGAGCAAACGGCCCTTGGTATCGGTTACGCGGCCTTCTGCCGTCCCGACGCGACGGCCGCAATTCAGGACTCTGCCCTCGGCTCGGATCTGGCCGGTCTCCAGCGTGATCGCGCGGACAAGCGAGATCTTGAACTCGAGCGTCGTGCTGCCAACGCCTCTTTCGAGCACCGACTGGATCGCGAGGCCCATGCAGCTATCGAGGAGCGTCGCCGTGAGACCGCCATGCACGGTACCCCATGGATTGAGGTGCGCACCCGTTGGTTCGAGCGTGATGGCGACCCGACCGTTTTCGGCCTCCACCACGTCGTAGCCCAAGGTCTGCGCGATCGTGTTCAGGGGGAGCGCCCCGCTGGCAAGGCCCTTGACGAACTCCAGCCCGGTCATCTCCTTTTGTCGCTCGGGACAGACCGTCCCGTAGATCCTGTCGGCCATGTTTACCTTCGGTTCTCTCGTCAATGACTGTGCTGACGACATCCAACCGCAAGGTGTCAGCGAGAGCCACCCGAAACCTGACGCGCTGGCCGCGCTGGCCTTTTCGGCTTTAGGTGGGGCCCTCGTCCACTCGCGCTTGTGAAGGACGTGTTGAAGCCACGCACACTATCCTCATGCTATTGCTGCTCCCGCACCCCCCCGCGAGGTCCCCCCATGCTTCCCATCCCCGCTGACATCTTCACCGAGTCCGACGACGTCTCCCCGGACGCCCTCGCCAATCTCGGCCCGCTGCGCCGCCTTGCCGGCGTCTGGCAGGCCGACAAGGGCATCGACATCAATCCGAAGGCCGACGGGCCCGAGCGGCGGACATTCATCGAACATATCCGGATGGATCCGATCGATCCGCAGGCCAACGGGCCGCAGCTGTTTTATGGGCTGCGCTATCACATCCACATCAATACGCCCGAGGAAGACATCACCTTCCACGACCAGGTCGGCTACTGGTTGTGGGAGTCGGCGACCGGGCTGGTCATGCAGACGCTGGCGATTCCGCGCGGCCAGGTTCTGCTCGCGTCGGGCAAGGCCGGGCCGGATGACAGGAATATCTCCGTCACGGCGAAGCGCGGCGAGACGACATACGGGATCTGCTCGACCGACTTCCTGGAACAAGCCTTCCGCACCGACAGTTACCGCTGCGACATCACCTTCAACGATGATGGAGGCTGGACCTATCTGATCCAGACCGAGCTTTTCGTGCGAGGCGCGCCGTTCAATCATCACGACAGCAACACACTCAAGCTCGTCGCGCCGCCAAAGCTCAATCCACTGGCGGTGATCCTGAACGATCGCGCCAAGGATCACGTCAAGGATCACGTCAAGGGCGGCGGACCGGCGGCTTGAGAGTATCCCGGAGATTCGCATGAAGCCTTACGTCATCTGCCTGATGGCCTCGAGCGTCGATGGCCGCGTACATCACAGCCGCTGGCGTCCGAAGGGGGCGGGCGCGGACTGGTTCGAGCGGATCCATGACGAGCTCGGCGGCGACGCCTGGCTGATCGGCCGCGTCACCGGTTCGGAGTTCGCCAAGGGCAAGCCGTATCCGACCACGACGACCGAGACTTTCCCGCGCGAAAACTGGCTCGCGCGGCGCGATGCGAAAGCTTACGGCGTCGTGCTCGATGCGCAGGGCAAGATCGGCTGGGGTCGTTCCGACATCGGTGGCGATCCGATTGTCGTCGTGCTGACCGAGCGCGTATCGGATGCGCATCTGGCAGGCCTGCGCGGCGAGGGCGTGTCCTACATCTTTGCCGGCAAGTCGGAGATCGATCTTTCGCTCGCGCTCGACATCCTCAGTCGCGAGCTTGGCGTGAAGCGGCTGCTGCTGGAGGGCGGCGGCGCGGCCAACGGCGCATTTTTGCGCGCAGGGCTGATCGATGAGCTGAACCTGATCCTCTGTCCGGCCGTGGACGGCGCCAGGGGCGCGCCGATCGTGTTCGATTCAGGGGAAGCCGAGAGCGAGCAGCGCGCGCCCGTCACCGCGATGACGCTCGAGAGCACGCGGCCGCTCGGCGGCGGCGTGCTGCTGTTGCGTTATCTCCTCCAGAATGATCCGACAGCCGCGGGCCAATAAAGCAGGCATGTCGGACAAGTCAGAGCACATCGTCATCGTCGGTGCCGGCGCGGCCGGCCTGATGGCGGCGCGCGAGCTCGCTCGTGCCGGCCGGCGCGTGACGATCCTGGAAGCGCGCGCGAGGTGTGGTGGGCGGATTCTTCCGCTTCCCGCCGCCGAGTTCGGATATGCAGCGGCCGGCGGCGCCGAGTTCATCCATGGCGAGGCCCCGGTCACGCGCGCCCTGCTCGCCGAGGCCGGGCTTTCGCCGTCCACGATCGAAGGTACGCAATGGAGCTTTGCGGGCGGAAAATTCTCGCGCGAGGCGCGCCACGATCCGCACGAGGCCGAGCTTCACAAGGTGGTCAGGGAATTGAAGGGCGACCTGACCGTCTCCGAATTCCTGCGTCGATATTTTGCTGACGCCAAATACGAGTCATTGCGACAGTCCGTCGAGCGGATGGTCGAAGGTTACGACGCCGCCGATCCCGCGCGCGCCAGCACGCTGGCGCTGCGCGATGAATGGATGGATGGTGGGCGGCATATGCAGGCCCGTCCCGTCGGTGGCTATGGCGCGCTTATCGATTTTCTCGAGGCCGAGTGCCGCAGCCAAGGCGTCGCCATCCATTTTGGCTCCGTTGTGTCAGCTATCGAGGAGAGCGATGGCGGCGTCGTCGTTCGTTGCGGCAACGGCGAGGTGCATCATGGCGACGTTGCGGTCCTCACCGTGCCACTCCCCCTGCTCGAGGAGATCGCGCTGCCGCCCGCCGCGCGCGAGAGGGCTGCGGCCGCCGCGGATATCGGCTTCGGCAACGTCATCAAAATCCTGCTGCGATTCGAGCGGCGCTGGTGGGAGGCCGATCTCGCTGACCTGACCTTCCTGCTCTCGGATGAACAAATCCCGGTGTGGTGGACGCAGCATCCGGCGGAGCATCCCCTGCTCACCGGCTGGTTCGGAGGTCCACGGACGGAAAGCCTTGCCGGCCTCACCGAGCCGGAGCTGATCGAGGCTGGGCTCGCTTCGCTCGCCGCCATCTTCGGCCTGTCGCCGGATGACCTCGCGCAAAAGGTCGCCGCCGCCCGTGCGATCAACTGGGCCCACGATCCGTTCGCGCGCGGCGCCTATTCCTGGGCCACGCCACAAACGCGCGATGCGCAATCGATCCTCGCAAGCGCCGATGGCACTTCCGTCTACTTCTCCGGCGAAGCTCTCTATCGCGGCCGCGACATGGGCACGGTCGAGGCGGCTTTGGCGAGCGGGCAGGAGACGGCGGGCATCATCCTGAAGGGACGTGCCTAGCTCGGTTGGACATGATGACATTTCGTTGGATTGGTGCGAGCCGAAGGTACAGTTCACCCCTCCCCGGCAAGGGCAGGGCAATCGCATATGGGCATTCACCAGAGGTCGTCATGCCCGGGCTTGTCCCGGGCATCCACGTTGGTGCCGTGGGGCAAGACGTGGATGGCCGGGACAAGCCCGGCCATGACGATGTGGAAGCTTTAGCGCCTCAAGCTCTCACATCAAATGGGATAGCCCTCCGCGCAGGGGAGAGGTGAATGCTGTTCGCGGTTGCCGATGAAACCTAGGCTGCGCGCACCGATTCCAGGAAATTCCCGACCTCGAGTTTGAGGCGGCTGGAGTCGCGGGCCAGCAGCTGGGCGGCTGACAACACCTGCGATGAAGCCGAGTCGGTCTGGCGCGCGCCGTCGCGCACGTCGGCGATATTTGCGGATACCTGCTCGGTGCCGAGCGCCGCCTGCTGGACGTTGCGAGCGATTTCCTGTGTGGCCGCGCCTTGCTCTTCGACGGCGGCGGCGATCGCTGAGGAGATTTCCGATAGTTGCGCGATCGTGTCGCTGATCTCCCCAATGGCGCCGACCGACTCCTTCGTCGCCGCCTGGACGCCCATGATCTGCTGGTGGATTTCCTCGGTCGCTTTCGCCGTTTGCTGCGCCAGCGCCTTCACCTCCGCCGCGACCACGGCGAAGCCGCGGCCGGCTTCGCCGGCGCGCGCGGCTTCGATGGTCGCGTTCAGCGCCAGGAGATTGGTCTGGCTGGCGATAGAGTTGATCAACTCGATGACGTCGCCGATCCGGTTTGCAGCAAGCGACAACTCCCCGACGCGCTTGTTGGTGTTGTGGGCCTGCTCAACCGCTTCACCCGCCCTGCGCGCGGATTCCTGAACCTGGCGGCTGATCTCGGTCACTGACGAGGTGAGCTCCTCGGTGGCGGTGGCCACCGAGTTCACATTGACGGAAGCTTCATCGGATGCCGCCGCGACCGCAGTGGTGAGCTTCTGCGAGCGGTTGGCCGTCGCAGTCAGCGTACCGGCGGAAGCCTCGAGCTCGGTCGCCGCCGACGACACCGTGCCGACGATCTCGCCGATCACGGCCTCGAAATTGCGGGTGATGGCGTCGGCCCGGCGGCCGCGCTCGATCTGCGCCTCCGCCTCGCGTGCAGCCGCTTCGTCCGCGAGCTTCTTCGCGATCAGCGCGTCCTTGAAGATCTGCAGCGCGTTCGCCATGGTGCCGATCTCGTCCTTGCGATGTCCGTCCGGGATTTCGACGCCGAGCTCCCGGTCGGCAAGCCGCAGCGTCGCCCCGGTCAGCCGCGCCAACGGCCGGATCACCTGGCGCATCGCTACGAGCACCACGGCGATCGAGGCGGCGAGCACAACGAACAGTGCCGCGAGAGCCCAGCTCAGCCGCATCTGCGCCTGAGCGATCGCAGCGTCATTGGCTTTGTGGGCAAAATCGAGGGCAGCGTCGCGCAGGCCCAACACGCTGTTCAGGGTGCCGGCGATCCAGCCGGGCCACTCGGCTTCATTGGCCGGAGAGGGGCGGCCCTCGCGCGCGGCCGCCGAAACCTCATGAAACCGGGGCTCGCCTTCGGTCATGAGCTTGGCGCGCACCTGGTCGATCGAGCGAACGAGCTCCGGCGCGCTGCCGGCATTGCTGACGCCCTGCTCGATCTGACGCCAGATCAGCGCGACCTGGCCGGTCAATTCGGTGACCTCGACGTTCTGGGCGGCAGACAAGGGCTGATTGCGGACGAAGAGGCCAAGGATCGCCGTGCGGGCACCATTGGTGGTGCGCATGGCTTGTGCGCTCTGCGCGAGTTGCGCCGACGGCAACAGGTTTTCTATGTCGCTGCCGGTGCGCGACAGGTTGATCAGGACTTCGCCGGTGGCGGCGGTGAGGGAATCGACGGCGCGCGCAAGCCCGTCCACGATCGCGGTCTGGCTGTTGGGCGGGCGTTGCGCCTTGGCCATGACTGCCGCTTGGCGCCCAGCACTGCGGGTTTGTTGCAAGGCAAGCTCGGCAGCCTCAATCGATGCGACCGGAAGGTCCGCCGCGCCAACGGCCTTCTTGGCCGCGCTGATGGCAGCATCGGTGCCGGCGACCACTTTGTCCAAGGCTGACAATTTTTCGGACGTAGCCGCTTCGGCCGTCGGGCCTGTAACCGCGAACCAAACGGTACGCTCGGCAGGAATCAGGCTGTTGGCCTTCATCACCAGTTCGAATGCGGTGAGCGCGCGCGCGGCCGCCTCCCGCTTGCGCAGATCACGCCATCCATCCCAGGCGACCGAAACGGCGAAGGCCACGGCGAGGAGGCCCGTAATCAGATTGCCAGCCAGGATTTTCCATCGCAGGCTGACCCCGCGCTTCGAGCGATTTGCGGATGAGTGCTCAGGCGGCGAAGGAAGCTGTGACATCGGTTGGACCAAACTCATCCAGGCGTTTTCACGATAGGCTCGGCCAGCGGCCGACCCTCGCCGCTAGTCTACTTAAGTAATTGCAACCAAGACGTTAAGTGTGTTTGCGGCGGGCCTGAACGCGATGCTGCTGATCGCGTCAAGCGCCAGCTCAAGCGGCCACCAAGCAAAGACGGCTGACGGATCCTGATTCTCGGCGTGTGCGGCTGGGCCGAACCAGGGCGCCGAATGGCTGCTGCCAGATTCTGACACGACCGGCTGCTAAAAGGTGGGCGTCTGTCGGAGGACATTACATGAAGAACTGGATCGCCGTCGCCTCGGCCCAGCATGTCCGGATTGGCCGAGCGCACGGCTTCATGCAGGTCTGCCACGGCAAGGGCGGCCCGTTGCGCCGGATCTCGCCGGGCGATCACGTCGCCTATTATTCGCCGACCGAAACTTTTGGCGGCAAGGATCGGCTCCAGACCTTCACCGCGATCGGCGTGGTCGAGCCGGGCGTGCCTTACCAGGCCGATATGGGCGGCGGTTTCCGACCGTTTCGCCGCGACGTCGCATGGAGTGACGTCGCCGAGGTGCCGATCCGGCCGCTGCTCGAAAGCCTCGCGTTTGCGCGCGACAATCCGAACTGGGGCTACAAGCTGCGCCTCGGCCTGTTCGAGATTTTGACTGAGGACATGGAGCTGATCCGCCACGTGGCGATGTCGAGCCGGCCGTTGCTGCTGGTTTGAACGCGTCGACACAGACATTCCAACAAAAAGCCCGCATCGCTGCGGGCTTTTCCTCTCACCAGCGATGGCCGCCGTAATAGCCGTGTGGCCTGCCGTGATAGATATGTGGCCGCGGATAATGGCCGTAGCTGCGATAGTACGGGCGATAGTAGCCGTGAGGTCGCCAATGATGGTGCGGGCCGCGCCAGTGATGATGCCGGCCTTGTGCACTGATGTCGGTCGGTTGGCCGGCCTGCATATGCGGCTTTGCCGCGGTTGTGGCCGCGGCGTTCGCCGCGGATGAACCTGCGAGCGCCGCAGCCGCAACAGCTATCGCCACAAAGAGACTCTTCATTCCGTCACTCACTCCAATTGATGTGTGAGGATACAACGGGATGAGTCACCTGCGCGTTCCGGCGACAAAGTGCCGCCTTGCTGGGCGCTATGCCGGCGCAGAATCGCCGCAAAGCTTAACGCGCGGCATCACGGATGCGGATCGGGAAAGCCGTGCCGCTCGGTGAGCGCAGCCAAAATCTTGTCCTTGTCGGCGATGAACGCGCGACCCTGATGGCTGCCGGTCTGATGCGGCGATGTCGCCCCGTCAGCGAGCACGAGCAGCGGCAGCCATTGATTTGCTTCGCCCACGAGATCGATGACGGCCTGTCGCGGTCGCGGCCAGGCGATGCGTTCGACGTCAAGTCTTTCGGCGAGATCGGGAAAGGAGGCCAACACGCCCTCGATCAGTGCGCAGTGCCAGCAATAGAAGTTTCGGCCCGGATAGTCCGGATCGGCAAAGCCGGGGCGCAAGAGAAACAGTCGGTCGCGGGTCATGGACATCAAGCCCCTGGTGCCGAGGTCTCAGAATACTATGGCAGGGAGCCATACAACACATTCGCAGCTAACGTCTGAACGTGTTGGCTGCCCGGCGCGACAGATGCACAAGATTCGCGTCAAGAGTTTTGTCATGAAGCGCGCCGCCATCCTCTGCATCGCCTCGTTGTTCATCCTGCATGCGGGCGCCGCGGCCGCGAAGTCGATCACCTGCTCCTACCCGCAGGACCAGGAGCTGACGTTCGAGGTGCCGAAAAAGCAGGGCGGCCTGCCGCCGATCGACTTCGACTACCCGTCAAAGGTCACGCTGTTCAGCTTCCGCGACGACAATCTGTTGGTCGTCGCCATGGACGAGTCGGACAAGAGTCGCGTCCGGGTCGTGATCTCGGCGCAGCGCGACAAGGCCAAAGGCGTCTATGCCGGACAGATCGTGACCGATCTCGGCGGCAACCAACTCATGCTCGACAACGGCCCCGTCACCTGCAAGGTGAAGGGGTAACGCCGGCATTGCCGAGGATCAAGGTCGCGCCCACTGGCCGGGATCACTGTCGATCTCTACATTGGCGATGGCACCGCGGGATGATTCCATGGCCGATCTCACCGCTCACACTCTAGATCGCCCGCCCACGCTGGCCGAGGTGATGACGTTGCCGCAGCTGTTGCGCTGGCGCGTCGCGCTGACACCGGGCCGGGAGGCCTTTCGGCAGTACGATGTGACGGCCGGACGCTGGGCGAGCTATTCCTGGCAACAGATCGATGCCGAGATCGAGCGCTGGCGCCGGGCGCTCGCCGCCGAGGGTTTTGCAGCCGGCGAGCGGGTTGCGATCCTGATGCCCAACGGCATCGCACATATCGCGATGGACCAGGCCGCGCTGTCGCGCGGTCTCGTGCCGGTGCCGATGCACGCCGTCGACAACCCCGACAGCATTGCCTACATCCTCGGCGATTCCGGCGCGCGCCTGCTGTTCGTGGATACGCTGGAGCGCTGGCAGGCGATCCTTGCGACCGGGCAGCCAATCCCGGGTCTCGGGCGCGTCGTCTGCGCGAATCTGTCCGGAATATCGGATCCAGCGTGCACTGACGCCCGCGTCGTCGCGCTCGACCGCTGGCTCTCTTCGCAGGCCGGTGGCCCCGCGATGGTCGATATTGCGGTCCGGGCGGACGATCTCGCCGCCATCGTCTACACCTCAGGTACCACCGGACGGCCGAAGGGGGTGATGCTGTCGCACGGCAACGTCGTTTCGAATGTGAAGGCGATCGCCGGGCGCATCGCCGCCTTGCCCGACGATCTGTTCCTGTCGTTCCTGCCGCTCTCGCATACCTTCGAGCGCACCGGCGGCTACTACTACCCGATCGCGGCGGGTGCCTGCGTTGCCTATGCGCGTTCGGCGGCGCAGCTTTCAGAGGATTTGAAGCATGTGCGGCCGACGGTGCTGAACTCGGTGCCGCGAATCTATGAGCGGTTCTTCGCGCTGATCATGCAGCGGAGCGCATCAATGAGCCACGCCGAGCGCACACTATTCGATCTCACGCTCACGGTTGGCGGGCGTCGCTTTGACGCGCGGCAGGGCAAGCGCACGCCCTCACTGCTCGACCGAATGGCCTGGCCGATCCTGAAGCGCCTCGTCGCCGACAAGGTGCTGTTGCAATTCGGCGGTCGCCTTCGCGTCGCCGTCTCGGGCGGCGCGCCGATCGCAGGGCCCGTCATCCGTCTCTTCCTCTCACTCGGGCTCGACGTCCTGCAGGGCTACGGCATGACCGAGACCTCGCCGGTCGTCGCCGTCAACACCGCCGAGGACAACGACCCGCGGTCGGTCGGCCACGTCCTCGACGGCATCGAGGTCAAGCTCGGCGAGAAGGACGAGCTGCTCGTCCGCGGCCCCAGCGTGATGCTCGGCTATTGGCGCCGCGAGGAGGAGACGCGCCGCGTCAAGGAGGCCGACGGCTGGCTGCACACCGGCGACCAGGCGCGCATCGAACACGGGCGCATCACCATCACCGGCCGCATCAAGGACATCCTCGTCACCTCCACCGGCGAGAAGATCGCGCCGGTCGATCTCGAAACCGCGATCCTCGCCGATCCTCTGTTCGAGCAGGCCGTCGTGATCGGCGAGCAGCGGCCTTTCCTCACGGCTGTCGTGGTGCTCAATGCCACGGCGTGGGAGCAGGAGCGACGGAGGCTCGCTGGGCTTGGTAAGCAGGGCGAAAGCGGGGAGCGTGCCGCTCTGCTCGCACGGATCGCCGCGGCCGTGAAGGACTATCCGGCCTATGCGACGCCGCGTGCGGTGTCCTGGTCGCTGGAGCCGTGGACGATCGCGGCGGGACTGCTGACGCCGACGCTGAAGAACAAGCGCCCGGCGCTGGAGCGTCACTTCGCTGCAGAGATCGAGCAGATCTATGCAAAGAAGCCGGCGGCGGCACCGCGGCCGAAATAGATCTGATCTCGCGCAAGCCGAAGAGGTGGACCAAGCGTCCGGCGCGCCTACTTGAATGGATCCTGGATCGACGGCGAGGACTGCCGGACGCGGCGCACGCTCACCGGCGTGCCGTCGGAGACGAACAGCAGCTCGTACCTGCGGCCCTCATTGTCGGTCGCGGTGCAGGTGATGTTCGAGACCTGCTTTGCCGCGAAATTGCCGGTCTGGCGGCAGACGCCGGTGGAGATCTGCTCGGCCGGCACCGGCAGGCCGTCGACCCTGGGCCGATCCTTGGAATTGAGCAGCATGCGGTCGATCGGCAGTTCATAGGAATTGTCGTCGGCGCGCTTGCCGTTCTCGCCGGAGAACGAGACGATGTGGCTGTCGTCAGCGGGATCGTCGACCGCGACCGCGAAATTGACCCGCCCCTTGTCACCATGGGCGTAAGCCACCGTCTTGCAGGCGAACTCGCGGCCCGCGATCCGCAGGGTTTTGCACTGTCCCGACATCAGTGCCAGCAGGTCGATGAAGGAGTTTTTCGGCTCAGCCTGGTCGTTGACCCGGATGGGGGCGGAAGACCCGGCAAAACAAGGAGTTGCGAGACCGATCAGGCTCGCGGCCAGAACCGGTCGGAAGCGGCGCATGATGAGGCTCGCATCGCGCGTGGCGGAAACGGAAAAGTTCCGTGCATCAACCATCGAACCACCAATTGGTTGCGATCCCGTTTGTTGAGCGAAGCACATGCCCGTCTGCAATACCACCGCGCCCATCCGCCGGCGATTCGCGAAAACCGCCTCAACCCCGTCCCGGCCCGCACTTGCCGTCAGGGCCATGTTTTTTTCGTGGCAAAGCTTGTCGCCGCCCCCGCCCTCCGGCAGTCTTTCCGGAAATCTACGGGGAGGCTTCGCATGGCCGAGTCATCCCAAGCCGCGTTGCGGCAAGCCCGCAGCGGTCCTGATGCGCCATGGTCACTTCCTTTAAGCCGTCCGCGCGCGGCGGCCCTCGATCGGATAGGCCGGGTCGTTATAGCCCGGAGTCGAGGGATGGCCCGAGGTGACCAGGGTGTCGATCAGCGCTTCGTCCTCTGCGGTGAAGCGATAATCGAGCGCACGGATGTAGTCGTCCCATTGCTCCTCGGTGCGCGGACCGGCGATGACAGAGGTAACGAAGGCGGAGTTGAGCACCCAGGCAACGGCGAACTGGCCGGCGGTGATGCCCTTCTTCTCCGCATGTTGCTTGATCTCCTGCGCGAGCTTGAGCGACTCGGGACGCCACTCGGTCTGCATCATGCGGGTGTCGTTGCGCCCCGCGCGCGTCTCCTTGTCGGGCGGCGCATCGGGGCGGTATTTGCCTGTCAGCACGCCGCGCGCCAGCGGGCTGTAGGGCACGATGCCGAGGCCGTAATAGCCACAGGCCGGGAAGTGCTCGACCTCCGGCATGCGGTTCATGGCGTTGTAATAGGGTTGGCTCACCACGGGCCGGTCGATGCCGAGCCGGTCGCAGATGTTGCAGATCTCGGCGAGGCGCCAGGCGCGATAATTCGAGACGCCGAAATAGCGCACCTTGCCGGCGCGGATCAGGTCGCCGATGGCGCGCACCGTTTCTTCGAGCGGCGTCGCATGATCTTCCTTGTGTAGATAGTAGATGTCGATGAAATCGGTGCCGAGGCGCTTTAAGCTCTCGTCTGCCGCCTGCAACACCCAGCGCCGCGACAGCCCGCTGCGGTTGGGATCATCGCCCATGGGGTTGGCGAGCTTCGTGGCGAGCACCCAGGCGTGACGGTTGTTGGCGATCGCGCGGCCCACCACCTCTTCCGAGCCGCCCTTTGAATATGCGTCCGCCGTGTCGATGAAGTTGACGCCGGCCTCGCGCGCCTTCGCGATGATTTTTGCGGAATCGGTTTCACCGGTGGGACCGCCGAACATCATGGTGCCGAGGCAGATCGGCGAGACCTTCAGGCCACTGCGGCCAAGCTGGCGGTGTTGCATGGGCTATTCCTCAACGTGTTCGTAGGCACCAGCATAACGATCTCGCTCCGTCATTGCGAGCGCAGCGAAGCAATCCAGCAATGCCGCCGCGGGAGAGACTCTGGATTGCTTCGCTGCGCTCGCAATGCTGAACTTTCGGCACGCCTTTGCCATTCTCTCAGGCGTCATCGCCAGCCTTGTGCGCAACTGCGCACTGGAGCGGGCGATCCAGTATTCCAGAGATAGCGACGTGATACGGAGAAGCCGCGGCGTACTGGATTCCCCGCTTTCGCGGGGAATGACAGCGGAGTGTTTTGCGGCCTACTCCGGCCCCTTCAGGATCTTGAACACGCCGTTCGCCATCACGATGCAGCGGTCGTCGACGGTGACTTCGGTGTTCATGAAGATCAGGCTGCGGGTCGAGCGCACCACGCGCGGGCGCGAGATCAGGATGTCGCCGATCGTTCCGGCCTCGACGAAATGGGTGTCGAGCTGCACCGTCGCCATGTACTGCTTGCCGGTCACGTAACGCGCGGTCATGCCGCAGGTGCGGTCGGCGAAGGTCATCGTCACGCCGCCCTGCACCATGCCGCGGCGGTTGTGATGCTTGTCCTGCGTGATCAGCGCGAATTCATACTGGCCGTCGATCTGGCGCTCCCACAAGGGACCGATGAGGTGCATGAAGCCGGTGGTTTCGACAACGGTCCAGCCATCGTGCTTGAGTCCAGCGGCGGCCTTGTCGATCATGTCCGGGTCCGTCTGTGAAAGCAGAGCATCTGCGCCTCATTTCATCAAGCGCGCTCCTGGTGTAGTCAAGCATCATGAGACCATTCGACGATGCCACACGGCGGAATATTGCCAGTGCGTGCGCGACCTTTGCGCGCCTGCCCGACGCTGGCGAGCCGCTGGCGCTGAAGCGCGCGGCGGTTGCGATTGCGCTGACGGCGGTGGGCGAAGGGAGCGACACGGCGCTGCTGCTGACCTTGCGTGCATCTCACCTGCGCGCCCATCGCGGGCAATGGGCCTTGCCCGGCGGGCGCTGCGATGCCGGTGAAACGCCGGTCGCGGCGGCGCTGCGCGAGCTCGACGAGGAGCTCGGATTGAGGCTCAACGCGGATGCGGTGCTCGGCCTCTTGGACGACTACCCGACCCGCTCCGGCTATCTGATCACGCCGGTCGTGGTCTGGGCCGCCGACAACGCTCCGATCATCCCGAACCCGGACGAGGTCGCCTCGGTGCATCCTATCGCGCTTGACACGATCGAGCGCGTGGACGCCTTCGACTTCGTCGCCATCCCCGAAAGCACGCGGGGCGTGATCCGCTTCCACCACGAAGGCAGCCTGATCCACGCCCCGACCGCGGCCCTGATCTATCAGTTCCGCGAGGTGCTGGCGGGGCGCACAACCCGCGTTGCCGAGCTGGAACAGCCGGTGTTCGCCTGGAAATGACCTTAGAAGTAAACGGCAATTTAACCTGACAGTCACGCGGTGCTTGCTACAAGGGCACCATGCATCACCAACCGATTCGGCGCGCCCTGACGCTTGCACCGCTCGCGCTCGCCCTGCTCGTGTCGCCTGCGCCCGCGCGCGATTCCTCCGCACTGCCGCCGGCCGTCAGCAACGCGATAGCGCAGGCCTCGCCCCTGGCCATTCTCGAATATCGGCGCCGCCTTCAGGAGTATCAGGAGGCGCGCGCGGCTTTCGACGCGGAGGCTGGTGCCTATTGGGGCGCAATCTCCGAGAAACGCCGCACCCGCAATGCCAAGCGCCGCAGCGGTCAGCAGATCACGCTCGACGACTACGTGCTGGAGCAGCCGCCGCTCTATACCGGGCCAAAGCGGCCGGTGAATCCGGAACCCACCGAGGAGCCGGAGCCGCGCCTGCGCAAGCCGATCCCGGTCGTCGCCGATCTCCTGCGCGCAGCGCAGGATCTCTACCAGTTCACGCCGCAGCGGCCGGCGAGCGAGGTCGAGTTCAAGCGCGCCTACGCGCGCTATGCGGTCGCGTTCGGATTGACGCGCGAGCAGGCGGTGCGGGTCTATTCGTTCGAGACCGGCGGCACCGGCAATCACGATGTGCAAGCGGGCATTGAACA
>NZ_JBANBJ010000058.1:0-50861 GCF_059803515.1 Bradyrhizobium sp. UFLA05-125 | reverse complement strand
ACCTGCGGCTTCGGCGGGGCGGGCGGTGCCGGGGCAGCGGGAGTTTGGGCAGGTGTCGGTGCAGGCGGGTTGTTTGCAACCACCGGCGGCGTGGGCGCGGGTGGGACCGGCGACGGGGTGGTCGGCTGTGTCGTGGCCGCCGGCCGCGATCCGCTGGCGCCCGGAATGAAGGAGAAATCCTCGGCCAGCGAGGACGAGATCCACGGCACCTGCTCGTTGCGCGAGGCACGGGTAACGCCCATCTTGGTGCGGTTCAGCGTTTCCTCCGCCATCAGGTCGGGGACGCGGATTTCCTTCAAAAGTTCCTGGACGAACAGGCTGCGGTCACCGCCGGCATCCGAGGTCACCGAGCTCAAGGCTGCCGAATACATCACCAGCGTGCCGTTCGGCGCGATCACCGGGGCGAGGCCCGCGGAGAAGCTGCGGAACCGCCGCTCGAACGGGTTGCGCCGGGAGGCATCGATCAGCGCGATCTTGACGCCGGCGCCGCGGGTGTTGATCTCGCCGAGCACGGTCTCGATGCTGAAGCCGTCGCGGCGCACGTCGGACTCGGTCCAGATCTGGGCGTCGACCGGGATCATGTAGCTCTGGCGCGCCGACTGGATGCCGAAGCCGCTGTAGAAGATCAGCACGACCGCGCCGGGCTTGATCTTGCCATAGAGCTTGTCGAAGGCCCGGCGCATGCCGTCGCCGGTCAGGTTCTCGCCGACATCGATGGTAAAGCCGTCATGCTTGAGCTCGTCGGCGACGTCGCGTGCGTCGTTGATCGGCTCCTTCAGCGGGCTGTCGGCATCAGGATACTTGGCATTGCCTATGACCAGCGCATAGCGGTCGCCGGCGGCAAAGGACGGGGCGGTCAGGACGACCGAGAACGTCAAGAGCAGAAGCGAAAGAAAGCGAATCTTCATAACGAGCGCGGTCCAGCCAAAAAGGCGCCGTTCGCAAGCTTTGCGCCACGGCGACCTTAACTTACGCAATTTGCATTATCAAACCGGGGGGTGGGGGCGTCAACCGCTTGGAGACACGGCGTTATCGCGACAATTGACCGCGACGCCGCGGAAAAGATGGAAGGGACTAAAGCGGCTGTCACGGCATCGCTCGATCGGAGGGGAGCCCGGCGGGGATACCTCTCTTAGCGCGGCCATCGCGACAAAAATGTGATCGGTCTCACCTGGGGGACGCGCGAGAGGTACGTTTGACCTTTGGGTCCGGCGGTGGCTTGCTGCGTTCGCGACCGATCTTTAGAGCATGATCCGGAAAAGTGTGAAGCGGTTTTCCCTCGCGACAAACGCCGAACGCGTTTGCGCGGAGATCATGCTCAAACAACAATCTAAAGCGCGATGACGATTCATCCCAATCTCATCGCGCTTTAAGCTCCCCTCAACAAGCTCCCCTCAACGAAAAAAGTGCAACCATGGGAAACCTCTACGAAATCTACGCGCTGCGCTATGCGACGATGTCGCCCCGCACCCCCCACATGAACTTCCTGTCGCCGGATCCGCACGACAGCACCGCGCAGGATCTCGACTATTTCGTCTGGCTGATCCGCGGGGGCGGCCGCGATATCCTGGTCGATACCGGCTTCAACGCCGAGGAAGCGTCCTTGCGCGCTCGCAAGCTGACGCTCAATCCGGTCGACGCGCTGGAGCGCTTTGGTGTCAAGGCATCAGCCATTGCCGACATCATCGTGACGCATCTGCATTACGACCACGCCGGCAACCTCGATCGCTTTCCGAATGCGCGCTTCCATCTGCAGGAGCGCGCGACTGGCCGCTGCATGTGCAACGGCCTATTGCGACATCCATTCTCGGTCGAGCACGTCACGCAGATGGTGCGGCACGTCTATGGCGAGCGCGTCACCTTCTATTCCGGCGACGGCGAGGTCGCACCTGGCGTCACCGTGCACCGTGTCGGCGGTCATTCCGACGGCTTGCAGGTGGTCAGGGTCGAGACTGCGCGCGGGCCCGTGGTGCTCGCCTCCGACGCCGCGCATTACTACGCCAATCTGCAGCGGCGCAGCCCGTTCCCGATCGTCTACAATGTCGGCGACATGGCCGCAGGCTGGGAGACGATCGAGCGCCTCGCCGGCCACCCCGACCGCTTCATCCCCGGACACGATCCGCTGGTAACCGAGATCTATCCGCGCGCAAGCGACAAGGTCGATGCCTGGGCGCTGCATCTGCCGCCGACGCGATCGTTTGTGAAATAGAGATCGGTGCTAATCTCTCATCCTGACAGCTTGTGAGGTTTTCTCGTCATTCCGGGGCGCGCGTCAGCGCGAACCCGGAATCTCGCGCCACAACGCCAGCAACCATCTATTAATCGTGAGCATCCGCCTCTCGTGTCTTTTGCGTGAGTAGCGTTTAGGTTGTGAGCGGCGTTCGTTGAAAGCAACCATGCCGCTGCTTGCGAGACACGAAATTACTTCGTCGCCTTGACGACTGCGATGAGCATACAAATGAAATTGCTTGGGATTACAGCGCTTGTTGGAGTGGGAGCCTACGCCATCTGGACCGCGTTCAGGTTGGTCAATGCTCCCTCAACCGAGGAGGCTATGCAACTTTCCCTCAAAGCATTGGAAATACCGGGACTAGAAACCGCCTATGCGCTTCACAGTGATGCCTGTTCAATCACGAAAATGAGCATTTGGACCTGGAGCGTCGAATGCGAGGGCGTGCCGATGCATTTCTATCAGGATGTAACCTACTGCGAATCTCGGTCGCCGAAGGTCTGCACTGCGGCTGCATCTTCTGACTCGAACTGCCGGTCGTATTACTGGTTTATTGATTTAGAGGGGAAACCCTCGGCCCCGATCGGGAAGAGGAAGGGATATGCGTCCATCATGTCGGATTGCAAGCCGAAAGGCTCATTCGACTCGGAACGGAAGGAAATGGCCCGTCGCGGCATACGACCTAGCCCTGTGGAGATAGGCGTCCCGGCAGGCTCCATCACCGACAAGTCGGCAAATATTCAGCGCTGAGCGGCGAAGAACATCCCAGCTGACACCAAACTCTGTTGAGGGGCGCGAGCGGTCATACTCAGACGGATCGCAAGATTTCCGCTTGAGCGTCAGAAGCTGAGGTCCGCGCCCTAATACGCCTGCTTTGCATCCGCCTCTTCGCTGGTTTGGATCAAATCGAGGCTCTGCTCGATCTTGCCGAGCAGCGCCGACAATTGCTTGCGCTCTTGCGCGGAGAGGCAGCTGAGGATTTCGTCCTCCCGCCGCAACAATTGCGGAAACAGCTCTTCATAGAGCGCGCGCCCCTTCTTGGTGAGTTGCAGGCGGAACTCGCGGCGGTCGGCTTCGTTCTCGACGCGCTCGATCAGGCCGTCATGCAGCAGCGCGGTGACCGCGCGGCTGATCGTGGATTTGTGCGTGCGGGTGCATTGCGAGATGAACTGCGCGCTACAGGCATCGTTGCGGAAGCCGAGCGTCGCAAGCACGCGCCAGGCCGGAATGTCGAGCCCGTGCTGCTCCTGATACTCGACCGCGAGTGCGGAACTCACCTCTGCAGCTAGGCGGTTCAGGCGAAAGGGCACGAACTTGAACAGGTCGAGCCGCGCCTTCGGCCTCGAAGCCGCCTCGTCCGCTTCCTTTGCTCTCAATGCGGTGTCGCCCGATGTCCTCGCCAAAAAATCGCTCCGAATGCCAGTTGACGGACGGCGGCGGCCGGTCCAAGATAGTTGCACGTGAGACTATCTAGCAGATAAGTCCCCTCCTGACCAGAGCGAAAGGTTAGCGCATGGCGCAGGCAAAAACCCAGTTCGGCTATCGCCGCCACCCCGACCAGGATCGCCCCGGCCAGGCTCCGGCGGAGCATGCGATCGTGGTGGTGGGCGCCGGACCGGTCGGGTTGTCGCTTGCGCTCGATCTGGCGCAGCGCGGCCAGCGCGTGGTGCTGCTTGACGATGCCGACCGCATCGGTGAGGGCTCGCGCGCCATCTGCTTCTCAAAGCGCTCGCTGGAATATTGGGACCGGCTCGGCGTCGGCGACCGCATGGTCGAGAAGGGCGTGGTCTGGAGCGTCGGCAAGATCTTTCACGGCGAGTCCCAGCTCTACCAGTTCAACCTCTTGCCGGAAGAGGGTCACAAGCGGCCCGCCTTCATCAACCTCCAGCAATACTACGCCGAAGCCTATCTGGTCGACCGTATCAGGGACCTGCCGGAGATCGATCTGCGCTGGCGCAACAAGGTGGCGGCGCTCGAGCAGCGCAACGATTCCGTTGTTCTGACAATCGAAACGCCCGAAGGCGCCTATCGCCTTTCCGCGCAATACGTCATCGCCTGCGACGGCGCGCGCTCTTCGCTGCGGCAGATGGTCGGCGCGGAATTCGCCGGCCAGGTGTTCGAGGATCAATTCCTGATCGCCGACGTCAAGATGACCGCAGAATTCCCGACCGAGCGGTGGTTCTGGTTCGATCCGCCGTTCCATGCGGGACGTTCGGCGCTGCTGCACAAGCAGCCGGACGATGTCTGGCGCATCGACCTCCAGCTCAATCGCTATGCCGATCCGGCCGTCGAGAAGAAGCCGGAAAACGTGCGGCCGCGCATCGCGCGCATGCTCGGGCATGACAAGTTCGATTTCGAATGGATCTCGCTCTACAAATTCCAGTGCCGGCGGATGGATCGCTTCCTCCACGGCCGCGTGATCTTCGCCGGCGATTCCGCGCATCAGGTCTCGCCCTTCGGTGCGCGCGGCGCCAATTCGGGACTTGAGGACGCGGAGAATCTGTCCTGGAAGCTCGACCGGGTGCTGCGCGGCCAATCGCCCGCGACCCTGCTCGAGAGCTACCATGTCGAGCGCAGCATGGCGGCGGACGAGAACATCCGCGAATCGACCCGATCGACCGATTTCATGGCGCCGAACTCGCATCAGGAGGCGCGGCTGCGCAAGGCGGTGCTGTCGCTGGCGAAGGAGACCGAGTTCGGCAAACGCATGGTCAATGGCGGCCGGCTCTCGGTGCCTTGCAGCTACGATTCGCCGCTGTCCTCCGCAGACGCGGAGACGTGGAGCGGTGGTCCGCGTCCCGGCTGTTCCATGCTGGATGCACCGGTCGCGACGCGTGCGGGCGAGGGCGCCTATTTGACCGATATGTTCCGCAAGGGTGGAACGGGTTTTGCCATGCTCGGGTTTGATAATGGCGCGGCCATCGAGCTACCTGGCGGCGTCAAGGACATCCGCATCGGCGGCGAGAACGGACTGATCGACCCCGGCGGGCTGGCTGCGAAGCGCTACGACGCCGAGCCTGATACGGCCTATCTGCTGCGGCCTGATGGCTACGTCGCGGCCCGCTTCCGTCATCCGACAAAGGCGCTGGTCGCGGCGGCATTGTCGCGCGCTCAAGGCTTGAACTGAAGGTTTTGCGAATGGCTCTCTCCACCAGCTCGAATTTCGCGCGGCCCGACGACGCCTTCCGCGCCATCGTGGAAGCGCATCGCGGCCTGACCGAAGAGCAGAGCGCGGATTTCGACGCCGCCTTGGTCCTGATCCTCGCCAACCATATCGGCGACATCGACGTGCTCAAGGAAGCGATCGTGCTCGCCAGGTGCCGCATGGTCGACGGCCAGCAGCAACAACAGCAACAACAATAACCGTGCAAGGAACGAACTGATGGCGAAGAACTTCGCATCCACCGGCGATCTCGCGGAGAAGAAGGTTACCTTCTCCGAGATCGGTCCCGATCTCTATGCCTTCACCGCCGAGGGCGATCCGAACTCTGCGGTCATCGTCGGCGAGGACGGCTGTCTGGTGTTCGACGCGCAGGCAACACCGGCGATGGCGAACAAGGTGATCGAGCACGTAGCCAGCGTCACCGACAAGCCGATCAAATATGTCGTGCTGTCGCATTATCACGCGGTCCGCGTGCTCGGCGCATCCGCCTACAAGGCGCAAGGCATCGTCGCCTCGCAGGAAACCTATCGGCTGATCGAGGAGCGCGGCAAGCAGGATTGGGATTCCGAGTATGGTCGCTTCCCGCGCCTGTTCCAGGACGCCCAAAGCATTCCGGGGCTGACCTGGCCGACGCTCACCTTCGAAGGCGAGATGTCGATTTATCTGGGCAAACGCGAGGTGCGGTTGATGCAGCTCGGGGCGGGCCACACCTCGGGCGACATCGTCGCCTGGGTGCCGGATGCCGAGGTGATGTTCTCCGGCGATCTCATCGAATATCACTCGGCGTGCTATTGTGGCGATGCGCATTTGCGCGAATGGCCGCTGACGCTGACCGAGATCCGCAACTTCAATCCGAAGGCGATCGCGCCGGGTCGCGGCGATGCGCTGAAAGGCACGACCACCGCGCGCGAGGCGATCGCGATGACGCGTAACTTCGTCACCACGCTCTATGGCGCGGCGGAAGTCTCCGTCGCCAAGGGCCGCACGTTGAAGGAGACGATGGCGGCGACGCGCGAGGTGATGGATCCGAAGTTTTCGAGCTTTGCCATTTACGAGCACTGCCTGCCGTTCAACGTGTCGCGCGCCTTTGACGAGGCGTCCGGGATCGACGACCCCGTGATCTGGACCGACAAGCGCGACCAGGAGATGTGGGCTGCCTTGCAAGGAGGAGGATAGTCATGAACGTCAACACCTCGCCTGACCAGATTGTTCGCAGCACGGCCCAGGTGACGCCGGGCTACATGTCCGGCTTCGGCAACAGCTTTGAGACGGAGGCGCTGCCGGGCGCGCTGCCGATGGGGCGCAACTCGCCGCAGCGCTGTGCCTATGGGCTCTACGCCGAGCAATTGTCAGGCTCGCCCTTCACGGCGCCGCGCGGCACCAATGAGCGCTCCTGGCTCTATCGCATCCGCCCGTCGGTGAAGCATTCGGGTCGCTTCGAGAAGGTCGATGCTGGCCTGTGGCGCTCGGCGCCGTGCCAGGAATACGACCTGCCGATCGCGCAGCTGCGCTGGGACCCGACGCCGATCCCGAAGGAGGAGATCACCTTCATTGCGGGCGTGCAGACCATGACGACGGCCGGCGACGTCAATACGCAGGCCGGTATGGCCGCGCATATCTACCTCATCACCAAATCGATGGTGGACCAGCATTTCTACAATGCCGACGGCGAGCTGATGTTCGTGCTCCAGCAGGGCAATCTGCGTCTCGTCACCGAGTTCGGTCGCATCGATGCCGAGCCCGGCGAGATCGTGGTGATTCCACGCGGCGTCAAGTTCCGCGTGGAGATTCCGAACGGGCCGGCGCGCGGCTATCTCTGCGAAAACTATGGCGGCGCCTTCACGCTGCCGGAGCGCGGCCCGATCGGCGCCAATTGCCTTGCCAACGCGCGCGACTTCCTGACGCCGGTTGCGAGTTACGAAGACAAGGACACGCCGACCGAGCTCTACGTCAAATGGGGCGGCTCGCTGTTCAAGACGACGCTGCCGCATTCGCCGATCGACGTGGTCGCCTGGCACGGCAATTACGCGCCGTACAAATACGATCTGCGTACCTTCTCGCCGGTCGGCGCGATCGCCTTTGACCATCCCGATCCTTCGATCTTCACGGTTCTGACCTCGCCATCGGAGACGGCGGGCACGGCGAATATCGACTTCGTCATCTTCCCCGAGCGCTGGATGGTTGCCGACAACACCTTCCGCCCGCCCTGGTATCATATGAACATCATGAGCGAGTTCATGGGCCTGGTGTACGGCGTCTATGATGCGAAGCCGCAAGGCTTTGTGCCCGGCGGTATCTCGCTCCACAATTGCATGCTACCGCACGGCCCTGACCGCGACGCCTTCGATCACGCCAGCAATGGCGAGTTGAAACCGGTCAAGCTCACCGGCACACTCGCCTTCATGTTCGAGACCCGCTTCCCGCAGCGCGTCACCGCGCATGCCGCGAAGTCGTCGACGCTCCAGGACGATTATGCGGATTGCTGGAAGGGCCTGGAGAAGCGGTTCGATCCGAACCGGCCGTAGTCTTGCTTACCCTCCCCTGGAGGGGGAGGGGCGCTACGCATGCAGCGAAGCGGAATGCGTAGCGGGGTGGACAGCCTCCCATTGAGGCGGTGCCCGTGTTGAGAGGTCACCCCACCCCGTCTCATATTTCGCTGCGCTCAATGAGCCGACCCTCCCCCTCCAGGGGAGGGTGATATCGTCACCGCTGCGCCTACGGGAAGCCAATGCCCCATCCCAACGATCCCAGCCTCCGCTCCTTCATCGACGTCGATCCGTCCTCCGACTTCCCGATCCAGAACCTGCCCTATGGCGTGTTCTCGACGGCGGCCTACCCGGCACCGCGGGTCGGGGTCGCGATTGGTGACTACGTGCTCGACCTCTGGGAGCTCGAGCAGGACTCTCGCCTCGATGTCGGCCCGCTCGGCGTGTTCTCGGCGCCATCACTCAATCCGTTCATGGCACTAGGACCAAAGGTCTGGGCGAAGACGCGGGCGCGGATCAGTGAGCTGCTCCGCCACGATCATCCGGAGCTGCGCGACAACGAGGATCTGCGCAAGCAGGCCCTTGTGCCGATGCGTGATGTGCGGCTGCATCTGCCATTCGCGGTCTCCGGCTATACCGACTTCTATTCGTCGAAGGAGCACGCCACCAATGTCGGCGTGATGTTCCGCGGTAAGGACAATGCGCTGCAGCCGAACTGGCTCTACATGCCGATCGGATATAACGGCCGCGTTTCGACGGTGGTGGTGTCCGGCACCAAGGTGAAGCGGCCGCGCGGGCAGTTGAAGCCGCCGACCGCAGAGGTGCCGGGCTTCGCGCCCTGCAAGCGGCTCGATTTCGAGCTGGAGATGGGCGTCGTCATCGGACAGCCGTCGCCGATGGGCGGCATGCTCAGCGAGCAGCAGGCCGAGGAGATGATTTTTGGCTTCGTGCTGCTCAACGACTGGAGCGCGCGCGACATACAGCAATGGGAATATGTGCCGCTCGGGCCGTTCCTCGCAAAGGCCTTTGCGACCTCGATCAGCCCGTGGGTGGTGACGCGCGAGGCGCTGGAGCCGTTCCGCACTAAAGGTCCCGAGCAGAGTCCGGCGCCGCTCGATTATCTCAGACAGGGTCGGCCGCAGAACTATAATGTCGAACTCGACGTCTCCTTGCGCGCCGCCGGCACGAATACGCCCGCCAGCATCAGCCGCACCAATTTCAAGTACATGTACTGGTCATCGGTCCAGCAATTGATGCACCACGCCTCCAGCGGCTGCGCGATGAATGTCGGCGATCTCCTCGGCTCCGGCACGATCTCCGGGCCCGAGAAGAACCAGCGCGGCAGCCTGCTCGAAATCTCCTGGAACGGCACCGAGCCGGTGGAGTTGCCAGGCGGCATCAAACGGTCGTTCCTCGAAGATGGCGACAGCCTCGTCATGCGTGGCTGGTGCCAGGGCGACGGCTATCGCGTCGGCTTCGGCGAGGTCGAGGGGACGATTCTGCCGGCGGCTTAGGACGGCGCCACGAATTGTAGGGTGGGCAAAGGCGCGCTCTTCGCGTGCCGTGCCCACCTCGTCTGTTGCATTCGCGGAGAGATGGTGGGCACGGCGCAAAAGCGCCTTTGCCCACCCTACGAGTTCACCGCGCCTCTGGCGGCACGTCGCGGATCCGCGCGCAATGCGCGGTGACATCCTCCACGCTGTATTTCAAATGCACCCGCTTGTCTGATGGAACATGCTTCGCCACGCACACGCCCGGCCGCCATTCCTTCTCAGGGCGGATCGGGCGCGGCGCAAAGCCGCCGCCGCAGTTCGGGCAGACGTTGAAGAGTTTCGTCTCGACGCAGTCCGCACAGAACGTGCATTCATAGGAGCAGATCCGCGCATTCATAGCATTCGGCGGCAGATCGCAGTCGCAATATTCGCAGTTCGGCCGAAGCTGGAGTGCCATGGCTCAGTCTCCCGGAGCATGATCCGGACCCGAAAGGCCGCGTTAGCGCAAAGTGTGAAGCGGCTTTCCGAAAAGATCATGCTCAAACAAAAATAGGCTGGCGCCGATCATCGCAGATCGCGCGCCGTGCGCGAATGCCGCATTTCCCTCGATTTCAGCCAGGGGTGAGCCCCTTCAACGGCAGCCGCGAGCTCTCCTTCAGGCGGTCGAGCACGATCGAGGAGCGCACATGCGCGACGCTCTGGTGCGGCATCAGCACGTCGTTGACGAGGTTGGAGAGCCCCTTGAGATCGCGCAGCACCGCCTTCAGCACATAGTCGGCGTCGCCGGTGAGCGAATAGGCCTCCTGGATCTCATCGATCCGGCCGACGAGCGTTCGGAATCGCTTGGCGTTGTCGGGCGAGTGCGTCGCCAGCGTCACCTGGATGAAGGCGACGACGCCGAAGCCGAGCGCCTCGCTGGAGAGGTCGGCATGGTAGCCCGCAATCACCTTTTCTTCCTCCAGCCGCATGCGCCGCCGCGAGCATTGCGAGGCCGAAAGCCCCGCGATATCGGCGAGCTCCTGGTTGGTGAGGCGGCCGTCGTCCTGGAGCGCAGTCAGGATCTTGAGATCGAAGACGTCTACCGGAATCATGCGCAATTTGTCCATTTCATGCACAAACCGTGCATATCATACCGGAATCGCGTCCCGTTTGCACGCCCATTGCGCGCCCCATGAAGGATAGTTCAGGCGAACAATCCGGGAGAAGTCGCCATGGGTCCGTTTCCGCACGATGCACCGCCTGCCACCATCAGCGCCGATAATCCGATGGGCACCGACGGCTTCGAGTTCGTCGAATATGCCCATCCCGATCCGCAAGAGCTGCACGCGCTGTTCAAGCTGATGGGCTTTGCGCCGGTCGCGCGCCACAAGACCAAGGCAATCACGGTCTATCGCCAGGGCGACATCAACTACATCGTCAACGAGCAGCCCGGCACGCATGGCTTCGATTTCGTCGCCGCGCATGGGCCGTGCGCGCCGTCGATGGCGTTCCGCGTGGTCGATGCCAGGCAAGCCTATGAGCGCGCGATCGCGCTCGGCGCCGAGCCGGCCGACGTCTCGTCCACGCAGAAGACGCTGGATGTGCCCGCGATCAAGGGCATCGGCGGCAGCCTGCTCTATCTCGTCGATCGCTACGGCGCGAAGGGCTCGGCCTATGATTCCGAGTTCGAATGGCTTGGCGCGCGCGACCCGCGGCCTGCTGGCGCCGGCCTGTTCTATCTCGACCATCTCACCCACAACGTCCATCGCGGCCGCATGGATGTCTGGGCCGGCTTCTACGAAAAGCTCTTCAACTTCCGCCAGATCCGCTTCTTCGACATCGAGGGCCGTGCGTCCGGCCTGTTCTCGCGGGCGCTGACCAGCCCCGACGGCAAGATCCGCATTCCCATCAACGAGGATGCCGGCGATTCCGGACAGATCGAGGAGTATCTCAAGATCTATCGCGGCGAGGGCATCCAGCACATCGCCTGCGGCTGCCGCGAGATCCATGGCACCATCGAGGGCCTGCGTGAGGCTGGCCTGCCCTTCATGCCGTCGCCGCCCGACACCTATTTCGAGAAGGTCGACGCGCGGCTGCCCAAGCACGGGGAGGACGTTACGCGACTGCAGCGGAATGGCATTTTGATCGACGGCGAGGGTGTCGTCGACGGCGGCCAGACCAAGGTGCTGCTCCAGATCTTCTCGGCCAACGCGATCGGCCCGATTTTCTTCGAGTTCATCCAGCGCAAGGGCGACGACGGCTTTGGCGAGGGTAATTTCAAGGCGCTGTTCGAATCGATCGAGGAGGATCAGATCCGCCGTGGCGTGCTGAAGGTGGGGAATGCGGCGTAAGGCTGAGTTGTGCGCGAACTCACGCCAACCAACAGGTGTCGTCCCGGCGAAGGCCGGGACCCATAACCACAGGGAGTGGTTGTTAGACGAGCTTGGCAACCACGAGCCTTCGCCAAACTACTCCCTGGGGTTATGGGTCCCGGATCAGCGCTTCGCTCCGCTTGTCCGGGACGACAGTGGAGTGTGAGGCTTCAGCGGAATTTTACCGCCCGGCCTTCCACGCGCTCGTCACCGCGCTGATCTCCGCGGCCTCAGGCTCCCGAACCGCTGATGGCGTGCGCGAGAACCGCGGCGCGGGCGCCGGCTGCTTCACGCCGTGGCGCTCGACGAAGACGTTGCGCGCGACCATGTGCGGATGCTTCGTGGCCTCCAACATCGTCAGAACCGGGGCGAAGCAGATGTCAGTGCCTTCCATGATGCTGCACCAGTCGTCGCGCGTCTTGCTCTTGAAGACGACCTTCAGCTTCTCCTTCAGCGCCGGCCAGGCCTTGCGGTCCATCTGCGCCTCGAAATCGGCGTCGGTGAGCCCGGCGTGCTGGCGCAGCAGCGCGTAGAACTGCGGCTCGATCGAGCCGATCGAGATGAAATGGCCGCAGGCGCATTCATAGACGCCGTAGAAATGCGCTCCGCCGTCCAAAAAGTTCTGGTCGCGGCCTTCGGTCCAGCGGCCCATCGCGGTCATGTCGAAGAAGAACGACATCAGTGACGCCGCACCGTCGCACATCGCGGTGTCCACCACCTGGCCCTTGCCGGATCTTTGCGCTTCCAGCAGCGCCGCGAGTACGCCGACCACGAGATAAAGCGCGCCGCCGCCGAAATCGCCGACCAGGTTGAGCGGCGGCACCGGCGCATCCTTCGTACCGATCGCAGCAAGCGCGCCGGTGATGGAGATATAGTTGATGTCATGGCCCGCGGCATTCGCCAGCGGACCTTCCTGACCCCAGCCGGTCATGCGGCCATAGACGAGCTTTGGATTGCGCGCGAGCACGACATCGGGCCCGAGGCCGAGCCGCTCCATCACGCCCGGACGAAAACCTTCGATCAGCGCGTCAGCGCTCGCGAGCAGGTCGAGCACCTCTGCGATCGCCGCCTTGTCCTTCAGGTCGAGCTCGATCACCTTGCGTCCGCGCCCAGCCACCGACTTCATGCTTTTCCTCGCACCTAAGCGGTCGAGCGTGACGACTTCGGCGCCCATGTCGGCGAGCAGCATGCAGGCGAACGGGCCGGGGCCGATGCCGGCGAATTCGACGATGCGGAAACCTGCGAGCGGGCCGGAGGCGCGAACGGAGGAGCCTTCTGATTCTTCTCGGGCTGATTGATCGAGCACGTTGTTGTTTCCTCGGGGGTCGCAAGACGGGTGCGCGAGAAGCGGCACCTGTTTGGACGTTCCTCTATGGGGCGAGTTAATTGGTCGATTAAATTTTCTCGCCTTCGACCTGACGAGGCAAGCGCTTTTGCTGCATGGGCGCATAATAAAAGCGGCGCGCATTACTGCGCGCCGCGGAAAATTTGTGTTGAGTAGCTAAAGCGCGATCGCTATCGCGCTTTAGCTCTTTGTTTGAGCATGATCCTTCCGGAAAACCGCTGCACACTTTGCGCTAACGCGGCCCTTCGGGTCCGGATCATGCTTTGTCAGCCCGCGGCTGCAACCGCGCGCTGCGCCATCACCTTGATCAGATTGGCGCGATACTCCGACGAGCCGTGAAGATCCGAGAGCAAGCCGCTTGCCGGGATCGTCACGCCGTCGATGCTCGACGCCGCCCAGTTCGCCTTCAGCGCGGCTTCGATGGCGGAAGCGCGCATCACGCCGCTCTGCGAGGCACCGGTCACGGCCACACGGACGTCGCCCGACCCGGTCTGGGCGACGAACACGCCGGTCAGGGCGAAGCGCGAGGCCGGATGCGGGAACTTGGCGTAGCCCGCCTTCGCCGGGATCGGGAAGGACACGGCGGTGATGATCTCGCCGTCCTCGAGGGCGGTTGCGAACAGGCCCTTGAAGTAGTCATCCGCCGCGATCGAGCGCTTGTTGGTCTTGATCGTCGCACCCAGCGCCAGCGTCGCTGCCGGATAGTCGGCAGCCGGGTCGTTGTTGGCGAGAGAGCCGCCGATCGTGCCGCGATAGCGAACGGCGGGATCGCCGATCAGCGAAGCCAGGTACGCAACCGCGGGGATCGCCTTCCTTGCGGCGTCGCTGGTCGCAACGTCATAGTGCGGAGTCGCGGCCTTGATGGTCAGCGTGTCGCCGGAGGCTTCGACGCCGATCAGCTCCTTGATCTTCGCAAGGTCGATCACGTCGGAGGGGCTGGCAAGCCGCTGCTTCATCACCGGCAGCAGCGTCTGGCCGCCGGAGAGATATTTGGCCTCGCTGCCCTTGGCGAACAGAGAGGCGGCTTCGTCGATCGAGGACGCGCGATGATATGTTGTCTGGTACATCTTTGAGTCCTCCCTCTTACGCCGCCTGACCGTTGATGGTGCGCCACACCCGGTCCGGGGTTGCGGGCATTTCGAGATCGTTCTTGCCGATCGCGTCCGTGATCGCGTTGATCACGGCAGCGGACGCGCCGATCGCGCCGGCCTCGCCGCAGCCCTTGATGCCGAGCGGATTGCCGGGGCAAAGGGTCGTGGTGTGGCTGAGCTTGAACGACGGCAGATCGTCGGCGCGCGGCATGGTGTAATCCATGAACGAGGCCGTGATCGGCTGTCCGTTGGCGTCATAGACCGCGTGCTCGAGCAGCGCCTGGCCGATACCCTGCGCAAGGCCGCCATGGACCTGACCCTCGACGATCATCGGGTTGATCAGGCGCCCGAAATCGTCGGCCGCCACGAAGTTGACGAACGACGTCTTGCCGGTGCCGGGATCGACCTCGAGCTCGCAGATATAGGCGCCAGCCGGGAAGGTGAAGTTGGAGGGGTCATAGAAGGCGCTTTCCTTCAGGCCCGGCTCCATCCCGTCAGGCAGGTTGTGCGCGGTGTAGGCCGCGAGCGCGACCATTGGCAGCGCGATCTTCTTGTCGGTGCCGGTCACCTTGAACTCGCCGTTCTCGATGACGATGTCGGCTTCCGAGGCTTCCAGCTGATGCGCCGCGATCTTCTTGGCCTTCGACTCGACCTTCTCTACGGCTTTCAGGATCGCGGTGAGACCGACGGCCGCGGAGCGCGAGCCATAGGTGCCCATGCCGAACTGCACCTTGTCGGTGTCGCCATGGACGATCGAGACTTGGCTGATGGGAACCCCTAAGCGTTCGGAAATGAGTTGAGCGAACGCCGTCTCATGGCCCTGGCCGTGGCTGTGCGAGCCGGTCAGGACCTCGATGGTGCCGACCGGGTTGACGCGCACCTCCGCCGATTCCCACAAGCCGACGCCGGCACCCAAGCTGCCCACCGCCTTCGACGGCGCGATGCCGCAGGCCTCGATGTAGCAGGAGACACCGATGCCGCGCAGCTTGCCTTCAGACTTCGCTTTCGCCTTGCGGCCTGCGAAGCCGGCGTAGTCGATCGCCTTCATCGCCGCATCGAGCGAGGCGTTAAAGTCGCCGGTGTCGTAGGCCATGATGACCGGCGTCTGGTGCGGGAACTGGGTGATGAAGTTCGTCTTGCGCAGCGCGGCCGGATCGACCTTCAGTTGCCGCGCCGCCGTCTCCATCATCCGCTCGACCAGGTAGCTCG
The DNA here is from genome assembly GCF_059803515.1 of Bradyrhizobium sp. UFLA05-125. Taxonomy (NCBI): domain Bacteria; kingdom Pseudomonadati; phylum Pseudomonadota; class Alphaproteobacteria; order Hyphomicrobiales; family Nitrobacteraceae; genus Bradyrhizobium; species Bradyrhizobium sp. UFLA05-125. Next base: position 35,493 of record NZ_JBANBJ010000058.1, on the reverse strand, counting down.
CCTCGGGCCGTCCCGCGCCGCGATAGGCGTCGACCGGCGTGGTGTTGGTGTAGACGGCGATCACCTCGGCATGGATCGCCGGGATGTCATACTGGCCCGACAGCAGCGTCGCGTAGAGATAGGTCGGCACCGCCGAGGAGAACAGCGACATGTAGGCGCCGAAATTGGCGTAGGTCTTCACTCTGAAGCCGGTGATCTTGTTATTCGCATCGAACGCCATCTCCGCATGCGTGACATGGTCGCGGCCATGCGCATCGGTGAGGAAGGCCTCGGTGCGGTCACCGGTCCATTTCACTGGGCGGCCGGTCTTCTTCGACGCCCACAGCGCCACCATCTCTTCGGGATAGATGTAGATCTTGGAGCCGAAACCGCCGCCGACATCGGGTGCGATCACGCGCAGCTTGTGCTCGGGCGCGATGTTGTAGAAGGCCGACAGCACGAGGCGCGCGACATGCGGATTCTGTGACGTCGTATAGAGCGTGAAATGCTCTTCTGCCTCGTTATAGTCGGCGACGGCCGAGCGTGGCTCCATCGGGTTCGGCGCGAGGCGGTTGTTGGTGACGTCCAGCTTCACCACGTTGGCCGCCTTCGAAAAGGCGTCGTTCACCGCATTCTCGTCGCCGATCACCCAGTCATAGATCTGGTTGCCGGGTGCCTCGGGATGGAGTTGAGGTGCGCCGGCCTTGACCGCGTCGGTCACGTTCGCGACAGCGGGCAGTTCCTCGTAATCGACCACCACGGCTTCGGCGGCGTCGCGCGCCAGATTCTTGCTTTCGGCGATCACGACCGCGACGGCCTGGCCGACGAAGCGCACGGTCTCCGGCGCCATCGCCGGCCATGCGCCCATCTTCATCGGGCTGCCGTCCTTGGAGGTGATGGCCCAGCCGCAGATGAGATTGCCGACCTTGTCGTCGACGATCTGCTTGCCATTGAGCACCGCGACCACGCCCGGCAGCTTCAACGCCGCGGAGGCGTCGATGCCTTTCACCTTGGCATGCGCGTGGGGGCTGCGGATGAAATGGGCATAGGTCATGCCCGGTAACTTGACGTCGTCGACATACCGGCCCTTGCCGGTAATGAAACGCTTGTCTTCCTTGCGCACAACGCTTGCGCCAATGCCTTCAACACCCATGATCCTGTCCTCCCGACGGGAATTTGATTGACCGCACTTTCCAACGAAAGCTGCGGCGGTGGTTCGATTAGGCCAATTCGACTAGGCCAAGTCGCCGCTTACTCGGCGGCCTGCGCGACCTTCATGCGGCCGGCGGCATCCAGCACCGCCTTCACGATGTTGTGGTAGCCGGTACAGCGGCAGATATTGCCTTCGAGCTCGTGGCGGACGGTGGCTTCATCGAGCTGGCCACCATGGCGTTGCACGATGTCGACCGCCGACATGATCATGCCCGGCGTGCAATAGCCGCACTGCAAACCGTGATTGTCGCGGAACGCCGCCTGCATCGGGTGCAGCTCGTCGCCCTTGGCAAGACCTTCGATCGTGGTGACGTTTGCGCCGTCGGCCTGGCCTGCCAGCATGGTGCAGGATTTTACCGCGCGGCCGTCAATGTGCACGACGCAGGCGCCGCACTGGCTGGTGTCGCAGCCGACATGGGTGCCGGTGAGGTTGAGGTGATCGCGCAGGAGATGGACCAGCAGCGTGCGGTCCTCGACATCGACAGAGACAGCCTTGCCGTTCACTGTCAGTTTGACTGTAGACACGTGAGTACCTCCCTTATGTGTTTTGTCGTTATTCCAATTAGAGACAGCGCGAACGGAACTTTGCAACTGGGATTTTGGTGACCGCACGTCATGGAAAGGTCATCGTGGCTGGTCGCAGGCGCTCGATTCGATCATGACGTTGCGTGCCGCCGCCAGCGCGTGGCGCGACCCGTGAGACTCTTTCGGAAAAATCTGCGTCACGCCTGCGGCGGCGTGCTTTCCATGCCGCCGCGCGACGCCGCTCACCCTGGGACCTCAGCCCTGTCGTGCGTCGCTTCTCCCTCCGATGCCTTGTTCGTTGTCTCGAATAGGAGCACGCGCTCACGGCTTTGCAATCGCGATCTTCGTAGTAGGCGCGAGCTATCTAAGTCATTGATTTCATTGATGGTGACCCCGGCCGCCCCGCCGCGGAGGCGCGCCCGCAAGCCGTGGCGTACACGGGCGTCCCGCTACTGCGACTCCGACAGTCCATTCCGTCATTTCGGGGCTCCGGGCGCCTGGGATCCGTCGGGCCACAGGGTGCGTGGAGAGTTCTCAGATGCGCAATCGCGCATCATCGCTCGCGACTTCGTCGCGCCCCGTCACCATCCTGCACGACGAGACCGAAGCGCAGATCGGCGGCAAGCTTGCGCAGCTCGGCTCGCCGCCGATCGGTTCGACGTCGCGCAAGCTTGCTGCGAATTTTTTGGAGAACTTCGCGACGGTGGTAGCGCCGTCATCGTGATTGACGCGAACGATCGACGCGTGATGTCGGGTGCAACGATCTGATCGTGGCACGATGTTGCCGCAAATCCGATCGTGCATTTCAAGCCGCAAAATAAGGGCGAGACGCGAGCGTCGACAACGAGATGAGCGGCAAAAGCCGACGTTGATTTGCACTACTACCTTCCGCCTATACTAAGCGCGCAAAGCTGATGCTGTAATTTTCAACGATGGCTCGCAGACGAACTGCGCATCACGAGCGCAGCGCGCTCAAGCGCCCAACATGGCGTGCACAACATCACCGCGGAGGGAATACATGACCTTTGGAACGAAGGGCTTTTTGGCTGGCATTTCGCTGATTGCGATGCTGGCGGCCGGCACGTCCGGCACTCGCGCCAACGACTCGCTGCTCAAGGCGCAATCCGATGCGAACCAGTGGGCGGTTGCCGGCCACGACTATGGCAACACGCGCTTCAGCCCGCTCAATCAGATCAACACCGAGAACGCCGGCAAGCTGACGCTCGCCTATTCGTTCTCGCTGGCGTCGCTGCGCTCGAACGAATCCTCGCCGATCGTGATCGGCAACACGCTCTACGTCTCGAGCTCCTGGGGCCCGAAATACGTCTACGCGCTCGATGCTGCGACCGGCGTTCGCAAATGGACTTACGAACCCGACATTCCCGATGACGTGCTGCAATACGCCTGCTGCGACGTGAACAATCGCGGCGTCACCTACGCCGACGGCAAGATCTTCGTCGGCCGCCTCGACGGCAAGCTGACGGCGCTCGATGCCGCGACCGGCAAGTCGCTGTGGACTACCAAGGTGGTCGACTACAAGCAGGGTTCGGTCATCACTTCGCCGCCGCTCGTCGTGCGCGACAAGGTCATCACCGGCTTCGGCGGCGGCGAGTACGGCGCGCGCGGCGCGCTGCTGGCCTTCGACATCAACACCGGCAAGCAGGTCTGGCAGACCTACACCGTGCCCAATCCGGATGAGCCCGGCGGCGACAGCTGGAAGGGCGATACCGCCCAGCATGGTGGCGGGGCGGCCTGGCTGGTCGGCTCCTACGATCCGAAGAGCGATACCGTTTATTGGGGCACCAGCAATCCCGGCCCGTGGAACACCGCGGTGCGCTCGACCGGCGACGGCAACTTCGGCAAGCTGACTAACCTCTACACGGCCTCGACGCTCGCGCTCGATCCCAACACCGGCAAGATCAAGTGGCACATCCAGACCACGCCAGCGGATGCCTGGGACTATGACGGCGTCAACGAGGCCGTGCTTGCCGATCTCAAGATCGGCGGCAGCAACGTTCCAGCGCTGCTGAAGGCGGATCGCAACGGCTACTTCTTCGTCGCCAATCGCGAGACCGGCAAGGTGCTGTCGGCGGAGAAATACGTCTTCTCCAACTGGGCCAAGAAATGGGACATCAACACCATGCGCGCGGAAGAGGATCCGGACAAGCGTCCGGGGCCGAACCATCCCGCCAAGGACATCTGCCCGAACCTGATCGGCGGCAAGAACTGGCAGCCGATGTCGTTCAACCCTCAGACCGGCCTCGTCTACATCCCGTCCAACAATGTCTGCATGGACTGGTCGGTCGGCGACGTCGCCTACAAGCGCGGCGTGTTCTATCTCGGCGCCGAATTTCCGACCAAGGAAGGCCCCGGAGGCTTCCTCGGTGAACTCGTGGCCTGGGATCCGGTTGCGCAGAAGAAGGTCTGGTCGATCAAGGAAGACCTGCCGTTCAACGGCGGCACGCTGACCACCGGCGGTGGCTTGGTGTTTGCCGGCAATATCCATGGCGACTTCCGCGCCATCGATGCGAAGTCCGGCAAGGTGCTGTGGAGCAAAAACCTCGGTTCCGGCATCGGTGCGGGCCCGGTGACTTACCAGGTCGACGGCAAGCAATACGTCGCCATCGTCGTCGGCCGCACGGCTTCGCTCCCTGCGTTCCTGGGCGAGGTGGGTAAGAAGATGACGGCCGCAGCTCCCGAGGGCGGTTCGCTCTTCGTGTTCTCCGTCCAGTGACCACTCGCGCGCGTATCTCAGAGGTGACGGGATACGCGCGCGCTTTTTCCAGGCGATCGTTGCGGCACCGACTGATGCCGTGTGCCGCAGCGCCTGGTCCAACAAGTCCCAACTACGGGAGATGAGGATGCGCCGGAATCATCTTGGAAGTCGCAAGAGCCGAACTCGCGCCATGAATCGCACCATGACAGCGCTGGTCGCATGGGCCGCCGCATCCGCGATAATCGCTCCCGCCGCAACGGCTCACGCGGATGAGACACAGCCATTCCGTCTCTGTGCCGATCCGGCCAATCTTCCGTTCTCCAGCGATAGTGCGTCGCAGCCAGGCTTCTATGTCGAGATCGGGCAGGCCTTGGCGCAGGCGCTCGGACGGCCGATCGCCTATGACTGGTACAAATCCTATTTCGGCAAGCGCACCGTGCGCGTCACGCTGCTCGGCAAGCAATGCGACGCCATGATCGGCCTGCCGCGCTCCGAGGACTTCATGGGACCGGCCGTGATCTTCTCCAACGCTTTCACAAAGGAGGGCTATGCCCTGGTGGCGGCAAAGGGGCAGGCGATCGGGGGCGTCGAGGGCCTCAGGGGCAAGCGCGTCGCCGTGCAGTTCGCCAGCACGCCGCAAAACCTGCTCGCGAGGCGCGACGACATCCAGAAGGTGACCGTGCTCTCGCCCGAGGAAGGCATGCAGGCGCTCGACCAGGGCAAGGCCGACGTCGCCTTCATCTGGGGACCCGTCGCCGGCTGGTTGAACAAGACCACCTATGGCGATCGCTATCAGATCGAGCTCACCGAAGGCGAAGGCCTGTCATGGGATGCGGCCATCGGCTTCGCAAAGACCTCGGCGGAGCTGCGCGATCGCGTCGATGCCATCCTGCCGCAGCTTCAGAAGACGATCGCCGACCTTGCGGTGAAATACGGCTTGCCGACCGGCCAGCCCGTTCGCTTCGGCGCGGCCCAGGCGGTGCCGGCCGGAACAACGACGGGAACGGGAACCGGAGCCGGGGTAACTGAAATTGCCAATGTGGTGGCGACCGAGACCAAGGGTGACGCGGCCACGCCAGGCGCCGAGGCCGTCGGCACGGGCAAGGAGATCTTCAACGGCACCTGCGCGCATTGTCACGGTCCCGACGCGATCCAGAGCGAGAAGAAGATCGACCTTCGGCTGCTGCGTCACCGCTACGGCGACGAGATGCGCGAGAAATTCTGGACCACCGTGCATGAAGGGCGGCCCGCCAAGGGCATGCCGGCCTGGAGGGAGGTCTTCACGGACGACCAGTTCGACAACATCTATTCCTTCCTGCTGACGGTCCAGTCCGAATCGAACGACTGAACTCTCTTGACCAGACGCGACCATGAGGGTGAGGTAGAGTCCATCCGGCATCATCCCGGCGCCGGATGGTCGCCACTTGGATGTACCGCTTCCGCTCCTGCGGTGGACGCCCGCGCGGTGGAGTCTCGTGCGATCGACTCTTGGGCGATCGACTCTTGGGAACGCGCCATGACCAGCTTCCTGATCATCGACGATCATCCGCTGTTTCGCGAGGCGCTCGGCAATGCGGTGCGGCTGGCATTGCCGGAGGCGCGGATCTTCGAGGCGATGTCGATCGAGGACGCCCTGAATATCCTTTCAGCCGAAGAGGGTATCGATCTTGCGCTGCTCGATCTCTCGTTGCCGGACGCGACCGGCTTCTCCGGCTTCCTCCGCTTGCGCGAGACCTATCCGCGCCTGCCCGTCGCCATCGTGTCGAGCGAAGAGGACCAGCACGTCGTCCGCGAGGCGCTGGCACTGGGCGCCGCCGGCTATCTGCCGAAGTCGACGTCGAAGCGCGAGCTCGCCCAATCGATCGAGGGCGTGCTGAGCGGATCAGTGTCGGTGCCGAAAGATTTTGTCGCAACGCCGCAGCGGCGCCGCGCCGACACCAGCAAGGCGCTCGCGGTCAAGCTGCGCGAGCTCACGCCGCAGCAGCTTCGTGTGCTCGACCTCCTGCGCCGCGGCTACCCGAACCGGCAGATCGCCCAGGAGCTTCAACTCGCCGAATCCACCGTGAAGGCGCACATCACCGAGATCCTGCGCAAGCTCGGCCTGTTCAGCCGCAACAAGGCGATCATCGAGATCGGCAAGATGGACCTGCCCGATCCCAAGTGCCGGCCCTATGCACGCCTCGATCGCGGCAGGTCTCAATGAGGCGCGCTCTCGTTCTTGACCTGAATCAACCCGGTTGGACCCGGCTGAGGCATTCTCATCTCAACGTCGAACCCGGCAATATTTCGGGCAATATTTTAGGGATGGCTCACGCGTGATGCGATTTCTGATCGTCGAAGACCATCCACTGTTTTGTGAGGCGCTTGAATGTGCGCTCCAGATGGTGGCGCCCGAGGCCGACATCCTTCAGGCCACATCGATCGACGGCGCGCTGGAGCTGTTGTCGGCGACATCAGGACTCGATCTCATTCTGCTTGACCTGTCGATGCCGGGCACGACGGGTCTTTCGGGCATCATCCGCATCCGCAAGGCGTTTCCCAAAATTCCCGTCGTCATCGTATCAGGGCATCAGGATCCGCAGATCATTTCCGGCGCATTGTCGCTCGGCGTCGCCGGCTACATCCTCAAATCCTCGTCCAAGCAGGATCTCGCGCTGTCGATCGGCGAGGTGCTGCGCGGCGCGGTCTGTGTTCCCACCGCTTATCGTGCGACCCGTCCGCAGCGCGCCGCCGGCCCCGCGCAGGATCTCATCAAGCGCCTGCACGAGTTGACGCCGCAGCAATTGCGCGTGCTCGAAATGCTCAAGCGCGGCCTGCAAAACAAGCAGATCGCCTATGAGCTGAAGATTTCGGAGACCACCGTGAAGGTCCACGTCTCCGACATCCTGCGCAAGCTCAACGTGCTCAGCCGCACCAAGGCGATCGTCGAAATGTCCCGTATCGATTTCACGACGCTGGCGAGCGAAGGCGCGAGCGCGAAGCACAATCGCGCGCAGTCGGAGTAACAGCACGGTCGCGATTGAGGCCCTATCGTCTTGCTCTCCCGCAAGCGGACGGCAATCGCATATGAGCATCGACGAGGTCGTGATGCCCGGGCTTGTCCCGGGCATCCACGTTCTTTGTGCTGCGGGTAAGGCGTGGATGGCCGGGACAAGCCCGGCCATGACGACGTGGAAACTTCAGCGCCGCAAGCGCTCACGCCATATGCGACAGCCCTGTCCGCAAGTGGAAGAGTCTGCGCTAGCTTGCGGCCCGGCCATGCTGCTCTTCGCGACGATACCCTTTTGCAGGTGATTTGCCCGACGTGTCAAGTGATTTTCGGATAAAGCGTAGGCGCTGCCATCAGGCGCTTCTACTTTGCATGGGGTTGTTTTGCGGATTTTGATGCGCGACCCGGCCGACCGTCGATATCCGCCTCAGGTCAGCAGGAATGACAGCAGCGCGCGCATCTCGGCGGGCTTGATCGGCTTCTTCAGCACCTCGAGCCCGTGGAGGCTGGCCTCCTTCGCGGCCCTTTCGGAATAGTCGGCCGTGATGATCATGGCCGGCACGTCCAGTTTCAAATGCTCCCGGATGTCGGCGACGGCAGACAGGCCGCTCTCGCCGTGATCGAGATGGAGGTCGGCAATCACGGCATCGGGGGAGCCGCCGAGCTCGCTGAGCCGCAGCAGCGCGTCCGCGGCCGATCGCGTGGTCGCGACGTCGCAGCCCCAGCCCTCCAGCAGGGCGGCCATGGCCTCGGAGCCGTTCGGATCGTTCTCGATCAGGAGGATCTTGGCGCCTTCGAGCCCGCCATAGTGGCGCTCGGCCAGCTTGACCTCGTGCACCTCGTCGCTGACTTCAGTGAGGTCGGCCGGCTCCAGCTCGAGGGCGAAAGTCGATCCCCGGCCGACCTGCGAGGACAGCCGCACCTCGTGTCCGAGCACGGTCGCGAAACGGCGGACGATGGAGAGGCCGAGCCCGAAACCAGCTTGGTCGGTGGCGCTCGCTTCCCCGCGCTGGAATTCGCGGAAGATCGCTTCCTGCTGCGCCTGCGCGATGCCTGGCCCGGTGTCGGAAACCTGGACGCAGATGCGCTCGCCCCTCGGCCGGCATCCCATGACGACGCCGCCGCTGCGGGTATAGCGAATGGCATTGGCAAGCAGGTTCTGCAGGATACGCCGCAGCATCATCGCATCCGACGTCACCGCAAGCTGTGAGGTGCGGATGCGCAAGGAAAGACCCTGCCGCGCGGCGATCGGCTCGAACTCGTTGCGGAGCTGCTCGAACAGGGGTGCCAGCGCGACCGGGCGCACGTCTGGCCTGAGCGCGCCGGCATCCAACTTTGCGATCTCCAGCAGGGACCGCAGCAAATCCTCCAGCGTCACCAGCGAGCGGTCGACCTGATCGATGAGCAGGCCAGCCTCCTGCGATTCCATCATCTCGGTCAGCGCCGACAGCGTCAGGCGCGCGGCGTTCAACGGCTGCAACAGGTCGTGGGTGACAGAGATCAGCACCGAGGATTTCAGCGAGCTCGCGGCCTCTGCCTGCTGCTTGGCGCGGTATAGCCCCTCATTGGCACGCTCGATCGAATGCAGGGCCTCGCGCAACTGGTGGGTCCGGTCGCGAACCTGGTGATCGAGCGCAATCGCCGTCTCGAACAGCGAGAACGCATTGAGCTGCTGGTCCATCGAGCGCTCGACGCGCGACATCAGCGCGGCGTTGATCTTCTTCAGCTTCGCGGCTTCCCGCTGAAGCTGCTCGACCGATTGAGGGTCCTGCCACGCCTCCGTCACGAGGGGCGCCTTCCGATCGCAACGCCCGTGAACGTCTGGTTCACATGCATCGAGCCGAACTGCTCGCCATAGGTGTGAAAGCCGACGACGCGGTTCTGCCGGTACAGCTCGGACATGTCGCGGGCGAGCTGATGCTGCTCGGCGTCCAGCCGGCGCAACAGGCATTCGAAGCCGATGAAGAGCGACACGTCTCCGATCTCATCACGAATTTCGGCGAACGTCTCGCGCGTCGAGCCGACCAGGCTTCGCGACGTCGCGGCGGTCAGCACCATGCCCTCGTCGATGGCGCAGAAGAAATGCAAGGAGCCGTCCGGTTCGACGCGCTGGATCGACCGCGCGTAATAGGAGCCGCCGACGCGCACCAGCACGGGGTGAGACGCAAAGGAGAACGGGTCGAGCTTGGCGTCCATGATCCCGACCATGCGCGAATATTCCTTCGCCGCGGGCTCCGCGTTCAGCTCCCTGACCGTTCGATTTTCGATGTCGGCCTCGGTGACCACCATTTTCTGCGGCTGTGGCTCGAAATTGTCGCACTTGAAGACCCGGAACGGCAGCGATGTGTTCAGGAGGATCAGGAGAGCGGCGTTGGTGTGGGCTTTGCCGTCGAAGAACACCCAGGTCTTCTCGAAGCGCAGCCCGTCGCCCGCCGATCCCCCGACGACCGGAATGTCGTCGAGCGAAGCATAAATCGCAGACATCACCGCTTCCTCGCGGCGGCACAAGCCGTCGATCAAGACCAGGCCGAACGGATTTCCACGGTCGACCTGCGGGGTGACCCGCAGCAGCTCGTGCCGGAGCTCGCCGCCGATCCTGCGGCCGTCCTCGACGCGGAAGCCGTCGAGATTGAGAATGGGGCGGACCACGGCCGAGAAGTCGGCGCGACTGAACGCCAGCGCCACGACGCTGTTCTCGTCCCAGCCGTCGGGGGCGAGCTCGCCCGCGGTCGTGCAACCGCAGACCTGGGTGTCATCGAAGTGCCGGGTGATCCCGGCGATGAAAGGATGAGGATCGTAAGCGGGTGAGAGGAAGACCAGGATCAGCGCGAGCTCGTCGGATGGGAGCTGGACCGCGAGCTCAGCCACGGCTTCATCGACGCTCGCAGCCTTCGATTTGGCAACGGCGACGCCAGACGCGCCGCCAAACCGAAAATCGGTTTGCCCCACTCCGTCTCTCCCCTCGAGGACCGGCTCGGTCTGACGCCAAGAGCCTGATAAGTGCACGACAAGTGCCCCAAGAGTAAGGCGTTTTCCGGTTAGCCGCAACACGGCGCCCCGATCCTGCCAAGGCTTGTCGGAGCCGTGGAGCGCACGAATTTTCTCCACCAGGATGCAGGCCGGACGAATTTACCGCCCCTTGACGTTTCTGCCCTAATTTTCCGCACCGGTTCGGGAGGGGCTGCTTCCGGGCCGCATGAGTGTCGCAAGAACATGAATTGGGGGTTGGAATGGTCGGGCGTACCGCGTCGAAGTCGAAGCGCACATTTTTTCCGACCCTGAAGTTCCGCGCGAAGATCATTCTCGGCTTTGCCGCGGTGCTCGTCATCTCGGCCGTCAGCATGGCCTTCGCGTATTTCGGCTTTGAGCGGGTCTCGGCCGGCGTCGGCTCATACCGCACCAGCGTTTCCGAGGCTGACCTCGCCCGCAACATCGATCGCGAGCTACTGGCCTATCGTTCGGCTGCCCGCTATTTCGTCGTCACCGGCAAGGAGGACGACGCCAAGGTGGCGCTGGAGGCCGAAGCCGGCCTGAAGAACGCGATCGACCAGGCCATCAAGGGCGCCAAAAGACCGGCGCGGCTGGAAAGCCTCAACAAGCTCGCCAAGGAGTTTTCGAACTTCTCCGCGACTTTTGCCAAGATCCTGCAAGCCAAGCGCGACAGCGCGCTCCTGGTGCAGAACCAGCTTCAGCGCAACGCCAACCTCCTGAAGTACAAGCTCGACGACATCGGCAACAACGCGTCGGAGTCCGAGGCGCAGGCGATCGAGTTCGGCACCAAGCAGGTCAATGCCCAGTTCCAGACCGCGAGCGCGGCGGCGACCAACTTCGTCCTCAATTCCGACCAGGCGCTGGCTGCGAGCGCGCTGGCGCGGCTGAAATTCGTCGAGAATTCGCTCAATGCGATCTACTCCATGGACGACAAGATCGTCGCCGGGCTGAAGGACGCCAAGGGCCTCCTCGTGGCCTATCGCGAAGCGCTGGAGAAGCTTGTCGCCAATGCCAAGATGATCGATGACCTCGTCACCGAGATGAGCGGCTCGGCCGGCGCCATCATGCAGGGTGCAACCGCAATGAAGGCCGATCTCGTTTCCGAGCAGCAGCGGCTGGAAACGGAATCCGAGACAAGCATCGACCAGACGGAGCATCTGATCCTGATGCTGGCTGCCGGCGGCACGCTGCTTGGTGCCATCTTCGCCTTCCTGCTCGGCACCGGCATCTCGCGGCCGATGATCGCGATGTGCAATGCGATGCGCGAGCTCGCCTCGGGCAACTTCGAGGTCGTGCTGCCGGGCCTCGGCCGCAAGGACGAGATCGGCGAGATGGCCGGCGCAGTCGAAGAGTTCAAGACGCAGGCGGTCGCGAAAGCCGAGCGCGATGCGGCAGCCAGTGAAGCCCAGAACAAGGAGACGGCCGCGGCACGCCGCTCCGAGCTGATCCGCTTTGCCGATGATTTCGAGACCGCGGTCGGCGCCATCGTTTCGAACGTCTCGGCCTCGGCCGTGCAGCTTGAATCGGCTGCGTCGACGCTGACCCGCACCGCCGAGACGACGCAGACCTTGTCGAGCCAGGTCGCCGGGGTCTCCGAGCAGGCCTCCTCCAACATGCAGTCGGTCGCCACCGCGACCGAAGAGCTCTCGGCTTCCGTCGAGGAGATCGGCCGCCAGGTCCGCGATTCCAGCCGCATCGCGGAAGCCGCCGTCGTGCAGGCCAAGGAGACCGACGGCCGCATCGGAAAACTGTCGCATGCCGCCCAGCAGATCGGCGAGGTCGTCAAGCTGATCACCGCGATTGCCGAGCAGACCAATCTTTTGGCCTTGAACGCCACCATCGAAGCGGCCCGCGCCGGTGAGGCCGGCCGCGGCTTTGCGGTGGTTGCGAGCGAGGTGAAGTCGCTGGCGAGCCAGACCGCGAAGGCGACCGACGAGATTTCCTCGCATATCACGGGCATGCAGGGCGCGACTGCCGAGTCGGTTGCGGCGATCAAGGAGATCGGCGCCACCATCGGCCAGATCTCGACCATCGCAACCTCGATTGCGAGCGCGGTGGAAGAACAGGGCGCAGCCACGCAGGAGATCGCCCGCAGCGTTCAGAACGTGGCGCAGGGCACGCAGACGGCCGCCACCGACATCGGCCAGGTCAACCGCGGCGCCGCCGAGACCGGATCGGCCTCGGAAGAGGTGCTCAACTCCGCCAAAACGCTCTCCAGCGAAAGCACGCGCCTGCGCGCCGAGCTCGACCACTTCATGGCGAATATCAGGGCAGCGTAAGGTTGCCCTTCCGTCGCCACGCCTTCTGCTGTCGTCCCGGCGAAGGCCGGGATCCATATCCCCGGGGAGAAGTTGTGGCGCGAAGCTAGTAACCGCCAGTCTTCGCCAAACCACTCTCTGTGGTTATGGATCCCGGATCGGCGCTCCGCTTCGCTGCGCTTGTCCGGGACGACAGGCTGAGTTTATGGCGCTGTCTAAATTTATTCGCGCCACACCTCACTCCCTCCCAAACGCTCGCTTCAGCTCTACCTTGGCGCGCTCGAGCCGCGTGCGCTGTGTCTTCGGCAAGGTCTTGCCGGCGCGATTGATGTAGAAGGTCAGCATCGACAGCGCCGATCGGTAGGCGCCGGACTTGCGGCGCCTCGAGTGTTCGGCCGAACGCTTCAGGGACGCTGCGATTTGCTTCGGGCTCGTCTGCTTGAACACGCCGCGCTTGAGATCGAGCGCGTCGCTCTCCTTCGTCACCCGTTGCGACCAACGCTTCGGCGCTGCACGTTTCGATGTCGTTTTCGATGTCTTGCGCGAGGCCGGATGGAGCCGCGCGCGGCTTGATGTTCGATGCGCCGCCTTGCGCTTTGCGGTTTTGCGCGAATGTGTCGACTTTCTGGCCTGAGCCATGCGTTAACTCCTTGCAGCTCTTCTGAAAACTGCTGCGCCGCGAGGCGGTTCCTGGGGGAACCTGACTTCGCCGCAAACGTTGTCGATGATCGCGGATTGAGTCAGGCCGCACCTCCAGCAATAGCGCGATGGACTTGCAGCAAACCCCAGCGCTGAATCTTGATTCTGCGGTCTCGGCGGCGGCGCATGATCGCGTCGTCGAGACCAGCATCCCCTCGCGCCTCGACGCGCTGCCGTGGAGCGGCTTTCATACCCGCGTTGTGCTGGCGCTCGGCATAACCTGGATTCTCGACGGGCTGGAGGTGACTCTGGCTGGCGCGCTTTCCGGCGCCCTGAAGCAAAGCACAACGCTGCATTTCTCCAATCTCGATCTCGGCATCGCCAACTCCGCCTATCTTGCCGGCGCCGTGCTGGGCGCGCTCGGCTTCGGCTGGCTGACCGATCGCATCGGGCGGAAGAAACTGTTCTTCATTACGCTGGCGGTTTATCTGTCCGCGACCGCCGCGACCGCGCTGTCGTGGAATGTCGCGAGCTACGCGCTGTTTCGTTTCCTCACTGGCGCCGGCATCGGCGGCGAATACACGGCGATCAACTCGACCATCCAGGAACTGGTGCCGGCGCGCTACCGCGGGTGGACCGATCTCGTCATCAATGGCAGCTTCTGGATCGGCGCCGCCATGGGCGCGGTGAGCGCCATCATCCTGCTCGATCCCGCCGTGGTCGGTCCCGATCTGGGCTGGCGCCTCGCGTATCTCATCGGCGCGACGATAGGTCTGGTCGTGTTGTTCATGCGGATGTGGATTCCGGAGAGTCCGCGCTGGCTGATCATCCATGGCCGCCCCGACGAGGCCCACGCGATCGTCGACGACATCGAGCGATCCGTGATCGGCCATCGGCAGGGCGACTCCACCTTCACGAAGATCCGCCTCAAGATGCGCGACCATACTCCGCTCGGCGAGGTCGTGCATACGCTGTTCTCGGTCTATCGCCAGCGCGCGCTGGTGGGGCTGGTGCTGATGAGCGCGCAGGCCTTTTTCTACAACGCGATCTTCTTCACCTTCGCGCTGGTCCTGACCGATTTCTACGGCATCAGCGCCGATGCTGTCGGCTGGTACCTCCTGCCGTTCGCCGCCGGCAATTTCCTGGGTCCGCTGTTGCTTGGCCGCTTCTTCGATACGCTCGGCCGCCGCACGATGATCGTGCTGACCTATGGAGTATCAGGCGTCTTGCTTGCAATCTCGGGTTATCTGTTCTCGATCGGCGCGCTGAGCGCGCAGGGACAGACGATCGCCTGGATGGTGATCTTCTTTTTTGCTTCGCCGGCTGCGAGCGCCGCCTATCTCACCGTCAGCGAAACCTTTCCGCTGGAGGTACGTGCGCTCGCGATCGCGGTGTTCTACGCGATCGGCACCGGCATTGGCGGGGTCGTGGGTCCCGCGCTGTTCGGCGCGCTGATCGACACCGGCTCCCGCAACAGCGTGTTCGCGGGTTACCTTTTGGGATCGGCGCTGATGATCGCGGCCGCAATCGTGGCGTGGCGCTACGCCGTCGCCGCGGAGCGCAAATCGCTCGAAGAAATCGCGCGGCCGCTTGCCTTGATGGAGTAGACTATGAATTCGGAAGTGATGGACATGCGAACCATGGAAGATGACGAGACGCCGGACTCGGTACCGGTGCCACAGGCCCTGGTGCCGCATCTCAGCGAGACGGCTATCTTGCTCGACATCGATGGTACGCTGCTCGAACTGATGCCGACGCCGCGCGAGGTCTGGGTGCCGCCCGGCCTCTCGAAGACGCTCAATTGCCTCGTCGAACGGACCTCCGGCGCGCTCGCGCTCGTCAGCGGACGCTCGCTCAACGACATCGATCTGATTTTCGCACCGGACCAATTCCCCGCTGTCGGCGGCCATGGCGCCGAAATGAGGCTGGAGCCCGACAGCGAGGCGGTGGCGAGCCATGCCCCGCCGATGGACAAGGAATTGAAGCGGCGCCTCGCCGCGATCGCAAAGCTCTCGCCCGGCATTCTGCTCGAGGACAAGGGCTACTCGCTCGCGCTGCATTATCGTCTCGCCCCGCATGCGGAGAAGGCGATCTACGCGGCGGTCTCGCTGATCCGCGCCGACCTGCCCAATGCACCCATCGAGGTTTTGCCGGGCAAGTTCGTTTGCGAGATCAAGCATTCCGGCTTCACCAAGGCGAGCGGCGTGCGCGAGCTGATGACGCATGAGCCGTTCAGGGGCCGCCGTCCGCTGTTCATCGGCGACGATGTCACCGATGAAACGGTATTCGCGATCATGCCTGACATGAACGGGCTCGCATTCTCGGTGGGACGCCGCGCGCGTGGCGTGAATGGTCATTTCGACTCACCCAGTGATGTGCGTGAGTTCCTCGCGCATCTGCTCGACGGTGATCCAAGGTAAAAGCAAGGCAACGCCACGCCAGAGCCATAAAGGGCTCGGAACCGCGGTGCGCACGCGCGATTCTTGCGGCGCAAAGGGAACGCAGAAAACTGTCTTTGCGTCGAATTTTCGTTTCGGAGGACAAAAGACGGTTCCGACGCGCGCGCCTGATTTTGGTTTCAATTGGTTGAAACCATGAACAGGAACCATATTGATGAACGCCAGTTAAACGAGGCGGAATAACAGGAGGGGACGACCCTGTGAATCTCGTCGTCGTATCGAACCGCGTCGCGCGCGGCAAAGCCAACGAACCCATGACGGGCGGCCTCGCTGCCGCTCTGCTTCCCGTGGTGGAACATTCCGGAGCGATCTGGGTGGGTTCCTCAGGCCGGGTGCGGGATGGTCATCAGAAGGAACCCTTCGCCGAGGTCGAAGCGCTCGGCACCGGTGCGCTGGCGACGCTGGATCTGCCGGCGGCGCATTACGGCGGCTACTACGAGGGTTTTGCCAATTCGGCGCTGTGGCCGGCGCTGCATTCGCGCAGCGATCTCATTCGCGTCTCGCAAGGCGATTATCTCAGCTATCGCGAGGTCAACGCCTTCATGGCGCGCGCACTGTTGCGGTTCCGGAAAGAACGCACCGCGTTCTGGGTGCAGGACTATCATTTCCTCGCGCTCGGCGCGGAGCTGCGCGAGCTCGGCCTCGAGGATCCCGTCGGGTTCTTCCTGCACACCCCGTGGCCAGTGCCAGCGGTGATGCAGGGCGTCCCGCATCATCGCGAGCTGATCGAGGCGATGCTCGCCTATGATCTCATCGGCTTCCAGACCGGGGAGGATTGCCGGAATTTCCTTGGGTATGTCGGTCAGGAGCTCGGACTGACGATCGAGGATGGCATCGTTACCTCCAAGCATGGCCGCACGCGCTGCCAGGTCTTTCCGATCGGCATCGACGCGGAAAAATTCGCGCAATATGCCGCGAAGTCGATCTCGCATCCCGACGTCTCGCGGCTGCGCCGCAGCCTCAATGGCGAGAAGCTCGCGATCGGCGTCGATCGGCTCGACTATTCCAAGGGCCTCGTCAATCGCATCAGCGCGTTCGATCGCCTGTGGACCGAGCAGCCGCAGTTCTTGCGCAGCATCTCGCTGCTTCAGATCGCAAACCCCTCTCGCGGCGGCATCGAGGCCTACTGCAATCTCCAGAACGAGGTCGCGCGTCTCGTCACCGACGTCAACGGGCGCCACGGCGAGGTCGACTGGACGCCGATCCGCTATCTCAACAAGGGTTTCAGCCAGGCCGTGCTCGCAGGCCTCTACCGCACGGCGCAGGTCGGCGTGGTGACGCCGCTGCATGACGGCATGAACCTCGTTGCCAAGGAATATATCGCCGCGCAAAACCCGGCCGATCCCGGCGTGCTCGTGCTGTCGAAGTTCGCGGGCGCCGCCAACGAGCTCGACACCGCGTTGCTGGTCAATCCGCACGACATCGACGGCATGGCGCGCGCAATCGCGATCGCGGCGTCGATGCCGCTCACCGAGCGCAAGATGCGCTGGGAGGCGATGATGAAGAAGCTGCGCGGGCACACCATCCAGCAATGGTCCGCCGACTTCGTCGCCGAGCTGGAGAAGAGTCGGACGGAGAAGCCCACTGTCGCGCCACTGACCGCGCAGTCCCCCCAGGCTCTGCGCTGGCTGAAGTCGGCGATCTCGGGCGTGAGGCTGATCTGATGTAGTCTCGAGAGGCGTGCCCGGGCCACGTGACCCTCTCTTCCCTTGCGGGTCTGTTGCGCTATTGGCTTTTGAGGCCAAAGAAGGCGCATCAATAACAATAGGACACGCCGTCCAGAATCGCGCACTGCCTCTTGTTCGGCGCGTTGGGATCGTCCATCGGCACCATGCCGTTGCCTTGGCCGACGAACACGCCTTGCCCGACGTGGACCGATGATTTGTTGCCGATGATCACGCTCGGATGCGGCGATGCGCTCGAGCGCGTGCCGTCCGGCCAGATGATGGCATCGCCCGCCAGCACTCCGCGCCGGCCGTCAACGCAGGTGACCTCGACGCCCTGGCGCGTGCACACCTGAGCGGCCGCCGGGGCTGAGATCACCGAGACGGCGCATACGACGGCGCATACAAGGCCAAGGGCGGCGATGGCTCGAAAGCTCGTCATGGTGTCCCTCTCGTCCGTCGGAAGCGTGCTTTCGTGAATCGTCGCGCCAGAGCCGCCTCCGATTCACCCCGGGGGGTATCGTCCAGGCTTTGGAGCTAAATATATTCTCATTGAAATACAATGGCTTAAGGAAATTTGAACCGATCGCCCCGCAGTCCCTTGCAAAATCAGCGGCGCGCCTTCAAGAGAGGGCGCTCCGGAGAGATGGCCGAGTGGCTTAAGGCGCACGCTTGGAAAGCGTGTGTGCGGGAAACCGTACCGTGGGTTCGAATCCCACTCTCTCCGCCATATCATATTGAATTAATTGATGTATATTCGATTTTGCGGGCTTGACCCCCGGAATGACCCCCATTCTTGCGGCCCGTTAAGGGATAGCCAACCGGTAACCGGGCCTAGCGGCCACGCCTCCGCAAGCAGCAGGGTTCGTTCTCAAGGGCTCTGGCGGGCGTCTGCCCAAACTGCCGTGACGGACAATTTACTGTGGCGCATGTCGGGAGGACATACCACAGACGGCGCACCGAGGAGCGAGCAAAGCGAAGAGCTAGTGGCAATCGTCTGATGGTTGTGTAAGTTCAGACGGGCCTGCCCTCTTACGAGAACTTCACCGCCACGCCTTCGTCGTCTTTGGTGAGACGATCCCGCTCAGCGGGTTCGTGGAGATCAAGGCGATCAGTCGCGACAACAACCCTTGAGTTGGTACGTTTCGCAGCGCGTTCGGCTATTTCTAAGACGCGCTCATAATCATCTTTGCGAATTGAGACCTTTGCCATGTTCTCCCCCGGGCGCGAATCAGCACACTCTCGCAGCTAACCGCTACAATTGAAATACTAAGGTTGTGTTCCTAATGGCGACCGCTTCACGACAAAAAATCCTTCCGGAACTTGTGTTCGGCGTTGTCGGACCTATGGGGGTCAATGTTGAGGCTATTTGCGAAACCCTGGCAACTGCACTCCGTGCTGTCGGGTACGAGCCACACACTGTACACCTGACGAAAGAGATGTTGAGGGAGGAGCGCTACGAACTTCAACGATACCCTGTCACCGTCCCTTCCGACAAAAACTTCTACACTGAAGTAAATTTTAAAATCAACTACGCGAATGCGCTCTGCAAGGAGTTTTCCGACTTCTCTACAATGGCGCGGATTGCACTTCGCGCCATCGGCGATGAGCGAGAGAGAATATCGGGCGACCGGAATAAGATAGCCGACCGTGCCATAGCGTATGTAGTGCGGCAATTAAAACGCCCAGACGAAGCCATGCTGTTGCGTCGTGTCTATGGCAAGCAGTTCGTTCTAATTTCTGCATATGGCTCCGCTGAAGAACGGCAGAGATTGCTGGAAGAGCGTCTCCAGCGCAGCTTGCCGCCAGCAACTCCAGCTTATGAGATTTCCTGCAAAGCACTCGAACTCATTGAAAAGGACGCCAGAGAAGACGACGAGGAGTTTGGCCAGAACGTTCGCGAGACTTTTCACCTCGCCGACGTTTTCATTGACGGGCTATCTCGTCCAGAGATGGAAGAAAAAATCACTCGTTTCATCCAAGCATTTTTTGGTCGGACTGACATCGCGCCTTCGAAAGCCGAATATGGAATGTATGCAGCGAAATCAGCCTCGCTGCGCTCTAGTGATCTTTCACGCCAAGTGGGCGCAGCAATTTTTACCGATGATGGCGAACTAATCACGCAGGGTTGTAACGAAGTTCCGAAGGCTCTCGGCGGCACCTACTGGGACCTTGAGCAACCTGATTTTCGCGACGTTAGATTGGGGTACGATCCGAATGATCTCGTCAAGACAGAACTCCTGCGAGAGCTTTTTGATAAGATGAGTGAGGCGGGACTACTGTCTGAGAAGGCAATGTCGGTGGGGAACCCTGCTGAAATGGTCGAAGAGTTCACCCGCAAGAAGCCGCCTGGCACCGAGGGGAAGGACGGTCCACTGGCTAGGTGCGCCGTGCTCGATCTGACAGAGTTCGGACGAGTTGTTCACGCTGAAATGTGCGCGATCTGTGATGCGGCCCGGCTAGGGCGAAGCGTAAAGGGTAGCAATCTGTTCGTAACCACATTTCCATGTCACAATTGCACAAAGCACATCCTCGCCGCGGGAATTAAGTGTGTTGTCTACCTGGAGCCTTATCCTAAGAGCCGCGCAAAGGAATTACACAAAAACGAAATTGAGATTGAGAAGATCACGGCGGGGAAAGTGTCCTTTTTGCCATTCCTCGGGATTTCTCCCCTCCGCTATCGCGACATCTTTCAGAAAGGAAGGCGCAAGAGCCGCAGCGGAGCCGCGGTTCATTATCTAAATCAGCCGCCCTCGCCAATGCTTGAGCTGGCTTCTACGGCTTACTTAGAGAACGAAAACCTGGAATGGTTCGAGCTATTCGGTTCATTGCAGCCACAGTTTGAGGAAGAGGGGACATCTACCGCCAGTACAGCGCAAGCTCCCGCACCTCAGTCAGAATGATGTGCCCTTGCCCGTATTTGGACCGGACAGGGCGGGTGGGAGCGCTATTTCTCGAACCACTTCCATCATACGGATGATGACTGGTTGTCGGTATTTAAGTAGAAACATCGGAAATGGGGGACCGAATACGTGTTCGAACAAACTTTTAAGAATATCGACGATGTTCTGTGGAAGGAGGCGGGGTGCGCCACGGAACTGGACTACACCGAGCAGACCTCTTGGATTTTGTTTCTCAAGTATCTTGATGATCTTGAGCGGGCTAATGAGCAGAAGGCCGAGCTGGAGGGCAAGACATACCAGCCGATTATCGACGCAAAACACCGCTGGTCGGTGTGGGCGGCGCCCAAGAAAAAAGACGGCTCGTTCGACCACGACAAGGCCAAGACCGGCGATGACCTCATCGCGTATGTCGATGACAAGCTGTTTCCCTACCTGAAGGGGTTTCGCAACCGCGCCGAAGGCGCGAACACAATCGAATACAAGATTGGCGAAATCTTCTCCGAGATCGAGAATAAATTCCGCAGCGGCTATTCGCTACGCGACGCGCTTGAGCTGGTCGACCAACTTAGCTTCCGGTCGCAGCAGGAAAAACACGAGCTCTCGCATCTCTATGAAGCGAAGCTTCGCAACATGGGTAATGCGGGTCGAAATGGCGGCGAGTACTACACGCCGCGTCCGCTGATCCGCGCCATGATCCAGGTTGTGAAGCCAGGTATCGGCGATCGCATTTATGATGGCGCGTGTGGCTCGGCTGGGTTTCTGTGCGAGGCGTTTGAATATCTCACCCACGAGCGCGGCAAGCTATCGACCAAAGACCTCAAGACGCTTCAGGAGAAAACATTCTTCGGCAAGGAGAAAAAGAGCCTCGCCTACGTGATTGGCATCATGAACATGATCCTGCACGGCATTGAGGCGCCGAATATCATCCACATCAACACCCTCGCCGAGAACATCAGCGACATCCAGAACAAAGACCGCTTCGACTTGGTGCTGGCCAATCCTCCATTTGGAGGGAAGTCGAAGTTGCTGAGGCATTTTCAATCCGTTGCTCAGGATTCGATGAGTACTGGCTACAAAAGCAGATCGCTGAAAATCCAAGTTGTCTTGGACTGGGGGAGTTAGAACTTATTGCAAAGGAACGGCAGCAGGCCTCGGGCGGCCGTTTGGATGTCTTGTTGAAGGATCCTGAAGATGACTCGATGTATGAAGTCGAGGTCATGCTAGGGGAGATCCTCCCGGTGTTCGATCAGCAGGCGCACTAAATTCCCGTGCAGGGGAGATATAGGGTTTCGCTCCCCAAACGTGGGACAAAACACGACCTGACGCTTCACTATCGTCTCGTCGGCGCGCCCATGTGCTGAGGTGCGACAGGGGACGATCGAGCTGCAGGATTTCACTGCGATTGTAGTAAGACTCCGCTTGGCCGTCAGAAGCTGGTCCTGCAGGTTCTTTCAGTACATGCAAGATTGGCTTCGAGCGAAGTCGACCGGAACTGGTCGGCTTCGGTGAAGCTAAAGGCGCTCTCCTGAAGGGCGACACCGAATTGCCAAGCGATCTTCTGCGGCAGAGCCTTGCGCCAGTACAAGCTCTGCTCATGCAGGGAATGCGAATTGCCCTCCAGATGATTTTTGGGACAGCCGCCCCAGCAGACCGGCAGGAACGAGCAACGGCTGCAATTCGGCTGGAGCGTCGGATCGAAGGCGGTCCACCAATCGGCATCGCGGCCGGGCTTCATCTCGCCCCCGGCGCCGCGGACGGCGACGGGGCGGCTCGTCTCACCTACCTGAAGCCCGCACCGGTAATGGTTGCCATCTGCTCCGACCACGATTGAGTCGTCGGCCAGAGCGGCGCACACCGAGGTCCGCGGCAGCGGATAGAGCGAGCGGGTCGTTGTCTCGTCCAACATCGCTTCTTGGGGGACCATTTGGCGAGACCGTTCCCGTAGCCTCTCGAACTCCTGCTCCGAGAGTTTCGTGCGGCTCAGGAATGCGGCACGCTCCGAAAAGTCCGATATTCGGGCGAGCTGGAAGATGCATGGAAACGGTCTGTCGAACCAGCCTCGATCTCTACAGAAGGCAATGAATCCCTCCAGATCGCCCTGATTTCCGTGGTCAGCGTTGAACCTCAGGTCCACACGTACCACATCGAGCAATCCATCGACTGCTGCGACCGCCTGCTCGAACGAGGACACGGACGGAGGCACCCTTCCCTTTCGATATCGCCGCCTCTTGTCGTGGTTCGCTTTGAGCCCGTCGAAAGATATCTGCACCTGCCGAATGCGGTGCCGCCGAACGAATCCGGCAATGTCGTCGGGCCAGCATGTCCCGTTCGAGATCACCGAGGCGGAGTAGCTGACGCCGATTTCTGCGCAGAGCGCCTGGAGCGGCCCGGACGCTGCATCGATGAAATCGATGTTGAGGAGCGGTTCGCCGCCGTACCAGTCGACGTGAAGGCTGTCTTTTCGAGACGCTGTTAGGCGCTGTCGGGTCCAACCGACTATCGCTGGAACGGCGCTTTCGCCCAGAGCATCGCGGGTTCTTTCCTCGTAGCAATAGTAGCAGCCAAGGTTGCAGTCTTGCGTCGTCGTAAGCGTGAGAACCATCGGGGTCCGGCCGCGCGCAGCCCAATAGCGCTCGCGGATTACGACGAGCTCATCCAAGGCCTTGTCAACGAGAAAACCTCCCCTGCGCAGAGTGGCAAGAAGCGCACGCGGAATCGTCTTTGCGGCCACGCTCCGCGGAGAACCGCAGAGTAGCCGCGCAAGCTCCCGCGCGTCCGCGCCTGACAGCCGAATGGAGGTTCCGGTGCAGGCGTTGTACAGCACGCTGTCATCGCCGATCGGAACGCAGAAGTTATAGCGAGACGATTGCAGGCGGCGTCGTGCGTTCACTTGTCGATGTCGATGATGGCAAGGCACATTCCCGTGCCGTACCCGCAAAGTCGAGCCCCGACACGACCGGCCTTCTTGAGATCAGGAGTGATGGTTTCCACCTGCACGACATGCAGCTTGCCGGGCTTGACCTTCAACTTGATGTCTTTGTCGTCTGAGACGATTAGACTCACTTTCGGCTTTTTGACCGGATTGCGCGCCACGGCTATCTCCCGTCCTTCTGTTAACAACCTATGGTCGCACATTTTTCACGATCGTCAAGTCCAACCCGCGCAGGTTAGGCCGCGGCTTCTCGGCCGCGATCCCAGCGGCTTCCAAGGAGCGGGTTCTCGCGGATCGACGCGTATTCGGCGCTGGACTCCGACAGATCCCACATTTGCCCTATACTTTTGATTTGCGCAAAATCGGCAAAGTAACCGCCGTTGGCGCTGCAAGGCATCGTGGTACGTTGCGACCGTATGCCGCGTGCTACGCGTGCTAGGAGCATGCAGAACGTAAGGAAGGTACACAACCTGGTGCAGAGGCCCCGCGACCCGGCGCGCCCCTCACGGCACATGGGCAAAGCCCGGTTAGCGCGCCTGGCACACCTAGTACGCATGGTACGTTCTTGGCGTCATTGATGCCTTTCACATCCAGTTCGCCCTGCGGATCGGGCAGCCGGTACACGCCACTCGTAAGCCGTTCGACTTCGCCGTCCTTGTATATCTCGGCAAGCCCGTTCTTGACGTTGGCGTGCCTCACGGCTTTCGATCTCCGCAACCGTCATCGGCCGCGTTGCCTTGAAAAGCGCAGCCACAATAGACCCTTGCTCCTGATTTCTCGGAGGCAGGTATCATTGCTGCCCGCTACGATCGCCGAAAAACCGTGACATCATGTGTACGACGAACTACATTTGATCCTGTAGCTTGCCGGTATTTAGCATCATCAAAGAGGATTTCTTCAAGATGGCCGAAGCTTCGCTGTTGCAGGAAGCAGAAGATTGCTTAGCAGTGGCGTCGAGGTCCTTAGACAAAGTCGAAGCCACATTAACCCGGCTCGAAGGTCTCGTCTCTCTGCTAGACCCCAATATGGACTCTGAAACCGTCGAACAACTCTTAGACTTCGAAAGCGCGCTGTCGACTACCATGCGAGACGTTGGCAACCTCGTTGCTTCCTTGCATGATCCGTTTGACGCAGTTTCCGCAGGATTGCAGGCCGCGGAGGAAGACGCTCACGCCAAATCGCAGGAGGCGCTCAAAAAATTCGACGGAACACTTGATCAGATTTCCGATAGAGCCCAGCAATTCGCTCATCATGCTCTTGGACAAATTGAAGAAGTCGAACATGCGTTTGCAAACGGCGAAGACCATTTGCTCCACCGCGCTGATGAGACCAAGGAGTTATTTGTTCGAGAAGCCACCTCCACTATTCAGGCGGTTAATCGAGACATTGAAAGCTTCAATGCAGGACTGCGGGGCACAGTACATCAACTGAAGCGCTTCACGGCGAATGTCGAAAGTTCCGTCGGTCCTGTCTTAGGTGTTCTCAAGCGGATTGAAGCAATCATAGCGCCGATTCAACCAATCTTAGCAACGCTGGAGAAATTGGCGTGAACACATCACTGCATGATGCAGTCCGCGAATTTAACCTCGTAATGGGGGCGGTCCATGATCATTCCTTACATGCAGGGGAAGACCTAGCGGCTCAAATTGTCCAAACTCGCACTCTTGTGAAGGCAGCCGCATCTGAGTTCGAGCGCAATTCCGGTGAGTTGATGAGCGCCATAAAGTCTGCAGAGGCGGGTATTGAACAGCTCATTTCTGCTCTCGACGTAGATCAGTTTTCTCACCAAGTTCATGATCAGATCGACCATCATTTTAATGATCTAGATCACCAAGTGGAAACTGCTGAACAGTCTCTCTTCGGAATTATGGAAACACTAGAGACGGGCGCCGTGCATGAGGTCAGTTTGCTTGGTCAACAGCTAGTCGATATCGCTCAGAGGCATGTCATCGGATCTATAGAGACCGTCGAGCACTCAGCCATCGAAGCACTCTCGTCATACCAGCATGCATTGACGGATATCATCTCAGGCACACTTCACGATGTTGAAAATGGAGTACGGCAGCGTTGCGCTTCGGCTGTCAACGAGGTTGTTCACGTCGTCGTCGAACGGCTTCTCAGTCAGCTCGAGGAGACAGTCACTGTTACCGAGTTGGGAGCGCAAATCACAACGTTCATCGGTCCCTACCTTCCAGAGATCATCCTCATTTCAAAAATGCTGGACTTAATCGAAGAAGAGCTTCGAGCCCTAAGAGGCTTATGAAAGATGGTGGCTTGCGATGCCGGAACACGAGGGGCTGGAAAACGAACTGGCTGAAGCCTTAGCGGGACTTACGAATCGATTCCTTAACTTGGTTCACACTGTGGATCAGGCGGATGCTCTAATTCTGGAGTCGGCCCATCGTATCGAGGCCGATGCAAATCGGCTGGGAGAATTGCTCCATGACTTCTCTGATAAGGTTACTCAAGCTATTCCACAGATTGCCGATGCGCACACGTCGATCGCAGCCATTCAAGAAAAGTTAGACGGCGTAACAGAGGAACTTTCGATGCTGACGGAGCCGCTAGAGTCAGCGATACATACCGCGCATGATGAAGTAACAAGCGCGGCGCATAGCGCGCAGGCTGAGGTTCATGAATTTCTCCATCATCAAGCCGAGCATTTGGAGTCGACGGTCAACAATATTTGCGACGCTTTCCAACACGAGGTCTCCGAGGAAATCGGCCGCAGGTTGCAAGCGATGACTCAGGATTTGCTGGCATCTATTCAAAAAGAAAGGGAGCAGGTGCTGATGCCGCTAACACAACAGCTCGCTCAATTCATCGACAACATCATTGAAGGGATCACTAAGAAATTATCAGACAGCGCATCTAAAACACGCTCAAGCAATGATCTTCTCGCTCCTGTGATCAAGAGCCTTCAACCAATTGTCGACGAGCTAAAAAGCGAGTTCGAAAGGGTTAAGAAGCTGAAAGAGGAAGTAGGTTTATAGGAACAAAGATGAGTACCAAGGAAACGATAGAACGTCTTCAATCGCTCATTAAGAATACCAGAGACATCGACGAGCGATGTACTTCGCTTATTTCCCGTGCAGAAGCACTTCATCAAATTGCGAACAGGGTTGCCAGTGCCGACGTCAGTAAAATTCAGCACCTCTCTGACCAGGTCGACGAATTGGGACCAGTTCTCATGAGCCCGTTACGCGCCCTTAGCGAACGGGAGGATTTCACGATTGCGAGCGCCCATGACCACCTGGCTTCCGTTACCGAAATGACGAACGAACTTCACGAGAAGCTAAATGAGTTATTTGCGCATCCGATCAGAGAACTCGAGCCGCAGCTAGAAAGCAAATTGACCGATTTGATTACGTCATTTCATAACCGGCTGACCGAGGTGAAGCAGAAGCTGCTAGGCTCGGCCGAGGAGCATGGACGGCATTTGCAAGAAGAGCTCCGCGTCGCCAGCGGTGTGATCGGGTCCGCACTATCCGACTTGGGAACGTCTATGTCTGAAACCGAGAGATTGTGTGATGAGATCCTAGATGCTTTGCGCGAGCTCAGGGACGCCGTGTTAGCAGCCTGTAGAGACGTATCAGTTGGGGCGGAAGCCGCTACACACTCTGTAAGCGTATTGATCAATTC
This sequence comes from Bradyrhizobium sp. UFLA05-125, assembly GCF_059803515.1. Taxonomy (NCBI): domain Bacteria; kingdom Pseudomonadati; phylum Pseudomonadota; class Alphaproteobacteria; order Hyphomicrobiales; family Nitrobacteraceae; genus Bradyrhizobium; species Bradyrhizobium sp. UFLA05-125. The sequence goes on along the minus strand of NZ_JBANBJ010000058.1, from coordinate 8,584 downwards.
GTTTAGTGGTGTTGACTAAGAGCGGACCAAACGGTCAGTGTTTCGTATTGGGGCAAGTGCCCGACAAAACCACCTTCCCGTTGGGTGTGATAAGTGGGGCGAAACTGGAATCGGGAATACGTACCGACGCATTTCCTTCGAAATCGAGACTTTGTACTGAGACGTACGCTTGAAAATCGTTTGGATGCGGCGCGTCAAACACCTTGTACACGCGAACGAATATCAAATGCCTTAAGAGGTTCGGATCGTTCACGACAGACTCAATGTCTTCATTTGTCGGTATTCCGTCCCTTGCGAATACCACTCCAGCCACGGCGACATCCATGCAGGAAGGCGCTTTGGCGTAAAGGTTGGTCGGTAGATCAAATTGAAAGTGGCCCGTAAGGGGAGTTCTTCCATCGAATTTTCCGACTTTTTGCAAGATGATCTTCCCGAAAGGCGCTCCAGTTTTTCCCTCCCGTTGCAAGGTGTTGTCGTCATAGGGATTTACGATCCATGCATCCTTTACATTTCCATCTGGATAATTGCTCGAAACAGCTGGCACCTTCTTAATGCCGGCGCCGTCTTTCTCGACTCGGTACAAAATGCAACGAGGATTTAGTTGCTCCGCCTTTTCGACGTAATCAATCGAAATGTTGCTATCCATAAATCTGTATCCGGGCTTCGGAAGTTGCCTGGAGTCAAATAGGCTAACGTTGGGATCGGGGGAAAATCCGAAAACTGGGTCGAGAAAGTAGACAAGGAAATAGGTATAGCAAAGCCCCTCTTTCTTGGTTAAGTCGTGCACAGCGTGAAAATAGGTTACTGCCTGACAGTCCCATTCCTTTTCGCAATAGAGGACCGCATAGGAGGGTTTTGTGTAGGGCTTCAAATAGGCGCGAGTGACCGGAGCGGCGGGCGGGGGTGGAGGCAACCAAGTGAGTATCGATGATCGAAACGCCAGGGCGGAGGCGACAATAACCATCAAATAAAGGAAGCCTGAGCCAATGCGCAGCGGGGTGCTCGGACCACAGAAGTCGAGGATGTGTCTTGTAGCTTCCTGTAGTCGGTCTGGGCCGATAATCAGGTAGGTGTCTTCGGCAGGACGGTCTGATTCAGAATGATTCTCCAGTAGCGCAAGCCGATCTCCTAGGGATTGCTTGAGCTTCGTTAGCGTTGTTGTCGATAATGGGATTTTGCCAGCTAATTTGATCCCAAGCTCCGGCGAGTCCGTGTGACCTAGTAAATAACCCGACGCTGTTCTGTCGTCCTTCAAGTCCTCGGCGGCTGGTGATACAACGTCGTTCTCCGTCGACGGCCCACGGTCTACACTGGCAAACACCGAGCCATCATTGATGGGCAGAGAAGAAAACTTGCTTCGAATTGTTTGAACGAGGTCTGGATCAGCTGAAACAGCCGAAAGGTGCCTTTCTGTCGCTATCGAACATCCAAACGCAATAGACGTGCGGTCCGTTGACGGCAGCGCAGAAACGAGCGAGTTCGCTTCGAGACCAAATGGTCCGCTCAGAAGGACGGGTAATTCTAGCGGGAAAGTTACGCCAATTTTGCGCGAACAAGCCTCGAGGTCTGCACGAAGGATTTCAGAAATATGAGCTTTGGCGCGCAGGGCCGAGATTACAGTCCCGTTACTTGAGGTGCTTGGCAGGATGGCACGACCGTCCCTATATTTACGCCACAAACTCTCGAGTTCCAGAGCGCTAGTGTTCGCAAATATACTTGCCCATGATCCGAACAGAATATCACCTACAAATCGTTGCGGCTTGCGGACAGTAGTTGTTGCCCCAAGAAGGTGCACAGCAGGAGCATCCCCGCCCTCCTCGACGCGTACCAGACTAAGAACTCGCTGATGAAAACCTGCTTCGAATACGAGGAACTCACGTTCGGCAGGCGGACCGTTCGCAATGACATGAGACAGGGCAATTGCAACGGCTCGGTCTATGCGCTGTACTTGTTTGAAACCAGCGCTTAGGGCCGCGCAACCGAGTGCATTATCGCTAACATCGGCATCGATAGCGCAAACGACTCCGATTTCGTCCAAACCACCTCTGACGATATCACGGTGGAGTTTCGTCAGTAGCAGGCTGAGCGATGAGGGGTCATCCGCCGATGCCTGATCGATGGCATGACATACCTTCAACTCAGGTAATTCGTCGGCCAGCCCAGCTGCCAGTTGACCCACCAGCGCGCCTTGAGCTGCATTTGATTCCGGGTCGTAAAAAGCAACAATGGGAATCGTCACCAGGCTAGCCGCGTGATTAGCATCTGTGACAAATTGGAATCGGCGTCCATCGATGAACCCGACGCGACACTCATTCCAACCAAGATCAATCCCGATTTTCATTTCTCGACCCTAGCGGGCGAAGCGGAGATCTCTCAACGATCTTCGAACTTAAATTGCGCTCAATTTGCGAAACTATCGAGACCACAGTTCGAGAAGCCGAATTGATTTCATCATCCAGCCGCTTTCCGATTTCTTGTGCAGATTCAACGTCGGCGGAAATTCGCAAAAATTCTCGTTGGCGTCGAGCCGATTCACTCTGATGCGTGCGCTTCCGAGCCGTTTCAGCGCTGGTTTCCAGGCACTTAAAGTGTTGTTCTAGTGCATTCCTGAAGATTTCACCGATTTTAGCGACCATCTTCTTGCTTTCCGTCCGAGCGAAGCGCAGCGCAGCCTGAAGGTCGTCTCGCGCAGCCCCTCTCGCCTCTTTACGCGCACGATTATGAGCAATCACCAGCAGAACTGGAAGCAGCAAGCCTGCTGCGCTGATCAACGCCGCACGGATTTTCGCGGATCCAGTGTTAAATCCAAACGCACCCAAGATCGGGGCTACTAGCATGGTTGCTGGGACAACGAACTGCTGCGGATAGCGGACAGCGATTCGAAATGCGCTAAAAAGGCTTGGTTGTGTCGGCCTTGAACCGGTGAAACCTGCTGGTCCCAACTGCGTTTTGAGTCCAGTTGTCACCTCTGACACTTTTCGAAAGACTAGCGAATAATCAAGCACGGCTCCTAGCTTAGGGTCGCGGTTCCGTTGCTCTTCCGTCTGTAGGAGCTTGCCAAGGTCGTGTGCGGCGATAAATATCTTGGATCGCAACTCGTCCACGAACAGTGGCGGTATAATCGTGGGCTCGATCCCGTCATGAGATCCTTCGGAGTGATCGTCTCGCACAGCTAAATGTGACAACCGTCCAATCCAGCCTTCTGCAGCTTCGTAAATTGGTCCACCGTCGTCGGCGGCCTTATTAACAATGTCCCTCAAATCGTCGAGCAACTTCGGAAGCGCGTCTTGTTTCATAGCCTCTCGCGCGCCATCCAGAACTGGCGCCGCCGGTACTTTCAGCAGGATCTTGCGAGCTTCGGTTTGAAGCTTGATACGTTCTAGTTGTGTTTTACAAAGGTCTGCGACTTGTAACTGGGAGCAGACTGCTTGGAGTTGTTGGATCAGGCTAGCGTTTCTGGACGAATATTCCCTCACCTTCGCGGTGATTCGAGGAACCTCGTTCGAACTGTCGAGAACGATCAAATTTCGAGGCGCTGAAGCTCGCAAGGTGTCCAGAAATTCACGACTCCATGCCGTACTTAGATCCCCATAAGCAACCACAAGCCCACGCGACCTTCCAGAAGCGAATACACCTTCCAGCGTGACCCAATCCAGACCCTGTCGCGGTCTCTGACTGGATACTTGGGTCATCAAAATCTCAGCCGTCTGAGTGAGAGAACTATCGGCTTCGTCCGCCGCACCGGGCAACGGAAAGAACGACAGTGCCGGCGTGTCTGTACGAGCCGACGAAGTTTCTGCTGGCAATGTTAGGCCGAACCTCTCCCTTGCGGCCGTAACGACACCAACCAAAGAAGCGTGTGCCTTCCAAAGCGGGTCCTGCGTATTCATTCTTGCCAAGGATCTTCGCTGCTATTGACCGAGAAACTGCTATTGCCCGAGATAACCGTCTGGACAATAATACAACTGAGCTCATCCTGTTCAAGTTAGCGCCGTGCTCCCCGTAACGGGGGTCGCCATCTTTGGCAAAATCAAGGTGAACCGGAATGATCAGTCTGTCCAGCCTCTTGATTTCATCCGTGCTTGCGAATCGCAAGCTCGGGACGCAGGTCTTGGACGCTCTTCAAAAAGCTATGAAGGAAAGCGTCACGTGCCGTTCCTTCGAAGGACAGCCACTCGCGCCGTGAAAATCTTGTCGTCTCACTGCTGCTCTAGCCAATAGGACTGAAGGCTGATGCTGTCTCGCTCGGCATGCTGGGCTTTCCGGCAACTCCTGACTAAGCGCGGGGATGGACGATGCTCGCCAGCTCCGCTCGCCGCGGAAGGCGGGCCAACTCGGTCGCACAATGAGATCGATGGTCGGCGACGACGATCGATCGCGCGTGACTATTCACCGCGCCGCGATCGGAAACGAGGTGCTGCATCGTGCCACCGACTCGCGATTGGCCGACGAAAAACTGCACGACCTGACGTTCGAGCTGGCCAGAAGGACCCGCGACGATCAAATTGGTGGAGGCAGCGAAACTCATCTTTTGCTGCATGCGCCACCGCCACCAACCGCGTCGAGGCGCTACAACAATCCCGGGCCATAACAGGCTTGATCATCGAAGACGGCGGGGCACGCTGTCGAGAGTCCCGCGGCCACGTCCGGACGCTGCGTGAACCGCGTTGATGCCGGGGTGCAGCAAAAACCGGCTAGCGTGTTGCGGCGGTGAGCAGTGACAGGAGGCTAACAATAATATAGAAAACATCATCGAGGCATTTTACTTTTCCTCGCCACTTCATAGAGCGGCACCTCTTTTATAGCCTCTACTTCAACTAACCCGTATGGCACGTTGAGTTCTCTCAAAACGGTAAAGAGGGTCTTATGAGCTTTCGCCATTTTAAGACGCTTTGCGTAGTTCTGATGCTCGGCTTTATAAACTCCGGCGCTCGCGCTGCGATTATCACACCGGCCGGCGTTTTCGCCGACTGTAAGGCTGCAGCGGACTTTCGCGATGGTGCGCTGTTTAACACTTTGAGCGCGAAATTTGACACCTATGATTCTGTGAAGGAACAGGTGTATGGTTCTTTCCTCAAGAAGTATCAAGAAGAGCAAGATCGGCTGAGTGCTCAGTTGCCCCAAATCGCGAATGATAAGAAGAAAATTGTCTACGTCGCCCTTGTTCAACTGGGCGTATCATTCTTTTTGGAGGAATACACCAAGAAAGCAATTGGCACTCTCTCGCTTTCTCCGGCAGACAAGAATATATCCGAAGCCCTTTTGAATAATTCAAACGGTCTAAAAGTCGATCTTGCCGCAGCTCTCATCAAGGGTGATATTGATCTTCAAGGGATTGCGATCTCTCAAATCAAGGCCCTCGCTGATTTGATCGCGGCGGCGGCCAGCAAAGGCGCGGCTCCCCCGCCGATCGTTTTAGCCGGACGAATTTACACTACAGGCTCGATCCTAATTCCGGCGACAGCTGATTGGCTCGATAAGGATTTGGAGAAGCAAAATATCAAGCAACTAATGTCGATGTCATTGCAAGCGACGAAGAAAATAGCTGGCAAATCCAATAAGGTTGCAATCGAAGACCTTAACAAGACAAGGGACTCAATTGATGCGCAATGCGCGCAAGCTAAGTGAGGCACCATCGAGCCGCGAGATCGATTGTTTGAATCATTGGCGACCGGAGCCCAGAGAGATGACGTGAAAGGCTCAAACCATCTAAAGCAATCGATGCGATGAGAGCCGTCTACACCAAGTTAACAGGGTCGCAATTCTGGTTTTGTGAATGTGCGACGTTTACCACTTTGCGCAATCTTCGCCGCCCTGCTTTTGCAATTGAAAGATTACCCCCACCCCAATGTCCACCCATCTACTACTTGTAGATTGTTCAACTTTGGCGTTCCCAAAGGCGATTTGGCGCTCCTCGAACTTAGGCGGTAATTGTTGTAGATTGTCCCGAACAGCTTTGACCGATCCTGTCGTCAACCTACTCACATCATCCTGCCCCATTTCCTTCGGAACCTTGACGACCGCGCAGAGCAACAACGTAGCATCCTTATGTTCTGCAAGGACTTCTCGGATACGATTGTAGATAAAGGCATGAGTGTCGTAAACTGGTTCTCTAGGATCACCGAAATCGATTTTCCATTCATATACGAAACCTCTAATATAATTGTCTCTTAGGGCGCGGCGAAGTTCATCTTCTGCGGAAGGCCGGGGTTCGAGGGCCACTAGCAGAGCCGACGACAACCAAATGAGTGCAGCAGACAGCAACACATAACGGACGAAGCGATCGTGCGCCATGGAGGCAACGCCCCCTGCTACTAGGATGTTGCCCCGTTTCCACGTTGCGATCGCTTTATGCTTGATCGATCTCCAAATCGACCTCAGACTCAACCATTCAGGGAGCTCTCCATATTTCAACAAGTTTACGTCTGCATCCGGATCTTGCAGGTATCGCGAAGCAGCCGCAATCATTCTTTCTCGCCTCCGAACTTTGCGAGTTTGCCAAAATTGGGTTCCCGAGCGAGATTGTCGATATATGAAGTGCGAGCCTCTCCACAGGAGGAATCCAGAGGCTATTGGTAAGAGGCACAGCCAAAGTAACCATACAAAGGGTAATCCAGTGGAAAGGTTCGCAAGAGATAGGAGAAAAGCAATTGTGTTGAAAAGGATCAAGGTTGTGGAGAAGCGAAAATAATGGATTCTGAAGTTTCGTAATTCATTCCGAAACCGGATCGAAGCTACCAAAGCCGCAAATAATATAAGGTCCCCGGCGAGCAGCACCTTTTTTTGTAAGGCCTCGACACGTTGACTGGCTTGGCGAATCTGCCAGTTTTGCTCGAGATATTGCATCTCTCCAGCTGGAACTGGCCTCAATCCATCTTTGTAGATCCCAAGTCCAACAACGCCGACAATCACCAGGACCACGCCCAGTGCAGTCAGCATCAAGCAACCGGACAAAATATTCTGCATACTCTCCTGTTGCGTCTTACCGTTCATTAGCTGCCTTTGCTGCTCGAAGGTAGTCACGATCCGGCACCAAAGGCCGGAATTGAAAGATATCGCAAAGGCAGGCTCCTTCCCACTGATAACATTCGACCGCGACCAGAGCTTGAGAAACGAGGCATAAGCATCGAACCACTTGTCCTCTGGCGAGAAGGAGTGGATGACCATTGCCGCGTCGTCTGTCTTAAAGCGCTCGGCCTCTATTACTGCTGACGCAGCGCGGTGAAATAGTTGATAGTGGATGTCACCCGGAGGTGGGCATTCTACTCCGATCAGATCGCAGAGAAACGTAAGCCGCTGTTGCTTTCGAGGAGATGGATCCAGGTACCAATCTCTAATGGTGGGCCCAAACGACTCATTGACTTTCCCCTCGACCGCAACAGCGATGGTGCGATTATTTGACTTTACTAAAGCGAAAACGTCCGCCTGGCTTTCTCGTCCTGCATCGCCCAATGCCGCCTTGTGCTCTGGGATCGCAATGAGCAACTCGCTGTCTCCTCCAAATAGCTCTGCGATTTCCGGCGGCAATCCGTTTGCAGCTTCCCAGCAATGCGCGAGTGTTCGTGCGGAGTAGCCGGTGCGCCACTGTTTTTCCGGGTCAGCGAGAAGAGCTTGCCAGCTTTGGGGGCAACAAGTTGGTACGTAGATCCTTCCCATTTGCCCCCCCTCGCGGCGCATAGGCGCTGCCGCTATCTAATCCAAGGCCAGTTGTTGAGCGGCGCCGGGTTTGCTGTTGTGACGGATCGGCTGCTGCAAGAGGTGATCAGTGCCATTGTCTTCCTCGCGGCGTTCGGTGCTGCATGATGCCGATCGTCACGAACGCGCGGTAGGTCTGGCGTCTACCATTAAGAGGTACTCAAGCGGAGGCTCTCCAGGCTTGGCAGAGCCAGACCACACCGGCGCGCCGCTTAGTCGGCAAGATGTCGAACAGGTCGTACGCGTGCTCCTTTCGCACTTGCTGCACACGTTGACCCACTGTTTGAAGTCCTTCGGATTGTACGGCGAGTACAGCTTTTCCGCGCAGTAGGTTGGCGGAGCAGAACGAGTGCGATAGTAACGCGACACGCATTTAATTTCTCGCTACGTGTGGCTATCGACGCCAAAGCTGCTACGAATGTGTGCGACAGACTTCGGACCTAAATCGGGGAGGCTCAGCAGACTCTTGTCCGAAGCCGATCGAACTTCACCAATTGTTCTGAATCCGTGCAGCGCCAGTACATTTCTGATCCGCGTGGGCAGCCGCACTTCGCCCAAATTGACGGAATCCGGCAAATCTTTCGAGGGCTCAAGCATCAGCAAACCGCAAAATCGACTTCTACTGAGTGGCATCGGATCCTTACATGGACCTTACAGAAGACTGTTTTTGCAACGGCTCAATGCGTGTCGCGCGCACGACCGAAACGACTTGGTGCAGCGAGCGCCAATTCGGCTCTCCGTAAGCTGGCCCGACTACGACCAGCAACAGCGATGGCCCCCGTTGGTGCTATGCTGTGAACGACAGGTAGTAGGTAAGCCTCCGGTGAGGGCCGCCTTCCGGGCGGCGAGCTTGGCTGCGATAGTTTGCTAATTGATTTGCCAGCAAATG
>NZ_JBANBJ010000057.1:0-51044 GCF_059803515.1 Bradyrhizobium sp. UFLA05-125 | reverse complement strand
ATGCGGCTGTGGTGATAGTAGCGGTGGTCGTCCCAGCGCTGGATGCGCAGCTGCTCAAGGAATTCTTTGATCATTCTTTCCCCCAAAAGGCTTCGGCTAAGGAGATATAGGGATTCGATGTAGGGCGTGTGACATCATCATTTTGTCATATGACGATGTGCGCGACGCGGTGACGCATGAACGCGTGGAGCCGCTGGCTCAGGCTGCTTTGGCGACCTGAACCTTGCGGAGGCGGACCAGCGAGAAGTGACCGAGCGGCGGAATCAGGCGGCGCTCGGCGAGCTCCATGCCATGCGCACCCGCGAGCCACTTCGCGTAGCGCGACCAGGCGAACTCGGCGGTGCGGAAGCCGAGGTGACGCACCACCGGCTGGAGCTTCTGCTCGATGAAGCGGCGCATGCCGGCATCCGCGCTGACGCGGGTCAGGATGATCAATTCGCCGCCGGGACGCAGCACGCGTGCGAACTCGTCCAGCGCAACTTCCGGGTTGGGAACGGCGGTGACGACATATTGCGCCATCACGACGTCGAAGGAGTTGTCGGGAAATTCGAGCTTCTCGGCGTCCATCACCGCGAGGCCCTCGACGTTCTTCAACTTCAGCTCCGAGACGCGGCGGCGCGCCTTGTCGAGCATGGCCTCCGAAATATCGGTGCCGAAGATGCGGACGTTCGGCGCGTACATCGGCAGCGAGATGCCGGTGCCGACGCCGACTTCGAGCACGCGGCCGCCGAGCTTGTTGGTCGCCGTGATCGCGGCCTGCCGGCCCTTGGCGAACACGCCGCCGAACACGAGGTCGTAGACCGGCGCCCACCGGTCATAGGCCTGCTCGACCGTGCCGCGGTCGAGGTCGAGCTGCTGCGAATCTTCAAACTTCATGATTTTGGCCATTAGCAAAGTCCCGTTTGGTTCAGATGTTCCAAATCAACCCCGCACCGGCCGCCGCGCCATGACGGGCGTCGGGCGCAGCGAGCGGCTGGGCTGGAGTGAGGTGAGATTTCCGACGAACTGACGCGCACTGTTTTCCCAGGAGCGTGCCAGCGCGAAGTTGCGGCAGGTCTCGCGCGACATGGTCAGCGCGCGCAGGCATGCGGCGCGCAAATCGTCATCGATCGCGCCAATCGGATGATCGGCAATGACGTCCTTCGGGCCCGTCACCGGAAACGCCGCGACCGGCGTGCCACAGGCGAGCGCCTCGAGCTGCACCACGCCAAAGGTGTCGGTAAGGCTCGGGAATACGAAGACGTCGGCGGCTGCGAGATGCGAGGTGAGATCCGCGCCCTTCTTCTCGCCGAGGAAGACGGCGTTCGGATACTTCTTCTCGAGCTGCGCCTTCTGCGGGCCATCGCCGACCACGACCTTCGTGCCGGGCAGATCGAGCGAGAGGAACGCCTCGAGATTCTTTTCCACCGCCACGCGGCCCATCGTCATGAAGATCGGCCGCGGCAGGTCGAGCTTTGCCGGACCATCGGGATGGAACAGAGTGGTGTCGACGCCGCGGGTCCAGAAGCCGAGCCGCTTGAAGCCGCGCTCGGACAGTTCCTGGCGCAGCGACGGCGTCGCCACCATCGTCATGGCGGCGGCATCGTGGAAGTGCCGCAGCACGGCGTAGCCGACGCTGTCCGGAATGCCGGTGCGGACCGAAACGTATTCCGGGAAGCGCGTGGTGTAGGAGGTGGTGAAGGCGAGCCCGCGTCGGCGGCAATAGGCCCGCGCCGCCCAGCCGATCGGGCCTTCGGTTGCGATGTGCAGTGCTTCGGGCGCAGCCGCTTCGATCCGCCGTGCGATCTCGGCCCGGCTGGGCAGCGCGATGCGCAGGCCCGGATAGGTCGGCAACGGCAGCGAAGAAAAGCCATCCGGCGTCAAGAATTCGATCTCGACGTCGAGCGCCTTGGCGGCGCTGGCGAGCGAGGTCAGCGTCCGCACCACACCGTTAACCTGCGGATGCCAGGCGTCAGTCGCGATTAATACCCGCATGGGGAAATCCCGAGAGTTTGATGATTCTCGGCTTAGGACCATCAACGAAGGATATTTCAGGCGTGTGACGTCACAGAAGTGTCGGCCCACTGTTTTGTTCGTTAACGGGTCGGCACGGCCACGAAACTGTCATGAAACAATCCTTGCCGCGACGAAACCGTTTTCGGTTTTCCGCGCAAACGTCCCGAAACTTTTCGCCATTACGAGTCTGGGCAACGGAACACCGCAAGGCGCCGCGGTGATCAAAAATCCGATCCAACAGGGGCGATCAATGTTCAATCTGGACACGTTCAAGACGTATTCGCGCGCTGTTGCGCTCAGCGCAGTTGCGATCACCGCAGTCGCGTTTGCCGGTCCGGCACATGCCGCACCCGTGCAGCTCTTCCCCTTCTTCACACCGCCGCCCGGCTTTGCTGTACCGCAGCCGCTGCAACCCTATCAGCCCTATCAGCCTGCGCCGTCCTATCAGGCCGCACCGTCGGAGGATCAGGACAGCGTCGAGATGCCCGCCCGCTTCCGCCGCCAGGTCGTCGCTTACGCAACGCGCGAGGCGCCCGGCACCATCATCATCGATACGCCCAACACCTATCTTTATTACGTGCTCGGTAACGGCCAGGCCGTGCGCTACGGCATCGGCGTCGGCCGTGACGGCTTCACCTGGTCGGGCACCCAGTCGGTGACCAAGAAGGCGGAGTGGCCGGACTGGACCCCGCCACCGGAAATGATCGCCCGCCAGCCTTATCTTCCGCGCCACATGGCCGGCGGTCCCGGCAACCCGTTAGGGGCCCGCGCCATGTATCTCGGCGGCACCGTCTACCGTATCCACGGCACGAACGCCCCCGAGACGATCGGCAAGCACGTCTCCTCCGGCTGCATCCGGCTGACCAATGAAGACGTCACCGACCTCTACTCCCGCGTCAACGTCGGCACCAAGGTCGTCGTGCTTCCGATGACCGACCGCCGCGCCGAGCTGCGGTAGCGCAACGCGGTAAACGCCGAGACAAAAACTGCAAAGCAAGCGGTCCCGGCAACCTTGGGGGCCGCTCTCGTTTGCGCCGAAGACCGCGGCTTCCAAGCGTGCGCCGTCGTAGCCCGCATGAGCGAAGCGATATGCGGGGCCAACTCCCCGGATGTCGCTTCGCTCATCCGGGCTACAGGTCACCCGCCGAGCACGCGGTCGACCATCTGGCCGGAGAGCCCGAGATAGTTCGCGGGGTCGCAGTGGCGACGGATGGCATCGACGCCGCCGAGCGCAGCCACGATCTCGGGAACGCCGGAGAGGATGCCGGCGAGATCGCCGCCGCCCTCGATCGCCTTGCGGCAGGCGTCGTAGACGACGTCATGCGCGTGTTGCCGGCCGAGCTTCGGTGCCGCGGCCATCATGACGGCTTCGGCGACGATGAGGCCGTGCGTCAGGCCGAGATTGGCGCGCATGCGGTCCTCGTGCACGACCAGACCCGCCAGCATGAACTTCGCATTGGCAAGCGAGGACGCCGTGAGCAAAAAACTCTCCGGCAGCGACACCCATTCGAGATGCCAGGGACCGGTCGCGCGCTCGAAATCGTGGATCATGCCGTCGAGCATGGTGGCGACATGCTGGCGCACCGCCTTGGCGGCGGCGAGCATCAGCTCGCTGGAGATCGGGTTGCGCTTCTGCGGCATGGTGGACGAGGCGCCGCGGCCATGCACGAACGGCTCGGAGAGTTCGCCGAACTCGGTCGCGCACATCAGCATCACGTCGGTGGCGATCTTGCCGAGCGTGCCGGTGATGAGGCCGAGCAGCGTCACCGCTTCCGCGATGCCGTCGCGCGCCACGTGCCAGGTGATCGGCGGCCGGTGCAGCCCCAGTTCTTCACAAAACAGGCGCTGCATCTCGAGGCCGCCGTCGCCGACCGAGGCGAGCGTGCCGGCCGCGCCCGAAAACTCGCCGAGCAGGATGCGCGGCCGCGCCTGGTCGACGCGCTCGATGTGCCGGTCGATCGAGGACAGCCAGATCGCGACCTTGTAGCCGAAGGTCACCGGCAGGGCCTGCTGGAGATGGGTGCGGCCGGCCATCGGCGTATCACGATGCCTGCGCGCGAGGTCGGCGAGGATCGTGCGCAACCCCTTCAGGTCGCGCGCGACGATGTCGAGCGCCGCGCGGATCTGGAGCACGTTGGCGGTGTCCATGATGTCCTGCGTGGTCGCGCCCCAATGGACGTAGCGGCCGGCCTCGCCGGCGGCCTCGGAGAGCTGATGGACCAGCGGCAGGATCGGATAGCCCACGATCTCGGTCTCGTGCCGGAGCTTGTCGAAATCGAGCTTGATGTTGCGCGAGGCGGCGTCGATCGCGGCCGCGGCGTCCTTCGGCACCACGCCGGCGCGAGCCTGGGCACGGGCGAGCGCCGCCTCGGTTTCCAGGTAGCGGCCGACCAGCGCGTCATCTGAAAACACTGCGCGCATCTCGGCGGTGCCAAACATGTCGCGGAACAGCGCGGAATCGAAGACGGTGCTCGCCATGAGTTTCCTTCATTGTATTCGTGCATGGACTTATACATTCAACATAGTGGCATCCAGCGAAACGAGTGACAATCAAGGGTTGTCCAGGTGCAATCCGTGTGGTCAGTTTGTCCGACGAGGAGCATCAGGATGAAAAAGACTGTTCTTGGATATCGCGATCGCGCCTCCGAGCTTCAGGGCATTCTCGTTGCCGATGAAGCCGCCAGCCTCCGCCCCGGCGTGGTGCTGTTCCCCGACGCGCGCGGCATCGGCACGCATGCGATCGCCCGCGCGGAGCAACTGGCCGCGCTTGGCTTTGTCGTGCTCGTGGCCGATCTCTACGGCAACGGCAAGACGGCCCCTGACGTGCCGCAGGCGATCGAGCTGATGAATGCCTTGCGCGCGGACACTGCGCGCTGGCGCGAGCGGGCGGAGGCGGCGCGCCTGGCCCTTGCCGGGCATGACATGGTCGATGCCACCAGGCTCGCCGCGATCGGCTATTGCTTCGGCGGCAGCACGGCGTTGGAGCTGGCGCGGACCGGTGCGGACCTTGCGGCCGTCGTGAGCTTTCATGGCGGCTTCCCGAACGAGCGGCCGGAGGATGCCGCGAACATCAAGGCGAGAGTCCTGGTGTGTCACGGTGCCGCCGACACGCTGGTTTCGCTGACGCAGCTTGCGGATTTCGCGCGCGAGATGCGCGCGACCAGCGTCGACTGGCAGGCCCATGTCTATGGCGGTGCGGCGCATGGCTTCACCAACCCCGAGCTCATTGGCGAAAGCGTACCGAACCACGCCTATCATGCCGACGCGGATCGTCGCTCCTGGGCCGCGATGCTCAGCCTGTTCGAGGACGTCTTTGCAACGGCCATGCGTTGAATTGGAGACGAAGCAGGACATGCCTTCAGCTGACCACAACACTGCCGCCGTCAGACTGCTCACGCCAGCCGATGCGGCGAGTTATCGACAGATCAGGCTGGAGGCGCTCGAGGCCCATCCGGGGGCCTACGCCAGCGTGTTTGTGCGCGAGAACGAGATGGCGCTTTCCTGGTTCGAGGAGCGCCTCGTGGCCTCTGACGTTTTTGGCGCCTTCATCGAACAGGAGTTGTGCGGCGTCGCCGGCTTTCGCCGGCAGGAGGGGACAAAGACCGGGCACAAGGCAATGCTCTGGGGCATGTATGTGCGGCCAGCGGCGCGCCGCTTCGGTGTGGGACGTCGTCTCGTCGACGCCGTCGTGGCGCATGCGGCGCAACGAGTCGAACAGCTTCAGTTGTCAGTCGTCAGCGACAACGAACCCGCCTTGCGTCTCTATTTCAGCGCCGGGTTCATCGAATACGGTCGCGAACCGAAGGCGCTCAAGCAGGACGGCCAATATTTCGATGAGATCCTGATGAAGCTGTTCCTGGACGGGAGCAGCGGATGAATGAACCGCAACTAACCGCACCAGCAACGGGCCGCATCCCGCCGTACTCAAGCTCCATGCCCGGTCAATCAAAAAAATTGCCCGGCGTTACCCCGGTTTTCTCGCATCGAACTGCACTCGCGCTGCCTCTATCGTCCTGCGATTTCGCCTGGCCCAGGCGGCAACCGTCTTCAGCGGCTCGATCAGGGAACGCCCGAGCCTTGTCAGCTCATATTCGACCTTCGGCGGAATCGTTGCATGGGCCGTGCGCTTGACCAGCCCATCGCGTTCGAGGCCGCGGAGCGTCAACGTCAACATCCGATGCGATATGCCGTCGATGAGGCGCATCGTCGCGTTGAAGCGCATTGGCCCCTTCGACAATACACCGACGACCATCACCGTCCACTTGTCGCCGACGCGATCCAGAACCTGCAAGACCGCGCGACAATCATCGTGGTCTTCCCAGCCCGGCTCGACCCATTCGGCTTTCTTCGCTGACGCTTTCATCTCATCTCACTGACCGCGAACAAAGATGATCGCGAACGCACCAAATTGTGCGTTCTTGCGAAGCTAATCGATATCGAACATATCGTCACAAACATAATGTGCGTAACGATAGGAAAGGTATCGCAATGAAGATCGGAATCAGCGGCGCTAGCGGACAGCTCGGAAGGTCCGTCCTGGCAGAACTGCTGGCAAGGGACCCGCACCACGAGCTCGTGGGCATCTCGCGTACCCCGGAGACTGTACAGCCTCCCGCGGCAGGGCGGCTCGGCGACTACGATCGGCCGGAAACGCTCATCAAAGCCTATGAAGGGATCGAGCGACTGCTCATCATCCCAAGCGCCGACGTCCGCCCGGGCCTGCGCGATCGTCATTTCATTACGGCCATCGACACTGCGGTGGGCGCCGGAGTCAAGCATATCGTGTTGATGTCCTCGGCCGCCACCCGCGAGGCGCCTGCACGCGAGATGTACGCTGCCTATTGGGCGGGTGAGCAGCACTTGATGAGGACGGCGCCGCGCTGGACCATTCTGCGGATGAACTATTACGCCGAGTCGTTTGCGCAGGTGGCAGCGATGGCGCTCGGATCGGGGGGCCTGCCAGGCCTCGGCGAGAACCGCGTCGCCTTCGTGTCCCGGGAGGACGTCGCGGCCGCAGCAGCAGGCGCGCTGCTTGGTGAGGGTCACGCCGGAGCCATTTACAGTACGACGGGTCGCGCGGCACTGACCGGCGCGGAACGCGCCGCCCTTATATCTGAAATCACGGGAACGCCCTTACGCTTCCTGGTGCTGGACGAAGCGCAACTTCGCGGCGGGCTTTTGCAGGCAGGTATCCCCCCGGAGTACATTGACGCCATGGTCGATATCGAAAGGCGGTTCGCGGCGGGCGACTTCAATATCGTGACCGGCGACGTGGAACGTCTGTCAGGCCGCGAACCGCGGTTGTTGCACGAGGTCCTTACCGCCACCCTCCGATAGCGGACCGCACCAAACAGGCTACCTGATCACCTCCCAGAAGATCACGACCTCCGCCACGAATGCGAGCGTGAACAGGATGGTTCGCACATAGGGAACGCCGACCAGGTAGACGACGGCGTGGGCAAGCCGCAGATAGAAGAAGCTTGCGGCACAGAACGCAGTCGTCGCATTGGCCTGGCCCGCAAGTTGCGCGACGATGACCAATGTTGCAAACGGCGCGAACACCTCGATCGCATTCAGGTGGGCGCGGTTGGCACGCTGGCCCCATGCGGGCACCGGCCGCGGCAGGGCGGGGTCGGCATAGTTCTTCGGCTCGAGCGGGCCGTTGGTCCTGACCTGGCAGACGATATAAGGAATCCACAAGGCGGCGGTCAGCATCGCCGTCAGCACGAGATATTTGAGGTCGGTCGTCATCTGCGCCTCCTGGAAGGATGCCGCCGGCCGCGCGATGTGGCCGGTCGGCCCTATCCAGACGTACGGGCCGGCGCCGGTTCGACAGCGCCGGGCGGTTTTCTTGATCACTCGATCGTGCGCAACAGTGAGGTCGATCCCGCCGCCGCGGTGCATCTCCGCCCGGTTTCGGCCACTCTGGCGCCGCGTTCCCCCGCCCTGTAGACTCGCAAGCCGGGGCCGGTTTGGGGGATTGATGGGTCTGACGTTGAACTTGAAGACTATTCTGGTCGCGATCGCGGTGATCGCGGTGTCGTTTTTCGCGAGCCTGAAGGCCATGGACTGGCTGTCGCCGCGCGGCGCAGGAACAGCGCCCGCGGTCACGCAGTTGCCGCCGCTGCCACCGGTTTCGAAGAGCTCGATCGTGGTGGCGCCGGTTGCGATCTCGCTGTCGGCGATCCGCGAGGCTGCCGACAAGAGCGCGGCGCGCAATTTCACCGGCAAGGCCGACAATCCGGTCTCGCAGATCCTGCAGGACGCCGATATCGGCTGGACGGCTTCGCGCGGGCCGATTGCCGCGAGCGGCGACAAGGACGTGCTGACGCTGTCGACGCCGATCAGCGGCAAGCTCAACGTCACGGGATCGCTGTCCTCGAAAGCGACCGGCGCGCTCGGCGAGGCGCTCGGCAGCGTGCTCGGCAACAACGCCGCCAAGCAGATTGGCGCCGTCAACATCAAGAACCTGAATGCCAGCGCCGAGATCAAGGGCAACGTGGTCATCACCTCGCGCCCGAAACTTGCCACCAACTGGCACCTCGAGCCGAATCTCGGGGCGCAGGTCAATCTCGGCGACACCAACCTCTCGGTCGCCGGCGCCAAGGTCAACGTGCCGGCGCAGGTCAAGCCGCTGATCGACAAAACCGTTGGCGATCAGCTCAACGTGGTCGCCGAACGTATCCGCAACGATCCGAGCCTGCGCGAGAATGCGAAAGCGCAGTGGATCAAGGCCTGCCGCTCGATGCCGCTGGGCTCGGGATCCTCGGCCGCACTGCCGCCGCTGTGGCTGGAGATGAAGCCGATCCGTGCGATCGCGGCGCAGCCGCGCGTCGATGCGCAGGCCGTGACACTCCTGCTTGGCATCGAGGCCGAGACCCGCGTCACCACGACCCAGACCAAGCCCGAGTGCCCCTTCCCCGAAAAGATCTCGATCGTGCCGCCGACCGGCACCGGCGTGAACATCGGCGTGCCGATCGACGTGCCCTTCACCGAGATCAACAAGCTCATCGCTGCTCAGATGGTCGGCCATACCTATCCGGAAGACGGCTCGGGTCCGGTCGACGTGACCGTGAAGAGCGTCAACGTGGTTCCCTCGGGCGACCGGCTGCTGATCTCGCTTCTGGTGCGCGCCAAGGAGAAGAAGAGTTGGTTCGGCCTCGGTGCCGAGGCAACCGTGCACATCTGGGGGCGGCCGATGCTCGACCAGGCGCAGCAGACGCTGCGGCTCGCTGACATCCAGCTCGCGGTGGAGTCCGAGGCCGCATTCGGGCTCCTTGGCGCCGCGGCGCGCGCCGTGGTGCCGCATTTGCAGCAGGCGCTGGTGCAGAAGGCGACGCTCGACCTCAAGCCGATCGCCGCCAACGCACGCGACAAGATCGCGGCCGCGATCGCCGACTATCAGAAGACCGAGGACGGCCTGCGCGTCGAGGCGAATATCGACAGCCTGACGCTCGCCGACATCGCGTTCGATTCCAAGACGCTCCGCATCATCGCGGAAGCCGGCGGCTCGCTGAACGTGTATGTGACGAAGCTATCGGGGATGTGAGAAGTTCGTCTCGAAGCTTCTCACATGTGCAACTGCAGTAGCCCGGATGGAGCGCAGCGCAATCCGGGACCACCGGTCCCGCATTCCGCTACGCTGCATGCGGGCTACTAATCCAGGCGCTGCTCCTCTTTCCGTTCCTACGGGGAGAGGCGAAGGAACAGCGCCCGCCCCTTCCCTTTTTGCATTCCGCCATGACCGGGATCGCTTAGCTGCGGCCACCGATTGCCGCTAGAACCATTCCCGTAACGATACCCAAACAACGACACAGGGAGAGAACAAACCATGCATAAACTGTTTGCCGCCGTCGCGGCGGGTCTTGCTGTTGCGGCCAGCGGCAGCGCGGCGCAGGCGCAGATTTCCGACGACGTCGTCAAGATCGGCGTGCTCACGGACATGTCGAGCCTCTACGCCGACGCCACCGGCAAGGGCTCGCTCGCCGCGGTGCAGATGGCGGTAGCCGATTATGGTGGCAAGGTCGCCGGCAAGCCGGTCGAGGTGGTCGCTGCCGACCATCAGAACAAGCCCGACGTCGGCGTCAACATCGCGCGGAACTGGTACGACAACGAGAAGGTCGACGCGATCTTCGATGTGCCGACCTCGTCGGTGGCGCTGCCGATCTCGGCGCTGACGCGCGAGAAGAACAAGATCAACATCAATTCCGGCGGCGGCTCGTCCGACATCACGGGCGCTCAATGCTCGCCCAACACGGTGCACTGGACCTACGACACTTATGCGCTGTCGAACGTCGCAGGCAAGGCGATGGTGAAGCGCGGCGAGGACACCTGGTACTTCGTCACCGCCGACTACGCCTTCGGCCAGGCGCTGGAGCGCGACGCCGCTAACGTCGTGAAGGAGAGCGGCGGCAAGGTGCTCGGCGACGTCCGCCATCCGCTCAACTCCTCCGACTTCTCATCCTTCCTGCTCCAGGCACAGGCCTCCAAGGCCAAGGTCGTGGCGCTGGCGAATGCCGGCGGCGATACCACCAACGCGCTGAAGCAGGCGTCCGAGTTCGGCCTCACGCAAGGCGGGCAGAAGATGATCGCGCTGCTCCAGGAGATCACCGACACGCATTCGCTCGGCATCAAGGCGACGCAGGGCCTGATCGTCACCGATGCTTTCTATTGGGACATGAACGACGAGACGCGCGCCTTCTCAAAGCGCTTCAACGACAAGGTCGGACACATGCCGACCATGATCCAGGCCGGGCTCTATTCGGCGACCATGCACTATCTGAAGGCGATCGAGGCCATCAAGACCGACGAGGCGCCGAAGGTGATGGAGCAGATGCGCGCCACCCCGATCAACGACTTCTTCGCCAAGAATGGCAAGATCCGCATCGACGGCCGCATGGTGCACGACATGTATCTGTTCGAGGTCAAGAAGCCCGAGGAGTCCAAGGGCGAGTGGGACCTCTACAAGCTGATCGCCACCGTGCCCGGCGACGAGGCATTCCGTCCGCTCGACAAGGGTGGTTGCCCGCTGGTGGGGCATTGAGCTTTCACAAGCTCCGCAATGAAGAAGACACGACAACGCGCCCGGACCAGCCGGGCGCGTTGCGTTTGAACGTCAATTGAACCGCATTACTCGGAGTACTTGAACTCCGGCATCTTCTTCAGATCGTCCTTGGTTGCGTTGAACACGGCGTGGTCCGGATACCACTTCGACGAAGACGAGGTCGAAGACTTGCTGGTGCTCGGCGCGGCGCCCGTGGTCGTGCTCGATGGCGGGCTGCCAGGCGGCTTGGTGTTGCTGGCCGTGCCGCTATAGGAGACCGGCTCGGTCGAGAATTTCACCTTGTCGAACGGCACAGCGACGAGGTGCTCGCCCATGCCGAGGAAGCCGCCGACGCCCAGCACGACGAGCTTGATGTTGCCGCTCTTGTCCATCAACAGATCATTGACCGAACCGACGCTCTCGTTGGCGTCGTTGTAGACCTTCAGGCCCACCACTTTCGACGCGCGCCAGTCACCCGATGCCGACGACGTCGTCGTGGTTGCCGCGTTCGATGCCTTGTCAGTGGTCGTCGGATTCTGGGCAAACGCGACAGTTACAAGCAACGCGGAACCGGCAAGGCCGGCCGCGATCGATTTCATCAACATGGTGTCCTCTCCTTCATCGAAAACTCGTGCGGAGAGAACCTCGCATGTCGGGCGGCAGTTCCAAACCTGCGGCAATTTCGTTGCACGCTTCGCGCGCGTTGCATCGCGACGCAAGTTCCGCAACGAAGAGATTTTGAATCGAACGCGAAGGCCGCGCACAGTTCCCCGCCGACTCGTCACGCGTCCTGGGAGACGCGCGAGAGACGACGGGGACTGCGCCGACCTGGCGTCGCGGTCAGGTCTTGTAGTCGATGAGCAATGCGGAGATCTGCGAGCTGCTCGACGAGCTGTTCGCATTTCCGGAAGCGCCGTAGGACGAGGTCGACGACGACATCGATTGCTGGAGCGCCTGGAGGAATTGCTGGAGGATCTCGGCGGTGGTGCTGTCGCTCGAGCTGCTGCTGGTCGAGTCCGTCGAGGAGCTGGACGAGGTGGAGGAGCTGTCGTCCGACGGTGGCGGGCCGGGCGGCGGTCCGCCTGCGCCTCCCGGGCCACCGGCGCCGCCCGGGCCGTTGGCGAAGGTGGACTGGAACACGCCCTTCAGCTCGGTGGCCTGGTCGGAGGTCAGCGTGCCGTTCGAGACCTCATTGGCGATGAGGTCGTCGATCTTCGACTTCATGTCCTCCGGCGAGGATGTGGTGCCGCTGGACGAATCGCTCGAGCGGCTCTGCTGGATCGCCGAATCGATGTCGGTGAGCGCGGTCGACAGGGCGGATTGATCCGACGACGAGATCGTGCCGGCCGAGACCTCCGACTGCAATTCCTGCTGCAACCGCTGCAGCGGCGACTGATAGGTGCCGGCGGAGGCCGCCGAGATCGAAGTCATGATGGCTCCGTGGGTTTTGCGGGGTTCCTTAACTTACGGCGCCACGGTATGGTTAACGGGCTTAACGAGACCTTGCCGTCACCCTTTCAGGACGTTACCGGACGTTGCGGAAAGCGCCTTCAGAAACATCCGGAAACAAAAAACTTCGCCCTTCAAACCGAATCTCCGACAAACAGAGCACATGGCTATTCCTTCGCCCAACATCCTGGTCGTCGAGGACGACCGCGAAACTCGGACGTTGATTGCGAAATACCTGCGCAACAACGCCTGCAACGTCACCGCCGTCAGCGACGGCCGCGAGATGACGCGCGCGATGGCCGACCATCGCGTCGACCTGATCATCCTCGACGTCATGCTGCCCGGCGAGGACGGCTTGAGCCTCTGCCGCAAGGTGCGCTCTGAGGCGCAGACGCCGATCATCATGCTGACCGCGCGCGGCGAGGACGTCGATCGCATCGTCGGGCTCGAGATGGGCGCGGACGACTACCTGCCGAAACCGTTCAATCCGCGCGAGCTCCTGGCGCGGATCAACGCGGTGCTGCGCCGGCAGGCCGCGGCGCAGGCCGCCAGCTCGATCGAAGGCGCGAGCACGCTGGCCTTCGAGGGCTGGCGCATCGACCTGCGACTGCGCGAGCTGCGCAACCCCGACGGGGCGCGCGTCGCGATGACGAGCGCGGAGTTCGACCTGCTGCGCACCTTCTGCGAGCGACCCGGCCGCGTGCTGTCGCGCGACAGTCTGCTGGATCTCACGCAGGGCCGCGCCACCGGCTCGTTCGAGCGCTCCATCGACGTGCTGGTCAGCCGCATCCGCCGCAAGATCGAACCCAACCCGCAGGATCCCACCATCATCAAGACGGTGCGCTCGGGCGGCTATCTGTTCACGCCGAGGACGGAAGCGGTTACGGCGCCCCTGAACAGCTGACCTCAAGCGGCCCGCCATGAATCTGTTCGGGTTCTTCCATCTCAGGAGCATCGGCGGACAGATCGCCGCCCTCGTCGTGGCGTCGATCATCGCGCTTCACCTGATCCTCACCGCCAGCTTCCTGATCAGCAGGCCGGACCGCGCCGAGATGCCGCCGGACAGCTCGCATCAACTGGCCAATGCCGCGCTGCTGCTCGGCAGCTCCGGCGCGAGCGAGCGGCCGCGGCTCATCGCCGACATCGCCCGCGCGTTCCCCTCACTCGACATCGTCGAGCTCGCGCCAGGCACGGCCACTGCGATCGAGGACACCGAAGGCCAGCACCTGCACGGCATCCGCCGACACCTCGGTCACGGCTACAAGGTGATGGCGCTGTCGCCCGACGGCGACGAGCACCGGGTCGGCATCCAGTTGCCCGACGGCACGATGATTGCCGGCCGCGTCGAGCCGGGACCGCGGCCGCCGCGGTTCTGGGGCGGGCCGTGGATGATGACGCTGCTGTTCGCGCTGATCAGCGTCACCATGCTGGGCCTGTGGGCCGCACATGCGCTGGCCCGCCCGCTGTCATCGTTCGCGCGCGCCGCCGAAGGCTTCAGCCTCGACGGCACTGCCGAGCCCTTGCCGGAGCGCGGGCCTGAAGAGATCCGTTCCGTCGCTCGCGCGCTCAATCGCATGCAGGAGCGGATCGCGGGGCTGATGGCCGACCGCACCAGGATGCTGGCGGCGATCAGCCATGACCTGCGCACACCGATCACGCGGCTGCGCCTGCGCGCGGAGTTCATCGAGGACGAGACGCATCGCAAGCGCATGCTGATCGACCTCGACCAGATGCGGTCGATGCTGGAATCGGTGCTCTCACTCCTGCGTAACGACCGCAGGATGGAAGCGGTGACGCTGGTCGACATCGCAAGCACGCTGCAACTGATCGCCGACCAGTTCGCCGACATGGGCTACACCGTGCATTACGATGGTCCCGCCCAGGCGACCGCCGCGGCGCGTCCCGACGATCTGCATCGCGGCATCACCAACCTCGTCGAGAACGCGGTGCGCTTCGGCGCCGAGGTGACGATCCGCCTCGACGTCGCCGGCACCAGGCTCACCATCGACGTCGAAGACGACGGTCCCGGCATTTCCGACGAGCGCAAGCAGGAGATGCTGGAGCCATTCGTGCGCGGCGACGACGCGCGCAACATGGACGACACCACCGGCTTCGGGCTCGGCCTTTCCATCGCACGCGCGATCGCGATCGCCCATGGCGGCGAGTTGTCGCTGCACGATCGCCAGCCGAACGGCCTGATCGTGCGCATGCAGCTGCCGATCTGGCAACCGAACCGCCTGGCGGCGTAATGCGAATGCTTCAGGCGGCGAGCGCGTGCTCGGGAGCCGGCTCGTCGTAGATCGCGATCGCCTCGAAGCGATATCCGCAGGCGCGGCATTTCCAGAGATAGGAAACCCGGCCATTGCCCGGCTCGATCCAGTCGGGATGCGCGATCCGCGTGCCGCATTGCGCACAGGGATTTTGCTTGGGGATGTCGCCGATGTCCGCTTGAATCAGGTCAGAGTGCGTCAGGTCTGATTGAATCAAATCTGATCTGGTCATGGCACGTCTCCCGATACGTGTTTTTTTTTGATTTGTGCTTTTTTAGCCATTCTTCGGCAGATGCGCGAATGGACAGGCCCGCTGTCGCGTGCGGCCTCAGCCTGCTGCACCTCACCTGCAGTGAACTTAACGCATGTTTAAGTCGTAAAGACGACGGCGCGCCCGGAAATTTTTGACGGCGACGTTTCGCCACATCATCGCCGTGTTCCACGGGCCTAACGCGAACAGGCAGGTCAATTCGACCGAGAGACATTCGATGAAAGCTTTAATCGTTGCCGCCGCAATTACGGCCGGAGTGTCATTGTCGCACGCTGCAGTCGCGGGCGAAGCGGAGTATTCCGAGATGGTTGCCGCGCATGCGCGCGCGAACGGCGTGCCGGAAGCGCTTGTTCACCGCGTCATCATGCGTGAAAGCCGCTATCAGCCGCATCTGATTGGCCATGGCGGCACGATCGGGCTGATGCAGATCAAGCTCGCGACCGCCCGCGGGGTCGGCTACAGCGGGGATGCCGCAGGCCTGCGCGATCCCGAGACCAACCTCACCTATGCCGTGAAATACCTCGCCGGCGCCTATCGCGCCGCGAATGGCGATTACGGCCGAGCTATTCGTTATTATGCAGGCGGCTATTACTACGCCGCAAAGCAGCAGCGGATGCAGATGGCGCAGCAGGCGGATGCTGTCGGCAATGCCTGGCTCGAGCCTAACGGCAACCCGCAGCCCATGTTCGCGCCGCACAAGCGGCTGGCGCGAAACGTCGCCAACGCGAGGGCGCAGGCCCAGAAATAGATTCTCGTGTCCCGGGCGCATTGCGGCGCGAAGTGCCGCAGTGCTGAACCGGGACCCATGCCGGTTCCGACCTCGTGTCTCCTTATCTGGGCCCCGGCTCAGCGGCGCACCGCGATCGCGCTGCGCCGCGTCCGGGGTACGATTTGGGGATACGCGTTGACACACAGCGTCACTGGCATACATTAGCGTTGTTCCGAGGGGTGCTCCGAGGAGGAGCTGAGATACCGCTAAATGGGTGGGAACGCCCAGGACCGCGGTGACCCTTTGAACCTGATCCGGGTCATGCCGGCGAAGGGACAGGGATGTACCAGACGACCAAACGACCGGATTCACCGGTTTCCATCATCGGCGCAGGCATCGCAGGGGCTTGGCAGGCGCTGTTGTTCGCGCAGGCCGGCCACGCCGTCACTCTGCACGAGCGCAGTGACGCGGCAATGACGGACGCCACCAGCCACTGGGCCGGCGGGATGCTCGCGCCCTATTGCGAGGCCGAGGTCGCCGAGCCCATCATCAGCCGGCTCGGCCTGCGCTCCCTCGACATCTGGCGGCGCGAATTGCCGGATACGCCATTCAACGGCTCGTTGGTCGTGGCGCTTCCGCGCGAGCGCAACGATTTCGAGCGCTTTGCAAGGATGACGCAGGGCCATCAGCGGCTCGATGCCGCCGGCCTTGCGGCGCTCGAGCCGTCACTCGAAGGGCGCTTCCGCGAGGCGCTGTTCTTCCCGACCGAGGGCCATGTCGAGCCGCGCCGCGTGCTGCCAAAACTGCATGAGCGCATCCGCGCCGCCGGCGGCACCATCAAGTTTTCCAGCGACGTCAGCGCTGGGGATCTCGATGGCATCGTGATCGACTGCCGCGGACTTGCCGCGCGAGAGCAACAATCGGAGCTGCGCGGCGTCAAGGGCGAGATGATCCTGATCGAGACCAGCGAGGTCCAGCTTGCCCGCCCGGTCCGGCTGATCCATCCGCGCTGGCCGCTCTACGTGATCCCACGCGAGGCGGGCCTGTTCATGCTGGGCGCGACCTCGATCGAGGCGGAGGACACCGGCGTCAGCGTCCGCTCCGCGCTGGAACTGCTCGGCGCGGCCTATGCGGTGCACCCCGCTTTCGGCGAAGCCCGCATCGTCGAATTCGGCTCGGGTCTTCGGCCTGCCTTCCCCGACAATCTGCCGCGCATCGGCGTTCGCGGCGACAGGATCGCCGTCAACGGCCTCTACCGCCACGGCTTCCTGCTCGCGCCGGCGCTCGCCGAGCTGACGCTCGCTTACGTCGAGCGCGGCCAGATCGACAATGAGGTGATGCAATGCGCGTGAGCGTCCAATGCGTTTGACAATCAACGGCGAGCAACGCGAGGTGAATTCGGCGAGCGTGGGCGCGCTACTCACCGAGCTCGACTACGAAGGCACGCATTTCGCCATCGCGCTCAACTACGACGTGGTGCCGAAAAGCCGCTGGGCCGAGACGAGCCTCAGGGACGGCGACGAGATCGAGATCATCACGCCGCGGCAGGGAGGATGAGGTGATGAAGGCACACACGCCGGCCACACCGCTGATGTTGCGCGAGCACACGCCACATACTCCGCTGTCATCGCCCGACTTGATCGGGCGATCCAGTACGCCGCGGCCTCTCGGTTCTAGCCGCGCCGCCTCTGGAATGCTGGACCCCCGCTGGAGCCTGTCATCGGGCTCGCCGAAGGCGAGACCCGGTGGCGGGGATGACAGCTGCATTAGGGGAACGATCGACTGTCACAACAACGGCCTTTGGTTATGGGTCCCGGCCTTCGCCGGGACGATAGAGTCTATTGAGGAGACACCTCAGACATGGTGACCTTCTACGGCAAATCCTTTGCCTCCCGCCTGCTCATCGGCAGCGCGCTCTATCCCTCGCCCGCGATCATGCAGGCCGCGATCCGCGCATCTGGCTCGAACATCGTGACCGTATCGCTGCGGCGCGAGGCGGCCGGCGGCAAGACCGGGGACACCTTCTGGAACCTGATCCGCGAGCTCGACGTCACCGTGCTGCCGAACACCGCCGGCTGCCGCAGTGTGCGCGAGGCTGTGACCACCGCAAAGCTCGCGCGTGAATTGTTCGGGACGTCCTGGATCAAGCTCGAAGTCATCGCCGACAACGACACGCTTCAGCCCGACGTCGTCGGTCTCGTCGAAGCCGCCACCATCCTGATCAAGGACGGCTTTGAGGTCTTCCCCTATTGCACCGAAGATCTCTCCGTCGCGAACCGGCTGGTCGACGCCGGCTGCAAGGTGGTGATGCCGTGGGCCGCGCCGATCGGCAGCGCCAAGGGCATCATCAACCGCGATGCCCTGAAACTGCTGCGCGAGCGACTGCCCGACGTCACGCTGGTGGTCGACGCCGGCATCGGCGCTCCGAGCCACGCCGCCCATGCGCTCGAGCTCGGCTATGACGCCGTGCTGCTCAACACTGCAATCGCAAAAGCCGCCGATCCCGTCGCGATGGCGAATGCCTTCCGCCTCGGCGTCGAGGCCGGCCGCACCGCTTACGAGGCCGGGCTGATGGACGCCCGCGACTTCGCCTCCCCGTCAACCCCTGTCGTTGGGACCCCGTTCTGGCATGCCGTATCCTGATCGCAACGCGTATCCTGATCCCTTCTACGCCGTCGTCGACAGCCTCGCCTGGGTCGAGCGCCTGGCCAAGCTCGGCGTCGGCACGATCCAGCTCCGCGCCAAGAATCTGAACGACGCCGAAGCGCTCCAGATCGTTACCGACGCGCTCGCGGTGACGAACGGCACGCCGGCAAAACTCGTCGTGAACGACTATTGGCGCGCGGCGATCGTCGCCGGTGCAAAGCATCTGCATCTCGGTCAGGAGGACCTGGTCGACGCCGACCTCAAGGCCATCCGCGATGCCGGCCTGACGCTCGGCATCTCCACCCATGACGACGCAGAGCTTGCGACCGCGCTCGCGGCCGAGCCCGACTACGTCGCGCTGGGGCCGATCTTCTTCACCACGCTGAAATCGATGCGCTTCGAACCGCAGGGCATTCCAAAGATCACCGAATGGAAGAAGCGCGTCGGCAGCATCCCGCTGGTTGCGATCGGCGGCATCAAGTTCGAGCACGCCGCGGAGATCTTTGCAGCGGGCGCGGATTCCATCGCCGTCGTCAGCGACGTCACGCAGAATGCCGACCCGGATGCGCGGGTCAAACAATGGCTCGGGCTTAGTAGCAAGGAGGCTGCGTGATGCATCTCGTTACACACACCGCCGTCATCGCCCGGCTTGACCGGGCGATCCAGTACGCCGCGGCTTCTCCGTATTACGGTACGGCCTCTGGAATACTGGATCCCCGCTTTCGCGGGGATGACAGCGGCATTTGTCTTTCGCGCAGCGATACCAACGAAGCAGCGATACCAACGAATTAGTAAGGAGGATCTTTCATGAACATCCGCTCCAACCCTGAAAAAACCATCCCCGCCGTCACCACCGGCCCGCTCCCCTCCTCGCGCAAGATCTTTGCATCCCCGGAGGCAGCGCCCGATCTGCGCGTGCCGCTGCGCGAGATCATCCTCTCCGAAGGCGCCGGCGAGCCGAACCTGCCGGTCTACGACACCTCGGGCCCCTACACCGATCCGAGCGTGACGATCGACGTCAACGCGGGCCTGTCCCGCAATCGCAAGGCCTGGGTACAGGAGCGCGGCGGCGTCGAGGAGTATGAGGGCCGCACGATCAAGCCTGAGGACAATGGCGGCGTCTCCGCCGAGAAGGCCGCCCGTGCGTTCAGTGCCTATCACAAGCCGCTGCGCGGCCTCGACGGACACAAGATCACGCAGCTCGAGTTTGCCCGCGCCGGCATCATCACCAAGGAGATGATCTACGTCGCCGCCCGCGAAAACCTTGGCCGCAAGCAGCAGCTCGAACGCGCGGAAGCGGCGCTTGCCGACGGCGAAAGCTTCGGCGCCGCGGTGCCCGCCTTCATCACGCCGGAGTTCGTGCGCTCCGAGATCGCGCGCGGCCGCGCCATCATTCCGAGCAACATCAATCACAGCGAGCTCGAGCCGATGATCATCGGCCGCAACTTCCTCACCAAGATCAACGCCAATATCGGCAACTCGGCGGTGACCTCGTCGGTCGAGGAAGAGGTCGAGAAGATGGTGTGGGCGATCCGCTGGGGCGCCGACACCGTGATGGACCTCTCCACAGGCCGCAACATCCATACCACCCGCGAATGGATCCTGCGCAACTCGCCGGTGCCGATCGGCACCGTGCCGATCTACCAGGCGCTGGAGAAGTGCAACGGCGACCCGGTGCAGCTGACCTGGGAGCTCTACAAGGACACGCTGATCGAGCAGTGCGAGCAGGGCGTCGACTATTTCACGATCCACGCCGGCGTGCGCCTGCAATACATCCATCTCACCGCCAACCGCGTCACCGGCATCGTCTCGCGCGGCGGCTCGATCATGGCGAAGTGGTGCCTGGCGCATCACAAGGAGAGCTTCCTCTACACCCATTTCGACGAAATCTGCGACCTCATGCGCAAGTATGACGTCTCGTTCTCGCTGGGCGACGGCCTGCGTCCGGGCTCGATCGCCGATGCCAACGACCGCGCGCAGTTCGCCGAGCTCGAGACGCTGGGTGAGCTCACCAAGATCGCGTGGGACAAGGGCTGCCAGGTCATGATCGAGGGCCCCGGCCACGTGCCGATGCACAAGATCAAGATCAACATGGACAAGCAGCTGAAAGAGTGCGGCGAGGCGCCGTTCTACACGCTTGGACCGCTGACCACCGACATCGCGCCGGGCTATGACCACATCACGTCAGGCATTGGCGCGGCCATGATCGGCTGGTTCGGCTGCGCCATGCTCTGCTACGTCACGCCGAAGGAGCATCTCGGCCTGCCCGACCGCAACGACGTCAAGACCGGCGTCATCACCTACAAGATCGCGGCCCACGCCGCCGATCTTGCCAAGGGTCACCCGGCCGCCCAGCTCCGCGACGACGCGCTCTCCCGCGCCCGTTTCGAATTCCGCTGGACCGACCAGTTCAACCTCGGCCTCGATCCGGATACGGCAAAGAGCTTCCACGACGAGACCCTACCGAAGGAAGCCCACAAGGTCGCGCATTTCTGCTCGATGTGCGGTCCCAAATTCTGCTCGATGAAGATCACGCAGGACGTGCGGGATTACGCGGCAACGCTGAACGACCCGAACAATGTCGGCATGTCGATGGCCGGCACCATCGAGGACGGCATGGCCAAGATGAGCGAGAAGTTCAAGGAGATGGGCTCGAGCGTGTACCTGGATGCGGAGAAGGTGAAGGAGAGTAACCGGGCGCTGTGAGACTCTCTGCCCGTCGTGTTCGAGCTTGATCCGAACATCCAGCGAAAGTGAAGAGGCCGGGCGAAAGCCCGGCTTTCTGTTTAACCACCTAAAGAGATGCACCCGGGTGAGAGCGCCGCTGCTTCAGCTCAACGACGCCAATTCACGCGCGAGATTGTCGCGGGCGCGCCGATCGTACTTCGCGGCGAAGCCGGCATCGGGATAGATGACCGGGCGGGCGGCAAACCGGCGAAGCACCCTGGCGCGGCCGGCGCGATAGTCGGCATCGCTGACGTGGATGAACTCCTGCCGGATGGCGGCGGCATAGGCATCGTAGCGTGCAGGCTCTGCGCCGAGGATGCTGAGGTCGATCGCGATCAGGATCGCGCCAAGGCGATCATCCGCCTTGACCTCGTGCGTTTTCGTCAGGCGGATCAAGCGGCCGACTTCGAGGCTGATATCGGCGCCGACGTGCCGTTCGGCCAGTTGGGCGCTGAGCTCTTCGTTATCCGATCGGGTCGGATCGTAGACGACGTCGTGCCACCAGATCGCCTCCGTCAGGATCTCGCGCTCGCGCACTGAGAGCGCTTCCACCTGCGCCAGCGCAGCGAGACAGTCCTCTATGTGCGCGAGGTTGTGATAGTGGCGGCCGGGTGCCGCATAGGCGGCAGCCAATTCTTCACGGTTCATCACCGAGGTATAGGATACGAAGGGTAGAAATGGTAGCCGTCGGTCCGAGCCGCCGGCTCGCCCGCCGCATGCGAGTTTCATTGGCCCCTTCGATGTCCGACAGCAAGCGTAGCCCGGATGAGCGAAGCGATATCCGGGATTCGCTGCCACCCCGCATTATCGCTGACGCTCATGCGGGCTACAAAACCTATGGACCTCTGATTTGCCCGTGACCGCCTTCCACCGCCTCCCCGACCAGCTTCGCGCCAATCTTCGCCTGGTCTTCGTCGGCACCGCCGCCAGCACGCGCTCAGCCCAACTCGGGCACTACTACGCCCATCCCGGCAACCGCTTCTGGCGCGCGATCCATGAAGCCGGCATCACGCCGCGGCGTTATCAGCCGGGCGAGTTCGCGGCGCTGCTCGAACTCGGGATCGGCTTCACCGATCTCTCCAAGTCCGGCGCTGGGATGGATCACCAGATCGAGGCTGAAACGATCGACGTGGCGGGGTTTCGGAGCAAGATGAAGAAATATCGTCCGAAGACGATCGCGTTCACGAGCAAGAAGGCTGCGAGCCTGTTCTACGGAAAGCCGTCCGCGATGATCTCGCTCGGGCGGCAGCAGGCTGATGGGCAATTTCCCGACGTGTTCGTCCTCACCTCCCCGTCCGGCGCCGCATCCGGCCATTGGACGTTGGAGCCTTGGCGCGAGCTTGCGGCGTGGATCGCTGCTTAGGGTGGGTTCGGAATAGCACCCCACACTCGGCGTCGTCCCGGCGAAGGCCGGGACCCATAACCCCAGGGAGCGGT
This sequence comes from Bradyrhizobium sp. UFLA05-125, assembly GCF_059803515.1. Lineage (NCBI taxonomy): Bacteria > Pseudomonadati > Pseudomonadota > Alphaproteobacteria > Hyphomicrobiales > Nitrobacteraceae > Bradyrhizobium > Bradyrhizobium sp. UFLA05-125. Next base: position 28,497 of record NZ_JBANBJ010000057.1, on the reverse strand, counting down.
TTGGCGAAGATTCGTCGCCCGGTACTCCTGCCACCCGCAGTCGATAAATCCCGCGGTATGGGTCCCGGCCTTCGCCGGGACGACACCTGTGGATTTGGCAACGCAATGCTGTCAAAATGCCACGTAGCTTTGCTCCCGCGTTGCGCATCTCGTGTATCTCGCTCCGCGGATCGATGGAGAGCTTGCACCCATGCTGACCCTCTATTCCTACCCTCAACTCTTCGGCGTCGCCGACAACAACGGCTATGGCCTCAAGGTCTACGCGTTCCTGAAGCTCGCGGGCGTGCCGTTCGTGCACGAGCATGTGTTCGATGCCTCCGCCGCGCCGCGCGGGCAGCTGCCCTATGTCGTCGACGACGGCGAGACGATCGGCGACAGCGAGACGATCATCGCGCACGCAATCGCGAAGTATCGGCTGACCATCGATGCCGGCCTCTCACCGGAACAGCGTCGGACCAATCTCCTCGTCACGCGCATGTTGGATGATCTCTACTGGGTGATGTCGTATTCGCGCTGGAAGGACGAGCGCTATGTCGGGGCGTTTTGCGACGCGTTCATGACGCAACATCCGAAAGTGGATGCGGAGGGGCTGGAGAAGGCGAAGGCGTACAACGCGCAGCGCTATTATTTTCAGGGCATCGGCCGCTACACGCCTGACCAGGCCTATGCGCGGGGGCTCGCCGATCTCGAGGTGCTGGCCGAGATCGTGCCTGCGCAGGGTTTCGTGCACGGGCCGGCGCCGACCAGCGTCGATGCCGGCATCTACGGCTTTCTCGCTAACATCCACTTCTTCCCGATCCCGACGCCGCTGAAGGCGTTCGTCGATGCGCACGAGAATCTCGTCGCGCATTGCGAGCGGATTCATGCGGCGGTCGGTTCGTAGCTCGTAGGGTGGGCAAAGCAAAGCGTGCCCACCACTTCTGTCTCAGTCAAGGAAAGATGGTGGGCACGGCGCTTCGCGCCTTTGCCCACCCTACGCACCTCGTCTACCGCATCGTGATCGCAAGACCGCTGAGGTCCGCGTTCGCCATCAGGCCTACTTGCGTGCCGGAGAGCTCCAGCACGGCGCCCTTCTGGTTGGTCAGCACGATGGCGCGGGCGCCGGCGCCCACCGCGAGGCCGGCACCGGCGGCGCCGTAGACCCCGGCGACATCGGAGGGGCGGAAGATGTTGGAGACGCGGCCGCGCAGCACGGTCTTGGAGCCGCCGAACACGAGGCCGTAGTCGAGGCCGCCGGTCGAGAGCGGATAGGCGCGGCCGCGGAAGTTGAGCACGCCCGAGCCGCCCGAGCCGCCGATGATCCAGCCCGCCTTGTAGATCGTCAGCGTCACGAAGCCACTGTCGGCCCGCGCGGCGGTGGAGAGGCCGGCGAAGGCGATGACGGCGACGAGCGCGGCGCGGAGGGTGGATGCGAACTTCATGAGGGCGACTCCGAAAAATGGTTGGCAGGGGATAAGCGAATCAGGACGCGCGAATCTATCCGATGGATCGCGGCGGCAAAATGTTCGGCAGGCGACAGCAGCGCGCATGGTGCGCCCCTCTCGCCGTGGGTGGGGAGAGGAGGACGGAACGCCACTGTGGAATTGTGCTGGTGATTTGCCCGACGTGTCAACCGCCTTTTCGGTCTTCCCGAATGGCACCTTTTCGTCCATTTCTACTTTGCATGGGGTTGTTTTCGACATTTTGTCGGAGCAGGGCGAGCCGCCTCCCCCGGATGAGCGAAGCGATATCCGGGATCTTGATGAAATCCCGCATGTCGCTACGCTCATGCGGGCTACGCGACTCTCCATGACACGAGGTGACCCATGCCGATCCAGCATTTCGCACCGCCGCCGCACGTCAAGGCGCCGCCGCTGTCCTTTGCCACCCGCGTCGGCGATCTCCTGTTCATCTCGGGCATTCCCGGCTTCGACGCCCATGGCGCGCTGCCCGAGGGTTTTGAGGCGCAGTTCGCCAACGTCGTCATCAACATCAAGCGGGTGCTGACGGAAGCAGGCGCGACGGTACACGATCTCGCCAAGGTCAATGTGCTGCTGACCCGCGCCTCCGATGTCGCACCGATGAATGCGCTCTATGCCGGCGCGTTCGGCCCACCGCCCTATCCGGCGCGCACCACCTGTGTAGTCCACGCGCTGCCGGACCCGAGGATGCTGATCGAGATCGAAGCGGTGGCGTCGCTGGCGAAGTGACACGAACGCGTCGCAACTGACATATACGTGAACGACGGCAGCATCGGCTTGCAACGGGGCCGCTTTTGCCGCACGAGTTTTGCGGACTTCACGCGTCAACAAGGGGATAAAATTTCAATGCGTCGCGTTCTTGCTGTTTGTGCCGTCGCCGGCATCGCCTCGTCGGTCTTTGCCGTGCCGGCATCTGCCAAGGTCGGCTACTATGTGATCCGCTGGGACAACACCGGCATTTGCCAGATCTGGAACGAGGACCTGCGCTACAAGCCGACAGAGTGGCCGTCGACCTACAAGGTGGTCAGCAAATCATTGCCGACGTTCACCGCCGCCAATGACGTGCAGCTCAAGCTGCGGGCCGAGCGCCGCTGCACGCTGTAAGCGGAAAGCAGAGATCATCGATCTTGCGGGGCGGATGCGCTGACGGCGTCATCCGCCTTTTCATTGCACGGGCGGTTAGCCCTCATTTTCCAGCCCAATTCCTGCGATTTCCACGCGCCCGGCTTTGAACCTGTTTCGGCCAGGGAACTACTCACCTGTTGTCCGGGCTGCACTCCCCAAGCGGCCCGCACCAGCCTCCCCAGACATTGTCGGGAGGAGCATCACATCTTTCATTTGAGGAGCTATCCATGCGTCGTTTTTCCATGCTGTGTGCCGCTGTCGGCATTGCTGCTGCTGCCTTCGTTGCCACCAGCCCCGCTGAAGCCGCCGGCTATCACCTGATCCGCTGGCAGAACACCGGCATCTGCCAGATCTGGGACGAGAGCCTTCCGACCACGCCGTGGCCGTCCGACTATCATCGCGTCAGCGGCTCCGTTCCGACCTTCGTCGACGCGCTCGCACTGAAGGAGCATGCGCTGAAGAAGGGTCACTGCACCCTCTAAGCTTTCGTCGATCGGCGAACCTTTCGAAGGGGCAAGGGCGCGAGCCGCGTCCTTGCCCTCTGCGTTTTGACAAGGGGGACAAGCTTGATGCGCATTGTAATGGCGAAGGCTGCAGTTCTCGGACTGTCGCTTCTGGGGTTGGCGATGCCGGCGCAAGCGCAGACCTTGCAATCCTTCCGCGTGATCTCGCCGATCTTCAGCCAGCTTGTCAGCTTTGACATGCCGTCGAATTTTGCCGCGGTGTTCGAGAACACCAAGGGCGGTCACTATATCCGCGAGGCCGCGCTCAAGGGCGAGAGCGCGCAAGCCTGGAGCCAGATGATCACGGTCACCGGCGAGAAAGGTGTTTCCGGCAATCCGGGCCTTACCCCGGAAAAATTCGCCGGCAACATCGCCGGCGGCTTCAAATCCGCCTGCCCCGAGAGTTTTGCCGCAAAAGCGCTCGGCACCACAAAATTCGGCGGCTCCGATGCATTCATCGCCGTGATCGGCTGCGGCAGCGTCGACACCAGCCCTGAGCGCCACAGCGAAACCGCGCTGCTGATCACGCTGAAGGGCGAAGCCGACTACTACACCATTCAATGGGCCGAGCGCGGCCCCGCCTCCGGCAAGCCGCCGCTCGACGACGAGAAATGGCCGGCACGCCTGCGCGAGCTGCGTCCGATCGACCTCTGCCCGATCGTCGCGGGCGAGAAGGCGCCTTATCCAAGCTGCGTGAACAGAAGCTGACGCCTCATGCGTCCTTGTGCGCGCCGGGGTGGATCAAGATGTCCCGCGCGGCGGCGAGGTCGAGGAAGGCCTGCTCGCTGCCGCCGCGGTCGGGATGCATGGTCTTGGCGAGACGGCGATAGGCCTGGTGGATGTCGTCGCAGGTGAGCTGAACCGCGAGCGGCAGGCCGAGCGTGCGGCGCGCGCGTTCTTCGTTGGTGAGCTTCTTCGGCAACGCGTTGCGGCGGCCGAAGCGCGGCGCGGTCAGGCCGTGGATCACCTCGAGCACGACACCGAGGCGACGCTGCGCCGCGACCGTAATGTCGTGGGCTTGCCCGTCATGGGCTGCCTGACGCAGGATCGGAATCGCCTGCTCGGCCGCCTGGCGCAGCGTCGTGTCGGTGCTTGCACGCGCGATTTCGGCTGCAAGCCGGCCCGCCTCGTCCCAGTCGACGGTGTGGGCGGTCCGCAAACGTTCGAGGGCCAACTTCCAGGATTCAATCCGGTCCATCATGTGCGCAACACTTAGCAACGAAAGCGAGTATGCCAAGCGCGGCGTTTCCGACGTCTTAATTTCGGGTTAGCCTTTCGCGAAACTTCGACACGAATCCGGCGGGAATTTCCGCGCATCTTGCCGGCGTCGGCCTCCTCAATGAGGCCTGATCGGCGCATCGCGGATCGCGCGGCATCCAAAACGGGATGACAGCAACGCGCAAAGGTAGCTTGGCGTTTCGATTGGTTCGGTTTTGAATTAGCTTGTCGGCAACACAAGAAAAGCAGTCGAGGAAGCGCCATGTCCCTGCTCGCCAACCAGTCGCAGTCATCACCGGCGCAGGATCCGGCATCGGCCGCGCGATCGCGACAGGCTACGCGTGCGAAGGGGCGCCCGTCGTGCTGTTCGACATCAACGCGGGCGCGGCGGCAGACACCGCGGACGAGATCCGCAGCGCCGGAGGAACCGCCGACAGTTTTGCCCTCGACATCACCAGCCGCGACGCCTGCTTTGCACTGGCAAAGGAAGTTGCCGAAAAGATCGGGCAGGTCTCGATCCTCGTCAACAATGCCGGCATCACCCGCCGCAACGCTTTCACCGCGGACACCGAAGCCGTCGCGAAGGACTGGCAGGACATCATCTCGCTCAATCTCAACGGCGTCTTCAACATGACGCAGGCTTATCTCGCGCCGCTGCGGGCCACAAAAGGCAGCATCGTCAATATCGGCTCGATCCAGTCCTTCGTGCATCTGCGCACGCCGAGCTCGGCAAGGAAGGTGTGCGCGTCAACGCCATCGGACCGGGCTTCATCGAGACACCGCTGAATGCCCAGGTGCGCGCCACCAATACGGCGCTGGTGCAGGCCTTCCTCGATCACACCCCACTCGGGCGCACCGGCAAGCCCGAGGACATCGTCGGCCCAGCGATCTTCCTGGCGTCTGATCTGTCGGCCTACGTCACCGGCTCGATCTTGATGGTCGACGGCGGCTACAGGACCGTGTGAGCGGGCTACGCAGCTTGTGCCAATGGCGGCCACTTTGCGGTTATCCCAAGGTCATCTGGTGCATTCCGTCGTTGTTAACCATCCGTTAACCAAACCCGACCACCGTAGAACTACGGCTTGGGGGTCGTTTGTTCTCGATCCGCTTTCAACGATGGAAGCGGGCGTTGGTCGGGAGGTGTGTTGATGACCATTGTTCACTCTGCTGCGTCCGCGTCGGCTATGCAGCTTCTTTCCCCCAATGAAATCGTTCCGCTCCTGATCGGGTCGACTGTCGGCGAGATCGAGCGCGAGCTCGTGCTCCAGACGCTCGCCCGCTGCGACGGCAACCGCACACGCGCCGCGCGCGTGCTCGGCCTCTCCGTGCGCACGCTGCGCAACAAGATCCGGATCTACGCAGCCGAAGGCATCGACGTGCCCGCCTATCACGATTAGAGCACGATCCGGACCCGAAGGGCCGCGTCAGTGCAAAGCGTGAAGCAGTTTTCCGTCGCGACATACGCGGAACGCGTTTGCGCGCGGACCATACTCGAGACCCTGACCTCAAGTGCGATGGGCATCATCGCGCTTTAGGACGCGGCGCGGCGGCGCCACCATCTCCTGAGCGTCACGCCAAGCGCGATCGCGAGCGACAGCGCCGCGACGAAAGCCGCGGTCAGCTCGATCGCGCGCAGCAGGAAGGCGGTCATGACCGCCCAGGAGGGTTGCGGCTCTTCGGCAAAGGCGATCGGAACGATGCCCGGCACGAGGACCTGCTCGAGCCCGGCGGCAATCGCGAACACCAGCATGAACAGCAAGAGCATCTTCCATGCCGCGGTCATCAACGGCTCCGCTTGGGGGGTAATCTCGCGCAGCCGATCCAATGCCATGGCTTGCCGCGCCGCTGGTTGATGTTGATCAAGCGCGGCAAAACGGCCCCGCGCAATTGCTGCCGTCGTGAAACGCCGCTAATTAACGGGCTTCTCGATCAGGAGTAGTGGCGTGGCAGACGATCAGGGGCGGCAAGGGCGACAGGGACCTCAGGGTCCGCGTGGGCGGCAGGGCGAGCCGGGGCGAACGGGCCCGCAGGGACATCCCGGGCGGCGCGGCCCGGACGGTGAGCGCGGCAAGCCGGGGCCGCAGGGCAAGCCCGGGGCGGCCGGTAAGGCCGGACCGCAGGGTAAACCGGGAGCGCAAGGCAAGCCGGGCGAGGCTGGTTCGCGGGGACCTGTCGGCGCGCAAGGGGCAGCCGGACCGCAGGGACAGGCCGGTCCGCAAGGCCCGCGCGGCGAACCCGGCCCGGCCGGTCAGTTGCCCTCGATCGAGCAGGTGCTGCCATGGCTGGGGCAGCTCTTTGATGCCTGGGACGAGCGGCGGCGCCAGCGCGAGCGCGAAGCCGCCGAGCGCGAGGCGCTGGAAGCCGCCGTCCAGGACGACATCGATGCCGATATCTACGTTGGCGACGCGAGCGAGGAGACGGACGAGGACGACCACAGAAAAAAGAAGAAAAAGAAGAAGCACGGCAACAAGGACAAATAAGCGCAGCCGCGCCTAGTGTGCGGACCCGTTATCCTTGTGCGGCAGCATGCCCATGCGCTCGAACTGCCAGCGCATGGCGCGGTACCAGACATAGCCGACCGCCGCGCCGCAGACCGCCAGGATGACGAAGTTGGCACTGCTGTAGGAACCGCTCCACCACATCATCCAGGCGGTCCACAGCGCCGTGAAGATGACGGCACCGGCTTTCAGAGAGATCAGAGGGCGGTTCATGGTGATGCTCCGGGTTTGCTCAAAAACCCCGGCGAACATCTTCGCGCGCCGCGAGGTGCTCGACCGTGAGACAGGTCACGTAAGCCGCTAGCCGAAGCGCAGCCGCGAGCGCTCCTTCGCCTTCTCGGCCTCCGTCGCGCGGTCTCGCGCCGGCGCGTGGGTGTGCAGCGAGGTCAGGAGTCGTCGCGCGGCCTCCGACACCTCCGCCACCGCAAGATCAAATGCCGCCTCATTGGCCTGCGACGGCTTGTTGAAGCCGGACAGTTTTCGCACGAATTGCAGCGCGCTGGCGTGGATCTCGTCCTCCGTCGCCGGCGGCTCGAAATTGAACAGCGTCTTGATGTTGCGGCACATAAGTTCCTCCTGAAAGGCGCTTCTGTTCGAGGACGATCGGCGTCAGCCCAATGCTACATGCCGGGTCCGCCGATGTCATCGGCACCACGATGGGTCAGAACGGAACGGGGACGCCAAGCCGCTCGAAGAAGGCGCGCCCCTTCGGCGTGAGACGAAGCGCACGTGGAATGCGATGCGGCACGAGCGCGTGCGTCTCGGCCAGCCGCTTCAGCAGCGCATTAGCAAATGGGCCCGCCAGATGCGGAACACGCTCGGTCCAATCGTTGCAGAGGCGCATGTGAGGATCACGGCCCGGCTTGAAGTCGATTGCCTCGGCGCGACACCAGGCCAGGCCCTGCTCGGTAAGAGAGCCGTCCTGGCCGCGCAACGCGATCAGTTCGCGACGCACCAAACCGTCCAGCAGCGCCACGCCAAGCTGGCCGGCGAGATGGCAATAGCAGGTGCGCGACTGCCGGAGCGGTGTCGGCATGCGTCGCGTTCGTTCGGCATGATCGGTCCTGGTGGCGAGATTGACGAGGTTCTCGATCAGGCCAGCGACCTCATCGTCGGCGATCCGATAATACCGGAACCGGCCCTGCTGCCACACCGAGAGCAGGCGCGCGTCCGTCAGCTTCTGCAAATGCGCGCTGGCGCTCTGCGGCGACACGCCGGCAAGCGATGCCAGCTCGCCCGCAGGCAAGGCCTTGCCGCCGAACAGGGCACTCACCATGGCCTCACGCGCCGGATCGCTCAAAGCCTCCGTGAGCCGCGAAAATCCCGATTGCACCGACACTCGTGCGATCATCATCAAAAACTCCCACCCCTGATCTGGGCGCGCCCCCGCCTCATCGCAACCATCCAGAGTGCGGTCATTTCAGGATTCCGTGAAACTTTGGCGGCGCAGCCCTGCGATCCTCGGGGAACATCCCCCGAATCCCGAGGATTACACCATGATCAACGAAGCACACCAAAGCGACGCCGAACGTATTTGCAAGCTGTGGGACGAAGCCCTCGGCAACAAGGATCTCAAGTCAGCGCTCGCGCTCTATGCGGATGACGCATCCATCGAAAGCCCGCTGGTCCAACACCTCCTGAAGACCCCAAGTGGAATCGTCAAAGGCAAGGACAATTTGCGCAGCTTCATTGCCCGCGTCTTCCAGACCAATCCGCCTCAGCGCAAGCGCTTCAAGCAAGGTTTCTTCACGGACGGCCGTATCGTCACCTGGGAATATCCACGCGTCTCTCCCGACGGCGACCAGATGGAGCTGGTCGAGATCATGGAGATCGATAAGGGCCGGATCCAGCGCCACAGGGTTTATTGGGGCTGGTACGCACTCGGTTTTCTCAAGCACGAATGAGCCGGCAGGCTCTTGGGCCGGCCGCCGAATATTCCACTTGCGCGACGCAACATTGCGAAAATGTTCTGGTGGCCAGCGGTGCATCCGCCCTCGATCCTCAAAGTGACGCTGATAAGATCGCCCGCGAAGCGGCCCGGATGAAGGCGGCCGCAGCGCGGAGAGACACATGAAGATTTCGGGCGCGATGCTTACTGCCGTTTTGCTGTCCATCTCAATCCCGGCGATGGCGGCCGATTACCCGGCTCCGAAACAAGGCGACTGGATCGCGAAGGATTTCAAGTTCCACACCGGTGAGACCATGGCGGAGCTGAAACTGCACTACACCACGATCGGCGAGCCGACCGGTCAGCCGGTGCTGGTGCTGCACGGCACCGGCCAATCGGCCGCCGGCATGCTGACACCGGCTTTCGCGGGCGAGTTGTTCGGCGCCGGACAGCCCCTCGATGCGTCCAAGTATTACATCATCATTCCCGATGCGGTCGGCCACGGTAAATCGTCAAAACCGTCCGACGGAATGAAGACGAGCTTTCCGAAGTACGATTACGACGACATGGTCGAGGCGCAGCACCGCCTCGTGACGGAAGGCCTCGGCATCAAGCACTTGCGCCTCGTGATCGGCAATTCCATGGGCGGCATGCAGACCTGGCTGTGGGGCGAGAAATATCCGCAAAGCATGGATGCGCTGGTGCCGATGGCCTCGCAGCCGACCGAGATGGCATCACGCAACTGGATGATGCGGCGGATCATGCTCGACACCATCCGCAGCGATCCCGACTACAACGGTGGCAATTACACGAGCCAGCCGCGCATGATGAAATATGCCATCGTCGCCTATGGCATCGCCAGCATCGGCGGGACGCTCGCCTATCAGGCGCAGGCGCCGACGGCGGCGAAGGCCGACAAGATGGTTGACGAACGGCTCGCCGCACCAATCACCGCGGATGCCAATGACTTCGTCTATCAGTGGGAGTCCTCGCACGACTACGATGCTTCGGAACGACTGGAGCGGATCGAGGCACCGCTGCTGCTGATCAACGCCGCTGACGACGAGCGCAATCCGCCGGAGACGGGCGTTACGGAAGCGGCGATGAAGCGGGTCAAGAACGGCCGCCTATTCCTGATCCCTGCGAGCACGGAGACGCGCGGCCACGGCACCACCGGCAACGCAAAGTTCTACGCCGAGCAGCTCCGGCAATTGCTCCAAACCGCCCCGCAGCGGACGATGTGAGAGCAACGCGCGGCCGTTGATTTCGCATCGCATCAACCGCCGCGCATGCGCCGCATATGATTTGAGCATGGGCCCGCCGCTCGGGCGTTATTGCGTCAACGATACGGATCGACGCACGGGCTAGACCAAGACTGGCAATTGCCAGCTCGCACAACAATACCGGCCCGTGACTACGGGTCCCCGCCTTCGCGGGGACGACATCGGTGCATGTTGCGAGTGCGGAGCCTAATGCCCCTCGCCCTCAAGTCCACCAACGTGCTTCTGGGTGTAGAGCTCGAGGCCGATGCGGCCGATCAGGTCGAGCTGGGTCTCCAGGAAGTCGATGTGGTGCTCCTCGTCACTCATCAGCTTCTCGAACAGGTCGCGCGTGACGTAGTCCTTCACGCTGTGGCAGTAGGTGGCCGCTTCCTGGTAGAGCGCGCGCGCGCTGATCTCGGCGGCGAGATCGCAATCGATGATCTCCTTGACGTTCTGGCCGATGCGCAAGGGATCGAGCACCTGCATGTTCGGGAAGCCATCGAAGAACAGGATGCGCTCGGTGAGCTTGTCGGCGTGCTCCATCTCCTCGATGGATTCCTTGCGCCAGACCTTGGCCATGTCGCGCAGGCCCCAATTGTCGAGGAAGCGGTAGTGCAGCCAGTATTGATTGATCGCGGTGAGCTCGTGACGCAGTGCCTTGTTGAGATATTCGATAACTTTCGCGTCGCCCTGCATGATTCACTCCAGCTCTTGCGGCCTCATCGGTAATAAACCGAATTTAGAACGCATCTAAAACAAGTTTGGAACGGGAGCAACCCGTCGCGGGGTCGCACCCGGGGATAAGCTCGGCCGATTGAAGAAAAAAGAAGTCAGCAGGCTGCGAGTGCGAACTCGGCGGGCTCGACGATCTCGTCGTTGGCGGCGACCTGGTGGCTGTGCGGGCAGCCGGCACAGCAGGACTTGGCACATGGGCCGAGAGCTTCATCGATGATGGTCTTGATGGTGCGCGCGCAGCGTCCGCATTCGGCGCTACAACCGAGGCAGCCATAGACCTGCTTGGCATGTCGCACGGCGTCGTCGGAATCGGCGACGGCGGCGCGGATGTCGTCATCGCTCAGCACGTTACAGGAACAGACGATCATGGAAAACGGCAGGCCCTTCGGTGATGCACCATCATCGATATTTAAGGGCTCGGCCGGATGCAAAAGGAAAAACCGGTATTTGAAGCTATTCCAAACTGAGCCGCGATTCAGCCTAGAACGGATCTAAAGAGGCAATTTGCGCTGGATCAAGGTGCAATCGAACGCAGGCCTAGTCGCCGCCTCCGCCACCACCGCTGTCACCGCCCCCGCCGCAGTCGCTACCGCCGCTGTCACCACTGCCGCTGTCACTGCTGGAACTGCAGGAGCTATCGATCGGATTGCTGGAACTATCGACTGACGACGATGAATTGTCGCTGGAAAACCAGCTTCCCAGCGAAAAGCCGTCAGTGCTGCCAGAGTAGCTGTCGCCGCCATCGGCACCCGCGCGCGAGCGCCGCCGGCTGCGGTTCTGCACATGGGTCATCAGGACGAAGCAGACCGAGGTGGCCCCGACAGCGATCAGGGCGCTCATCATCAGACTGTTCATGGCTTGTTGCTCGGATTTCGTGCCCTCGCGGGAGCCGCCTCCCGCACGCGTTCGTCGCCTCCCGCGGGCATTCCGTTCATTGATCATTCAAGCAGGATATGGAACCTTGGGTGCGGAACCACGTCCGCGTCCGTTGTGAAAGGTAAAATCTATGAAGAAATCGCTCCTGGCACTCGCTGCCGCCGCCACACTGGCCGCATCGGCACTTGCGCCGGCGCCGGCCCATGCGCAGCGCGGTGTCGCCGCGGGCGTGGCCGCCGGCATCGTTGGCGGCGCCATCGTCGGGGGCGCACTGGCATCCCCGTATTACTACGGACCCGGTCCCGGTTACTATGATGGTCCCGGCTATCCGCCCCCGCCCCGCTACTACGGCCCGGGCCCCGGCTATGCCGCTGACGACTATTACGGCGGCTGCGTCTGGCAGCGGCAGCGCTTCTGGGATGGCTATGCCTGGCGCGTGCGCCGCGTTCGCGTCTGCGGCTGAGGAGGCCACCTTTCCCACAGATTTGTGCCGGAACGGCCGGTTTTTTGCGGGGCTTTCGTTCAGCCAAAAGCCTGAAAAAGACCGCTTTTTCTCGTCACAGCTCCGCGTGCGTTTACGGTGGATTGACCATTTGCGCGCTTCCTAGCGGGACGGCCAATTCCATCAGAGTGTGCGTGAGCCTTTGAAACCCGGCGCTCGTTTGAGCGCCTTCTCCCAGGAGAGCCCTTAGCATGAAGAAGACTTTAGTTGCCGCCCTCACGGTTGCGACGGTCGCCGGTTCGCTGGTGACCGCCACTCCGCCCGCCAAGGCCCATGACGGCGTCGGCGCCGGCCTCGCTGCCGGGCTGATCGGCGGTGCGATCGTCGGCGGCGCCATCGCGGCAAGCCGCCCCGCCTATGGCGGCCCGGTCTACGTGGCCGAGCCCCCGCCGCCCGCGCCCTGCTACTGGCAGCGCCAGCGTTACTGGGACGGTTATGGCTGGGTCGTTCGCCCGGTCCGCGTCTGCTACTGAGTTGATCGACGGGCGCACCTCGCGCCGCGATCGAAGCCCGGCCGAAATCATCGGCCGGGCTTTTTTCTTTCGTGCTCGCTAGAGCATGATCCGGAAAAGTGTGGAGCGGTTTTCCGAAAAGATCATGCTCACACAACAACCTAAAGCGCGATGACGATTCATCCTAATCTCATCGCGCTTTAAGGCGTTGCCTGGATCGAGCGCAGCACCTCTTCGCTAGGCCAGCAATCGACCTTCAACCCTGCCGACTTCTGATAGGCGCCGAGCGCGGCGCGCGTCAGCATGCCCGCCTTGCCGTCGACCTTGTCCTTGTAGAGCCCGATCCGCGTCAGCCCGCGCTGCATCGCCTCGACGTCCTTTGTTCGCAACTGCTTCGAGGCTGACCAGGGTGTCGCAAACGGCAGCGGGCTCGTCATGCGATCGCTGAGATGGCCAACGAACAGCACGTAGAGATCGGAGAAATTGTACTCCTTGATGACGAAGTAGTTTTTCGTGGTCAGGAACGACGGGCCGTAGATGCCTTCAGGCTGGAGCAGCGATGCCGGCTGCGCCAGTTCAGCCGTACTCAGCTTCTGCCCGCGCACCGGCACAAAGCCTTCGCGCAGCCACTGGCCAATCGGCTTCGTCACCTCCGGCACGCCGCTGGTGCAATCGACCTTCGCCGGCGCCTGCACCTCATAGGCCCAGCGTACGCCGCTCTGCCAGCCCTTGTTGACGAGTTGCTGCGCGGCGGAGGCCAGCGCGTCCGGCACCGAATGCCAGATGTCGATGCGGCCGTCGCCGTCGAAATCGACGCCGTGCTTGTAGTATTCGGACGGCAGGAACTGCGTGAGGCCGGTGGCGCCGGCCCATGACGCCCGCATGTCCTTGCGCGTGACCACGCCCTCGCCGAGAATCTTCAGCGCGAGGATGAACTCGTTGCGGTACGTGTCCTTGCGTCGGCCGACATAGGCCTGCGTCGCGAGCACGCGCACGAGATCATAAGGCAGCGTGTAGCGGCCAAAATCGGTCTCACGTCCCCAGATCGCGAGCATGACCGAGGCAGGCACGCCGGAGCTCTTCTCGATTTGGGTCAGCGCGTCACGATATTTCTGCAGGAGCCGCTGCCCCTCGCCGGCAAGCCGCGCGATCGAGGCTTCCTTGATGTAATCAGCCGGCACCTGCACGAACTCGGCCTGGGACGGCGCGCCGGTTGCGGGCCGTCCCGGCAGGATCAGATCAGGCAGCTTGTAATCCGGCTCGAGCCCTGCGGTCTCGCGATCAAACGTCGCGCGCGACACGCCTGCGGCCTGCGCCTCCGGCCAGAGCGAAGCGATGAACTGGGTAAAGGCGGCGTCGGCGGCATGAGCGGACGACCAGCAGCAGGTGATCACCATCACCGCAGCAATGAGCGTCCGCCGCATCATACTGAACTCACCGCGTCAGCTTCTTGTACTTCACGCGATGCGGAATGATGCTGTCCTGGCCGAGGCGGCGCATCTTGTCCTTCTCGTAGTCCTGGAAGTTGCCCTCGAACCATTCGACATGGCTGTCGCCTTCGAAGGCGAGGATGTGGGTCGCGATGCGGTCGAGGAACCAGCGATCGTGGCTGATGATGACGGCGCAGCCGGCAAAATCCTCCAGCGCCTCTTCCAGCGCGCGCAGCGTATCGACGTCGAGGTCGTTGGTCGGCTCGTCGAGCAGCAGGACGTTGGCGCCCGATTTCAGCATCTTGGCGAGATGCACGCGGTTGCGTTCACCGCCTGACAGCGCGCCGACCTTCTTCTGCTGGTCGGCGCCCTTGAAGTTGAACGACGAGCAGTAACCGCGCGAATTCACTTCCTTCTTGCCGAGCAGGATCAGCTCGTTACCGCCGGAGATTTCCTCCCACACCGTCTTCTTGCCGTCGAGCGCATCGCGCGACTGGTCGACATAGCCGAGATGCACGGTCTCGCCGACCGTGATGGTGCCGCTGTCCGGGGTTTCCTGCTCGGTGATCATCTTGAACAGCGTAGTCTTGCCGGCGCCGTTCGCGCCGATCACGCCGACGATGCCGCCGGGCGGCAGCTTGAAAGTGAGATCGTCGATCAAAAGGCGGTCACCATAGCCTTTGCTGAGGCCTTCGAAGTCGACGACATTGGCGCCGAGCCGCTCGGCGACAGGAATGATGATCTGCGCGGTCTGGGTCTGCTTCTCGCTCGCCTGCTTCAACAGCTCTTCATAGCGCTGATAGCGCGCCTTGGATTTTGCCTGACGCGCCTTCGGCGAGGACGCAACCCATTCCTGCTCGCGGGCCAGCGTCTTCTGATGCGCGGCCTCCTCGCGGCCTTCCTGCTCGAGCCGCTTCTGCTTCTGCACCAGCCACGACGAGTAGTTGCCCTCGTAGGGAATGCCGCGACCGCGATCGAGCTCGAGGATCCAGCCCGTGACGTTGTCGAGGAAGTAGCGGTCGTGGGTGACGATCAGGATCGCGCCGGGATAATTGCGCAGATGCCCTTCAAGCCACGACACGGATTCGGCGTCGAGATGGTTGGTCGGCTCGTCCAGCAGCAGCAGCTCGGGCTGGTCGAGCAGCAGCCGGCACAGCGCGACGCGGCGACGCTCACCGCCGGAGAGCTTCGTGACATCGGCATCGTCGGGCGGGCAGCGCAACGCGTCCATGGCCTGGTCGACCTTGCTGTCGAGATCCCAGAGGCCCTGGGCCTCGATCTCGTCCTGGAGCTTGGTCATCTCGTCGGCGGTCTCGTCGGAATAGTTCACCGCAAGCTCGTTGTAGCGGTCGAGGATCGCCTTCTGCTTGGCGACGCCCTGCATGACGTTTTCACGCACCGAGAGCTTGGGGTCGAGGTGCGGTTCCTGCTCGAGATAGCCGACGCGGGCGCCCTCGGCGACCCAGGCCTCGCCGGTGTACTCCTTGTCGAGGCCGGCCATGATCTTGAGCAACGTCGACTTGCCCGAGCCGTTGACGCCGAGCACGCCGATCTTGGCGTCCGGGTAGAAGCTCAGGCGAATGTTGTCGAGCACCTTGCGGGTCGGGTAGCTCTTGGTCAGGCCTTCCATGAAATAGACGAACTGGCGCGCCATCGGTCCCGTGAAACCTTCGATTTGAGGAAACTTGCTTGTCGCCGATGTAGCGATCCTGCCCCTAAAGGGCAACGTTTTCCCTCCGTTCACCACGGATGAATACGGGATGGACACCATCCGGGCAGCCGATCCCTACAATTGAAACCATTTTTTAATAAAGCAGGCCAAAGCTGGTCGTGACGCCACAAAAAGCGCCACCCGCGGCAGAAGCGGCGGGGAGAACAGCGAGGCCGCATCATGGCAATGATCGAGACAACCGCTCATCCCGTCCCGGCGGGAGCCGGAGGCTCCACCCTCTTCGCCGAGCTCCGCGCGTTCTGGGTCCGGTTCTTCGCCACGGCTTTCAACCCCTATCGCCCGGAACTCCACTACATGCGCGGCCCCGGCCCCGCCTGGCGCGCCAAGCACGGCATGGACGCGCCGTTCCGCCTGAAACCGCGCGACCTCTGACGCCCCGCCTGCTGCCGGATTTTTGAAGAGTCCTGCTGCTTGCGCCGGCCGCCGATTGTGCGCAAGCATGGCAAGGTTCGATCGATGGCGCCTCCTTCGCGCGCCATCGCCCCTCGCCATGGATGGACGGTTTTCCCGATGACGCGGCTGCGCTGTGCAATTCTCGACGACTATTTCAACATCGCCCAAGACGTCGCTCACTGGTCGAAGATCTCCGATCGTGTCGACGTGACGGTGTTCAATCACCCCTTCGCCTCCGAGCAGGCTACGGCAGGCGCGCTCGGGGATTTCGAGATCGTCTGTGCGATGCGCGAACGCACGGCGTTTCCCAAGAGCCTGTTCGAGGTGCTCCCCAAGCTGAAGCTGCTGCTGACCTCGGGCATGCGCAACGCCGCGATCGACATGGAAGCGGCGAAAGCGCGCAACGTCGTTGTCTGCGGCACGCAATATTCCCGCGATCCGACCGCCGGGCTCACCATGGGCCTGATCCTGGAATTGACCCGCGGCATCGGCCGCGAGAACGCCCGCATGCATGCGGGCGAACCCTGGCAGAGTTTTGCCGGCATCGAGATCGAGGGCCGGACGCTTGGCGTTGTCGGGCTTGGCAAGCTCGGCAGCAAGGTCGCGGGAATCGCGAAGTCGTTCGGGATGAACGTCATCGCCTGGAGCCCGAATCTGACTGCTGAGAAATGCAAGGAGATCGACGTCGGCTACGCCAGCAAGGAGGAGCTGTTTGCGAAGGCTGATATCATCACCATCCATGTGGTGCTGAGCGAGCGCTCGCGCGGGCTGGTCGGCGGCGCCGATCTCGCGCGGATGAAGCCGACCGCCTATCTCGTCAACACCGCGCGCGGGCCGATCGTCGACGAGGCAGCGCTGCTCGAGGCGCTGCAACAGAAGAAGATCGCGGGTGCGGGCATCGACGTGTTCTCGGTCGAGCCGCTGCCGACCGATCATCCGATCCGCAAGCTCGACAATGTCGTGCTGACACCGCACCTCGGCTACGCCACCGCGGACGGGCTGCGCATCCATTACGGGCAGATGGTCGAGGCGATCGACGCCTGGACGAAGGGTAGCGAGCCGCCGAAGCGGCTGGCCTGAAACGAAAAGGGCGTGCCGATGGCACGCCCTTCGCAATAAGGATCTTTCGAAGCGCTCAGCGTACCGTGACGGGCGCCGGCAGCGGTGGCACCACGGTCGGCTGCCTGCCCGGGGCCGGGCCGGCCTGGGCTGCCATCGGCGCTGGTGCGGCAGCGCCGGGCGCCGGCGCGGCAGATGCGGTCGCCGTTCCCGGCGACGGGCCGCCCGGCATCACGACGACGCGGGTACCGACCTTGACGCGATCGAAGAGGTCGGAGACGTCCTCGTTCAGCATGCCGATGCAGCCCGAGGAGACGAACTTGCCGATCGTCGAGGGCTGGTTGGTGCCGTGGATGCGGTACACCGTCGAGCCGAGATACATTGCGCGCGCGCCGAGCGGATTGCCGGGACCACCAGCCATGAAGCGCGGCAGATAGGGCTGGCGCTCGATCATTTCCGTCGGCGGATGCCAATCTGGCCACTCCGCCTTGCGGGTGATCTTTTGCACACCGGTCCAGGTGAAACCGTCGCGGCCGACACGCACGCCGTAGCGAATCGCGCGGCCATTGCCGAGGACGTAATAGAGGTAGGTGTTCGGGGTATCGACGATGAGCGTACCGGCCGGCTCCTTGGTCTGGAACGCGACCTCCTGGCGACGCAGGTTCGCCGGCAACTCCGTGGGCGCCGCGTCAGGCTGCTCCTCCGGGGGAAGCGCCGCAACCGTCATCGGCGGGCCATTCGGACCGGCAGGCTGCTGCTGGACACCGCCGGTCGCGGCGGGTCCACCGACGCCTTCCGGCGGACGCAGGCCGTCGTCGGCGCCCTGCGGCGCGGCCGGACGGTCGGCATAAATCACCGCAGGCGGGCCGGCGGGCCGGCCATATCGGGGATCATCCGGCGACATCACCGGCCCCTGCGGCGCATTATTGGAATAGACCGGCGGAGCGCCGGCGGGGCGGCCATAGCGCGGATCGTCAGGCGACATCACGGGACCGGACGGGCCGGGCGGCGGCAGCGCGGCGGAGTTCCGCGGCTGCGACGGCATCGCGTCGTCGTCATCCTCGAGCGCGTCGAAATTCGGCACGCGGTCGCCGGGGCGATATTCGGACGGATAGCCCTGCTGATAGACCGGGGCCTGCTGGACCGGATAGCTCTGCTGAGCCTGCGCGAGCGAGGCTCCCGCCGCAGCGGCTGTTGCGGCAGCGCAAATCGTCAGAAAATGTTTGATCATCATCGCCCTAGTTTAGTCCCCAGGCCCGACCGGACCGTTAAGGGGCAAATGGACGAAGATCGCGGCGCATTCAAGACAAAACAGGCCGGTTTGGGCCTGATTTGGTGATTTGTGATCGGCGGCGCGACCGTTGCTCAGGTGCATCACGAAACGGAAATCGCACGGGCCGCAGGTTGCCGGTCTCTCCGCCCCCGATTTTTACGGAAAGGCTCAGGAGTGTTCGGGTATTCTTGAATCAGCCTGATTCGTCCTCCGCGTTGACCTATTTCCCGCGCGGCGAAGGCGGCAAGCCAGTACCGTCACCGCGTTCAGATGGCTCAAGGGCCTCGGCACCAACCTTGCCAAGGCGGAAATTGCCCTTCGATGCTTCCCGGCTTCCGCTTCCTGTTTGCCGCGATCCTGTTGTCAACCTCCATCCTGGTGTTCGGCTTAGGGGCCGCCGCGCTGCTGCGGGCGACGCATGAGCAGTTCGTCAGCAATCCGTCCTGGCGAAACGGCCCGCAGGAGCAGGTGTTCGCACAGGCGAGCGAGCCGCCGCAGCCGGTGCTCGCAACGCTGCGCACCGAGCCGCTGCCGCCCTCGACCTCGGTGCGGGATGAAGTCCCGACCATCGGCCTTCCCGAAAGCGGACCTGAGCAGGCTGCCGCACTGACATCCGAGGTGAGCAGCGCGCCGGTCGTGCCGGTCGCCGGGGAAGCCCCCGCGACTGAGGCTCCCTCTCCGCCAGCCGAGGCTCCGGTGACGCAAACCGCGTCGGCCGAGCCGACGCCCCCAGTCACCGACCCGCTCGCGATCATCGAGGCGGCCCCAACGCCGGCCACAGCAATCGAGCCGCAGCAGGCCGGAGCGACCGTGCCTCCGCCGTCCGAGGGGACCAGAGAGGTCGCGGCGCTCGCCGATCCAGCGACGGCCGCTCCGCAGGATCCGCCGACGAAAGCCAAGGCCGCGAGCGACACGTCCGACAAGCAGGCCGCCAAGCGGCGCGCGAACAAGAAGCGGCAGCGGATCGTGCGCCGGCCGCTACCGCTGCCAGTGCAGGTGCAGCAGATATTCAGTCCCTTTGCCACGCAGCCGCTGCAGCAATACCGGCAGCCGGCCTACGCGGCGACCACCCGCGCCCGTTGAGCGGGCCTCAGGCCGGCCCGGTCGCGATCACCGGGCCGCCCTCCTGGCCCCATTCCGACCATGAGCCGTCATAAAGCGCGGTGTCGGTGATTCCGATCCGGTAAAGCGCGAGCGTCAGCACGCCGGCAGAGACGCCGGAGCCGCAACTCGTCACGATCGGCGCGTCGAGCTTGACGCCCGCGCCGCTGAAGGCCTGCTTGAGATCGGCGAGCGACTTCATTTCGCCGGTCGCGGCATCGAACAATTGGGCATAGGGCACGTTGCGGGCGCCCGGGATGTGGCCGGAGCGGATGCCCGGCCGTGGCTCCGCGGCGCGGCCCTCGAAGCGTTCGGCCGGACGCGCATCGATCACCTGCTCGGCACGGCTTTCGACGTTCGCGATCAACTGCTGCATGCTGCGCACGCGCTTCGAATCATAGCTCGCCTTGAATGTTGCGGGTTTCCGCTTCACCTCGCCGCTCTCGACCGGACGTCCCTCGGCGCGCCACTTCTTCAGGCCGCCGTTGAGGATACGCACATTGCTGTGGCCGTAGGACAGGAACATCCACCACGCGCGTGGCGCCGCGACCCAGCCGCCGGCATCGTAGATCACGACGGTATCGGCATTGCTGACGCCGAGACTGCCGACGTCGCGGCCGAACTGCTCGGCGCTCGGAAACATGTGCGGCAACGGATTGGAGTGGTCGGATACAGCATCGACATCGAAGAACACCGCGCCCGGCAGATGCGCGGCGAGATAGTCGTCCTTCGGCAGCGGCAGCACACCCGGCAGCTTGAAGGTGGCATCGAGCACCGTCAATTTGGCGTCGCCAATGTGGGCGGCGAGCCATTCGGTGGAGACGAGGGGATCGGTGGTGGTGGCGTCAGTCATTGATGTAGTCTCCGGCAACTTTCTAGGTCGTCATGGCCGGGCTTGTCCCGGCCATCCACGCCTTGCTTGTGTCGCGAAAGAACGTGGATGCCCGGGACAAGCCCGGGCATGACGTCGTGGCTGATAGCTCGGTCCCAGTCAGGCTTTCTTCTTCGGCTCCCACTTTTCCACCGGGCCGCCGGCGTCGCGCCAGGCAGCATAGCCGCCGGCGATGTGGGCAACGGGCTTGAGGCCCATGTCCTGCGCGGTCTTGGCTGCGAGCGCGGAACGAAGGCCGCCGGCGCAGTGGAAAACGAACTTCTTGTCCTCCTGGAAGATCGGTTTTGCGTAGGGGCTCTGCGGATCGATCCAGAATTCGAGCATGCCGCGGGTGCAGGCAAACGCGCCGGGGATACGGCCGTCGCGCTCGATCTCGCGGGGGTCGCGGATGTCGACGATGACAACGTCGCCGTTCTTGGAGATTTCGATGGCGTCCTTGGCCGACAGCGTTTCGATCTCGGCATTGGCCTCGTCGATCAGCGCCTTGATGCCGCGGGTGATATTTTGGGGCATGTGCTTCTCCCTCTTGTTGTCACGCTCGTCGTTCCGGGGCGATGCATAGCATCGAACCCGGAACCTCGATCAACAATTACGACCTCGAGATTCCGGACTCGCGCTACGCGCGCCCCGGAATGACGGGATGCTAGTGCGTCAACTCCTTCATCGCCCCCTCAAGCCCCTCGATGGTGATCGGGAACATGCGGTTGGCGAAGATGCGGCGAATGATCGTGGTCGATTCCGAATAGTCCCAGTGCTTCTGCTGCACCGGGTTCAGCCACGCCGCATGCGGATAGGTGCGGATGATGCGATCGAGCCAGACCGAGCCCGGCTCCTCGTTGACGTGCTCGACCGAGCCGCCCGGCACCATGATCTCATAAGGCGACATCGAGGCGTCGCCGACGAATACGACCTTGTAGTCGTGCGGATATTTATGCAGCACGTCCCAGGTCGGCGTGCGGTCGGTGAAACGCCGCTTGTTCTGCTTCCACACGCCCTCATAGAGGCAGTTGTGGAAGTAGAAATACTCCATGTGCTTGAACTCGCTTTTCGCCGCCGAGAACAATTCCTCGACCTGCTCGATATGCGAATCCATCGAGCCGCCAATGTCGAAGAACACCAGGAGCTTGACTGCGTTGCGCCGCTCGGGGCGCATGACGACGTCGAGATAGCCGTGGTTGGCGGTTTGCTTGATCGTATTGTCGAGATCGAGCTCGTCCGGCGCGCCGGTGCGGGCGAACTTGCGAAGGCGGCGCAGCGCGACCTTGATGTTGCGGATGCCGAGCTCGACATTGCCGTCGAGATCCCTGAACTCGCGCTTGTCCCACACTTTCACGGCGCGGTTGTTGCGGTTCTTCTCCTGCCCGATGCGCACGCCCTCGGGATTGTAGCCATAGGCACCGAACGGCGAGGTGCCGGCGGTGCCGATCCATTTGCTGCCGCCCTGATGGCGGCCCTTCTGTTCCTCGAGCCGCTTCTTCAGGGTCTCCATGAGCTTGTCCCAGCCCATAGCCTCGATCTGCTTCTTCTCTTCCTCGGTGAGGTATTTCTCGGCGAGCTTCTTCAGCCACTCCTCGGGAATCTCCGCCTTGTCCATGGCGTCGAGCAGGCTTTCCAGTCCCTTGAACACGGTGCCGAAGACGCGGTCGAACTTGTCGAGATTCCGCTCATCCTTCACCAGTGAGGCGCGCGACAGGTAGTAGAAATTCTCGACCGTAAAGTCCGCGAGGTCGGCGTCGAGCGCCTCCATCAGCGTGAGGTATTCGCGCAGCGTCACAGGGACCTGCGCGTCGCGCAATGAGGTGAAGAATTGGAGGAACATGAGTAAGAGATTGCCCGTCGGATTGCTCCCGTCAAGGGGCGAGACGGGTCGCCACGCTCTGGACCGGGAGGCTTTTTGCTCTAGAATTGCTGCAGTTGAGGCTTGGTTTTGGGGATCTTTGCCATGGGAATTGTCGCAGCGCTGATCATCGGAGCGATCGCCGGCTGGCTCGCGGGGAAAATTGTCCACGGGGCGGGATTTGGACTGGTCGGCAACATCGTGGTCGGCATCATCGGCGCGCTGGTTGCGGGCTGGATCCTGCCGCAGCTCGGCATCGGGCTCGCCACCGGCACGTTCGGCTCGATCCTGGACGCTACGATCGGCGCGGTGATTGTGCTGGTCATCCTTTCGCTGATAAGACGGGCCTGAACAGCTTGACCTAATCCGGAACGGCCGCTCGAAGCGGCCGTTCTCATGTTGTGGCGGAGGTACACCTCGCCCGATGATCAACAAGGACGCTCGATGAAGTTTACCGGCACCAAGGACTATGTTGCGACCGACGATCTCAAGGTCGCCGTCAACGCCTCAATCGTGCTGGAGCGACCGCTTTTGGTGAAGGGCGAACCCGGCACCGGCAAGACCGTGCTCGCCGAGGAAGTGGCGAAAGCGTTGAACGCCCCGCTTCTAACCTGGCACATCAAGTCCACCACCAAGGCGCAGCAGGGCCTCTACGAATACGATGCGGTATCGCGCCTGCGCGACAGCCAGCTCGGCGACGCGCGCGTGTCCGACATCAAGAACTACATCAAGCGCGGCAAGCTGTGGGACGCCTTCACCGCCGAGCAGCGCCCGGTGCTGCTGATCGACGAGATCGACAAGGCCGACATCGAGTTTCCGAACGACCTACTGCTCGAGCTCGACCGCATGGAATTCCATGTCTACGAGACCGGCGAGACGATCAAGGCCAAGCAGCGCCCGATCATGATGATCACCTCCAACAACGAGAAGGAGCTGCCGGATGCCTTCCTGCGCCGCTGCTTCTTCCACTACATCAAGTTCCCCGACGCCGAGACCATGGGCCGCATCGTCGACGTCCACTTCCCCGGCATCAAGAAGCGCCTCGTCGAAGAGGCCCTGCGCATCTTCTTCGAGGTGCGCGAGGTGCCCGGTCTGAAGAAGAAGCCCTCGACCTCCGAGCTGCTCGACTGGCTGAAGCTGCTGCTCAACGAGGAGATGACACCGGAGCAACTGCGCGAACGCGACCCGCGCAAACTGATCCCGCCGCTGCACGGCGCCCTGCTCAAGAACGAGCAGGATGTGCACCTGTTCGAGCGGCTGGCATTCTTGAGCCGGCGGGAGGTTTAAGCCCTCCCCAGTTGCAACGGCGCAGCGCCGTTGCTCAAAACTTCGGTGTCATTCCCCGCGAAAGCGGGGAATCCAGTACGCCGCGGTCTCTCCGTACCCTCGCGCTGCCTCTGGAATTACTGGATCGCCCGCTTTCGCGGGCGATGACGGCGAGGGCGTGGTGCGCGCGTGCTCCAATCTCGTCATTGCGAGGAGCGACGAAGCAATCCAGACTATCTCCGTTTGAACCGGCACGTAGCCGCTCACGACTACAACTGAGCCGGGCCAGCTCGTAGGGTGGGTTAGCGTCAGCGTAACCCACCACTTCCGTAACGGGTGGAAAGCAAAGAGGTGGGTTACGCTTCGCTACCCCACCCTACGAAGAAGCGCCCTCACGCCACCGCTGTTTCCGGCACGTTTGCCGCTTCCATAGGCTTCCTGCCGCGGATCAGGTCGGAGGCGCGGTCGGCGATCATCATCGTGGATGCGTTCAAGTTCGCCGAGATCATGCGCGGCATCACCGAGGCGTCGACGACGCGCAGGCCCTGCAGGCCGTGGACGCGGAGCTGGTCGTCGACCACGGCCCAGGTGGACTCGGCCGGGCCCATGCGGCAGGTGCAACCGGGGTGGAAGGTGGTGGTGCCGCGCTCGGTGGCGGCGTGCAGGAATTCGTCGTCGCTGTTGACGTTGGGCCCGGGGAAATCCTCATAGGCGTAATAGGGCGAGAGCGGCGCCGACTTCAAAAGCCTGCGCGCGAGCTTCATGCCGCCGACGATGACGCGGCGGTCGAGCTCGGCGTCGAGATAGTTGGTCTGGATGATTGGCGGCGCAAAGGGATCGCTCGAGCGGATGCGCACATGGCCGCGACTTTCGGGACGCTGCTGCCAGGAGGCGACCGTCATGCCGGGCTCGTCCTCGAGCTGTCCCTGCACGCCTTCCTTGTAGCTCGCCGGCGTGAAGGTGAGCTGGAGGTCCGAGCGATCCGGGCTCTCGCCCGAATACCAGAAGCAATAGACCATGGTCGGCGACAGCGAGAGGAGGCCGCGGCGTGCGGTGGCCCATTTCATCGCCTCGACCCAGAGACGCCAGCCGCGGCGGAGCTCATTGATGGTCTTGATGTCCTTCACCCGCGCCACCGTGCGCGGCGCATAATGATCCTGCAGGCCTTCGCCGACCGGCAGCGCATGACGCACGGCGATGCCGTACTGTTGCAAGAGATCTGGCGAGCCGACGCCGGAGAGCTGGAGGAGCTGCGGCGAGTTGTAGGCGCCGCCCGACAGGATCACTTCCTTGTTGGCGCGCACCTCGACCGGCGTGCCGCCCCGGCCGCCCTTGCTATAGCGTACGCCGACGGCGCGCTTACCGTCGAAGATGATCTCGGTCGCGTGCGCATGCGTGTGCACATGCAGATTGGACCGCTTCATCGCGGGCTTGAGGAACGCAGTCACACCGGAGACGCGCAGGCCCTTCTCGATGGTGCGCTGGCAATAGGAAACGCCTTCCTGCTTGGCGCCGTTGTAATCGGGATTGCGCGGGATGCCGAGCGACACGGCGCCGTCCATGAAGGCTTCGCAGAGCGGATCACGCCACTCCATGGTGGTGACGGTGAGGCTGCCATCGCGGCCGCGATAAAGCGCCTCGCCCTCGCCGACCCGCTTCTCCAGCCGCTTGAAATATGGCAGCACATCGGCATAGCTCCAGCCGCGATTGCCCATCTGCGCCCAGGTGTCGAAATCGAGATTCTGGCCGCGGTTGTAGATGTGACCGTTGATCGAGGACGAGCCGCCGAGCGTCTTGCCGCGAGGCGCGTAGATGCTGCGGCCGCCGGTCCAGGGCCCTACCTCCTGCTCGTAGGCCCAGTTGATGCTCTTCATGTGAAAGGTCTTGATGAAGCCCGCCGGCAGATGGATGTAGGGATGCCAGTCGCTCGGGCCCGCCTCGAGCACACACACGCTGGTGTTGGAGTCTTCGCTGAGCCGGTTCGCGAGCACGCAGCCGGCGGAGCCGGCGCCGACGATTACATAATCAAATCTGTCCATCTTGCCTCGAACCGCCTCAGCGCGGCTTGTCGTTGAGTTGATAGGTCAAATGCGCCTTCACCGTCGGCCATTCGGCTGCGGTGATGCTGTAAACCACGGTGTCGCGCAGCGTGCCGTTCGGCGCCACCTGATGGCTGCGCAAGATGCCGTCCTGCTTGGCCCCTAACCGCTCGATGGCACGCCGGCTCTGGTGATTGAAGAAGTGCGTGCGGAATTCCACCGCAATGCAGTTGAGCTGCTCGAAGGCATGGGTCAGCAACAGCAGCTTGCACTGCGTGTTGAGCGGGCCGCGCTGCGCGCTCTTGGCGTACCAGGTCGAGCCGATCTCGACGCGGCGGTTGGTCGCATCGATGTTCATGTAGGTGGTCTGGCCGACGATCTTGCCCTCGGCGTCGAACACGGTGAAAGGCAGCATGGAGCCCGCGGCCTGGAGGCCAAGGCGCCGGTCGATTTCCTTCGCCATGTTCTCAGGCTTGGGGATCGCGGTGTACCAGAGCTTCTGGAGTTCGCCGTCCTTCACGGCCTCCACCAAGGCGTCGCGATGCTGATGCGACAGCGGCTCGAGCCGCGCATGCTCGCCGCGGAGGGTGATTGGATCAGGCCAGGGCATTGATGGTGTCTCCTTCGTCATTGCGAGCAACGAAGCGACGAAGCAATCCAGGCTGCAAGCCCTCATCCTGAGGAGCGCGGAACGCGCGTCTCGAAGGATGAAGGCCCGGCCGGTGGCCTCGCCCTTCGAGACGCGCGCCGATGGCGCGCTCCTCAGGGTGAGGGTCTTCTGGATTACTTCGCTTCGTTCGCAATAACGACTTGTCTCACTTATTCAGAAAATTCAACGGCAATCCGCCGCGCGGCCAGTCCATGGCGATCAGCTCACCCTTGCCCGACAGCGTGATGTAGGCGGTCTTGAGCTCGGGGCCACCGAAGGCGATGTTGGTTGTGACGCGGTCGCCGGTCGGGACCTGCTCGACCAGCCTGCCATCCGGCGCGATCACCGAGATGCAAGCTGAGACCAGCGTTGCAACGCAGACATTGCCGTTGGCCTCGACCGCAAGCGAGTCGAACATCTGATAGCCGCCGAGCCCCGCGATCGGCTTGCCGCGCTCGCCGCGATAGATCACTTCGCGCGGCTTCAGGCTGCCGGGCGCTGCGAGCTCATAGGCCCAGAGCCGCGCGGTCGGCGTCTCCGCGATGTAGACGGTGTTCTCATCCGGCGACAGGCCGATGCCGTTCGCCGGCAGCACGCCGTGCACGACCTCGACGATCTCCTGCATCCCGGGCTTGAGATAATACATCCCGCCGACATCCATGTCGCGCGCACGACGCTTTCCGAGGTCGGAGAACCACAGGCCGCCATGCCGGTCGAAGACGAGATCATTGGGACCGCGCAGGTCATGCTCGCCGCATTTGGTCACGACCGTCTCGACCTTGCCCGATTGCAGATCGACCCGCTGGATCGAGCCACCGAGATAATCGTCGGGCTGCGGGCCCGGCATGATCATCTTGCCGGTCGGGATCCAGGAGAAGCCGCCATTGTTGCAGACGTAGATCTTGCCGTCGGGGCCGAGCGCCGCGCCGTTCGGTCCGCCCGGCATTTTTGCGACGATCTCTTTCCGTCCGTCGGGATAAACGCGCGTGAGCCGTGCCCCGCGAATTTCCACCAGTACGACCGAGCCGTCGGGCATCACCACCGGGCCTTCCGGAAACTCGAGATCGGTGGCGATTAGGCGGATGCTGGACATCGGAAACCTCCCGGCTTTTTATCGCGTCGCCGGGATGTCCGATGGCGGTCCGGCACGCAGGTTTGCGTGCCGTTATGACAAAGGCGCTTCCGTTTGCCAAGCAAGCGGCCGGGTATGCCAGCGTTGCGCAGCCCTACTCCTTCACCGGCACCCAAATCTCGAAGCCGCCATTGCCTGTCTTGGGATCGAACTTTTCGTCATAGCGTTCGAAATTCGGCGCGTCCGCGGCCTTCAGGCTCGATGCCGGCAGCCACTGATTCCAGATCGTGTTGACGGTTCGGCGGATCGAGGCGACGTGGTCGGTGTGAGTGAACACCGCGTAGCGCTGTTCGGGAATCCGGATGCGTCCGAAGCGCCGCGGCAGGTCAGAGAAATCGGAGACCTCGACGCCGGCGATATAGTCGAAATTGCCGGCATCGTCGCCGTTGCAGCAGACGCCATAGGCGACTTGACCTTTCCCTTGCGCCACTTGCGCTGGAATGTCGGCGACCTCCTGATGGAAGCGATGCCACAGGCCCGGGATGGCGGCGCCGTTGTCACAGGAGATGCGCTCAGCGATGCCTGCGACGAGGAACGCCTTGGCGGTTTCGAAACGAGGCGGTGCGAGATTGTCGAGCATGGTTGAGTCCATGAGGATCGGCTCCTGAAGCTTGAGGTGTTTGACGCACGTCGCCGCCCTGACCGCTTCGGGTGTCACGCCGAAATGGTCGCGGAACGCGCGGGTGAAGGCTTCGTGAGATCCGTAGTCCGCATCCAGCGCCAGCGACAAAATGTCCGGCGCACCGCGCGCCAAGTTACGCGCGGCCTCGGTGAGCCGCCGCGCCCGCACGTAGCGCATCACCGGAAAGCCGGTCGCCGCGGCAAACGCCCGCACCATATGGAAGCGTGACACGCCACCGATCTCGGCGATCTCGTCGAGCGTCAGCGGCTCGGCGAGATGGCTTTCGATGAACCAGAGTGCACGCTGGGCTGGGTTCATGAACTAGAGGT
The DNA here is from genome assembly GCF_059803515.1 of Bradyrhizobium sp. UFLA05-125. Classification (NCBI taxonomy): domain Bacteria; kingdom Pseudomonadati; phylum Pseudomonadota; class Alphaproteobacteria; order Hyphomicrobiales; family Nitrobacteraceae; genus Bradyrhizobium; species Bradyrhizobium sp. UFLA05-125. The sequence continues at coordinate 224 of NZ_JBANBJ010000057.1, read as the reverse complement.
CCTCATTCGAAGCGCGGCGATGTTGCACCTCGCCGCTGCAACGCGCTTGATCGGCATTGCTGTCGCACACGTACGGTTTCGTAGGGTGGGTTAGCCGAAGGCGTAACCCACCACGCCACTGGCGAGATAAGCGGTGGGTTACGCTTCGCTAACCCACCCTTGTAATAGCGCAATCAGATATTGTCGGGGTGTTCCGAGAGGAATGGCCTGCCGCGACTGCAACC